>NZ_VOSM01000001.1:600000-900000 GCF_007997015.1 Lujinxingia vulgaris
GGCTGGCGCTTGTGCACCAGGAGAAGTTGGCGCTGCTCTTCGACCTTCTCGATGAGCACCCCGACGAGCGGGTGCTGATCTTCACCAACGATAACGCCTCGGTCTACGCCATCAGTGAGGCGCTTTTATGCCCGGCGATCACCCACGAGACGAAGATCAAGGAGCGGCGCGAGATCTTAAAACGGGTGCGTGAGGGGACCTACCGCGTGCTGGTCACCAGCAAGGTGCTTAACGAGGGGGTGGACATCCCGGAGGCTTCGGTGGCGATGATCCTGGCCGGCTCGGGAAGCGTGCGGGAGCATGTGCAGCGGCTGGGCCGAATTTTGCGGCGAGGAGAGGGGAAGCGGGCGTTGTTGTACGAGCTGGTGACGGCGGATTCGGTCGAGGGGTTTGTGAGCCAGCGACGTCGGGAGCACGATGCTTACCAGTGATCTTTTGAGGGTGAAAAAGACGCGCGGCGCCATCGTTCCGCGTTATCTGGATGTGGAGGCGCCCGAGGCTCTGGAGCGCGCTGAGGCGCTGGTGAGCATCTTTGACGACCACCTCAACAAGCCGCGCGCGCTGGTCGATGAGCGGGTGGAGGAGGCCATTGGCCATGGCACCGATTTTCTGATCTGGCGGGGGCTTGCGAAGCTTCTTTACGACCGCAGCGCGTTCGAGGTGCGCTCGGAGGCGGAGCCTTCCGAGGTGCGCGAGGCGCTCTTTCTGGCGGCTGCCGAAGCGGGCAATCCGCATCGGGAAGAGGCGCGCGCCGCGGTGCTTGAGGAGGTCGGGCGGGCGATGGGGTTGAGCGCGCAGGCGCTTGAGGTGGCGCTTTATGCGGACCTTGAGGAGCGCCAGGTGCTCAGCTCTTTTAAGACGATCGACGCCGAGGGCCTGCTGCATCGTTACAACCTGGCGCTGGCGCAGGCGGTGCTCTACCGGGCGCTGAGTCTGAAGATCTCGCTCCAGGGGCAGGACTCCAACCGGCTGCGTTATCTTTTTCAGATGTTGAAGTTTCACAGGCTCATGCATCGGACCGAGCGGGTCAAAGGCGGCTATGTGATCGAGGTCGATGGGCCGGCCAGCGTGCTCAAGGGAGGGAAGCGCTACGGGTTGTCGATGGCGAGTTTTTTGCCGGCGGTGTTGCATCTCAAGGGCTGGCAGCTTGAGGCGGTGGTCGATTGGGATAACAAAGAGCGCACCTTTGAGCTGGGGCCCGACCAGGGTCTGAAGAGCGATCGGCGAGTGCGGGGGCAGTGGGTGGCCGAGGAGGAGCAGTGGTTTGAGGAGCGTTTTCCCGACCAGGCGCCCGAGGGCTGGGAGCTTGTGCGCCAGGGGGAGGTCGTGGACCTGGGCGATAACGAGGTGCTCGTTACCGATTATGTGGTGCGGGAGCCCGACGGTGGGGAGGTGCTTCTGGAGATTGTGGGGGCCTGGCGAGCGTCGTATCTGCGGCGTCGGCTGGAGCGGCTGGCCGAGCTGAAGAGCGCGCGGCCGGTGATTCTGGTGGTCAGCGAGC
This sequence comes from Lujinxingia vulgaris, assembly GCF_007997015.1. Lineage (NCBI taxonomy): Bacteria > Deltaproteobacteria > Bradymonadales > Lujinxingiaceae > Lujinxingia > Lujinxingia vulgaris. The sequence continues at coordinate 601,502 of NZ_VOSM01000001.1, forward strand.
GGCTGCGGGCCGACCGCGAGAAGATGGAGGCCGGGGTGGCCGGGGTGGTGTTTTTTAAGGGGGTGATTCTGAGCGATAAGGTCGTTGAGGCGGCCAGCCAGGCGCTGGGGCTGGGCTGAGGCGGTCCAACACGGGTCTGAATGCTTCGGGGGGCACGTCTGGGAGGTGCAGGCGGAGCGCGGAGGTGCGCGACGCGCTGGCGCTGAGCAAGCGCTGCGTGCATGGTGAAAGGTGTCTTACGCATACTGGTGAATGGTTGGTGTTCAGCAAGCAAACGAGGCGACGATGCGATTGGAAAAAGTGACAGGTGCAGCTCTTCTGGGGCTGGCGGTAGGTGGGGCGATGACGGTGGGGCAGGTGGCGGTTGCCGATGCGTGCATGCCGCCTCTGGGTCAGATCACCGACACCTACCCTTCGGAGGGCGCGGTGGTGGCTCCCGATGTTAAGGGGTGGCTCTTTGGGTTTGGGGCGGGGCAGGAGCCCACCATCGAGCTCCGAGACGCCGACGGCCAGCGGGTTGAGGCCACGGTGCTCACGACCCACCTGGCCTCCTTCTTCGGGGTGGCCCGCTCGCTGCAACCTGCACAACCTCTGGCGGAGGGCACCTACACGCTCAGCGCCACGTACGAGCATAGCCCTCAGAACAACGTCTCAAGCCTCTTTACCGTCGATGCCGAGGCGGCCTGGCCTGCGCCTCCGGCCCCTCCGGTGCTGACCTGGTACCGGGAGACCTTCGACCAGGCCGTGGGCAATAGCTGTGAGTTTGGCGATGAGCATCACCGCATCAAACTTCATCCCGCCGCAGGTGCTGTGGCTTACCGCGTGGAGCTTGAGACCGAGTTTGATACGGCCCTTGAGATCGGCCCGATGGTCGGGCGCGCCGACATCGAGCACGGCATCACCCTGGGCGATGTGGTCTGCGTGCGGGCGTATGCCATCCGCGGCGACGGCACCGAGAGCGAGGCCTCGGAGCGCTGCGTGCCCCAGAAGTGCCGCCATTATGGCCGCGATGAAAGCCCCGGCATGCTGGGAACCACCGACTGGAGCCTTGTGAGTGAGGGCAGCTGCCCGGGCGAGCCCGGTGAGGGAGACGACCCGAGCGGGGGCGATGTGGGTGGCGATGCTGGCTTTGATGTGGGTGAATGGCCCACCGACGATGTGGGGCCTGAGCCCGGCGATGATGTGGGGCCTGAGCCCGGCGATGATGTGGGCCCTGAGCCCGGCGATGATGTGGGCGATGATCCTCAGGTCGACGCGGGAGATAGTGTTGATGCGGGCTCCGGCGATGTGGGCACAGGCTCCGGCGGTGACGTCGCCCTGGGCGATGATGGTTCGCAGCAGGCTGTCAGCGGAGGCGGTTGCTCCTCGTCGGGAAGCCCGGCAGGCGGCGCACTGAGCCTGCTCGTCGGTGCGCTGGGAGTGCTGGTGTGGCGTCGGCGTCGCTGAGCTCTTTAGAGGTCTGATGTAAATCTTCAAAAATATGGCCGCCCTTTAAGGCGGCCGGGAGTATGACGATGTGGAATGTTGGAAATGGCCTGGCGATCGGTGCGGGGGTGATGCTCGCAAGCGGTCTTTATGCCGTGGAGGCTCACGCCTGCGATCCGGCGCTTGAGTATGTGGTCGATGCCCTGCCCGCCGAAGATGCGGTGGTGGCGCCCGATGCGCAGCTTCTGATCTTTTTTAACGGCGCGCAGGACGATCCGACCATTGAGCTTGTGGACGAGGCCGGCGAGCCTGTGGCGGTGAGCGTAGAGCGGATGAGTCAGGCCGCGTTTTTCGGCTTTGTGCGCGAGCTTTTGCCTCAAGCGCCGCTGGCCGAGGGTACCTACAGCATGCGCGTGACGTACGGGAATGAGTACCAGGACGACTTTGAGCGCAGCTTCGAGGTCGACGCTGACCATGCGTGGGCGCCGGTTGAGGGCGCGCCCGAGCTGACCTGGTACCGCGAGACCTACGCCGAGGGCACCGGCAACAGCTGTGAGTGGGGCGATGCGTATCAGATGATTCGTTTTGGAGCGGTGCCCGGGGCCGTGAGCTACTACGTGGAGCTGCAGCGCGGCGACACCGTCCTGGAGCAGCGCTACCTGAGCGATAAGGTCGATGCGTTTCACGGCTTTGTGATGGAAGGCGTCGAGTGTGTGCGCGTTGCGGCGCTCAGCGGCGACGGTGGCCCGGGTGAGTCTGCCGAGCTCTGCGTGCCCGATAAGTGCAACCACTTTGAGGGGGAGATGCCCTGGCAGTTTGGCACCACCGACTGGGACGAGGTCGACGGATGCGAGACCGAGGTGCCGGTGGAGGGCGATCCGGACGACAGCGACGCGGGCAGCGATGACGTCGGCGCGGGCGATGTTGGCTCCGGCTCCGATGCGGGCAGTGACGCCGGCGGCTGGGATGTGGAAGAACCCACCGGCGGATCGGACGACGAGGGCGGTTGCAGCAGCAGCGGCGGATCGCCGCCACTGGCCTACTGGTTTTTGATCGTGGCGATGCTGATGACGGGAAGGTGGCGTCGGCGACGCAGGGCCTGAGCGGCGCTCAGGTCGGCCTGAACCGACATCGATCGAAGTAAAAGCGTGACGCGCGGCCCGGAGGGTCGCGCGTTTTTATTTTCATTCGGGTGGCTGTCATGGGTCTAAGTTGTTGATCGTGTTCGGTTTTTGGTGGGTGGTTTGCCTTTTTGGGAAGATGCGGTTGACGCGGCGTGAAATAGTCTCCAGATTAGCGCCGTTAGTTCGTTCAGTTCATACTGAATGTTTCATATGGACAACGCATGACACGCAGAACACCCACTGAGACGAACCTATGAATGACGCAGAGATCGAATTCATTGAGCGCTTCGGCCTGCTCTTTGAAGAAGACGGCGCCCCCCGCATCGCCGGCCGCATCTTCGGCCTGGTGCTGATCGAAGATCGGGCGCTGACCCTCGACGACATGGCCGAAATCCTCCAGGTCAGCAAAGCCTCGGTGAGCACCAACACTCGCCTCCTCGACGGTATGGGGCTGCTGGAGCGCACGACGGTGCCGGGCGATCGTCACACCTACTACCGTCTGGCGCCGGACGCCTTCGAGGTGTCACTGGCCCGAGCGCGTCGTCGCATGGTCACGGTGCTGCAGGTGCTCGACGACACCATCCCCGGGCTCCCCGAAGACAACGTCGTGGCGCAGCGCCGCCTGACGAAGATGCAGGAGTGGCATCGCTTCCTGGTCGAGGACATGGACGCGATGCTCGTGCGCTGGCGCGATCGTCAGGACGCAAAGGAAGAGGAGGGCGCCGATGCGTAAACAACGCATGTTTCGTGTCGCCGGCGCCGGCGCCTTCGGGCTCTGCGCGCTGATGCTCCTGAATACGCCCGCAGGGGCGCAGGAGATGCCCGACGACGCTTCCGAGGAGGCGGTTGAGGGTCAGGATGGCGGCACGGCAGAGGCCGAGGCCCCTGAGCGTCCCCAGCTCGCGCAGCCAGGCCCCGATGATCGCCAGGCCGCGGAGCAGCAGGCCGGCGCGGCCCGGGTGCTGACGCTCGATGAGGCGGTGGAGCGGGCGACGAGTCGCGGCAACCAGATCGCGCTTGCTCAGGCCGACGTGCAGAGCGCCGAGCTCGCCCTCAAAGAAGCGCGCTACGGGCGGCTTCCGCAGGTGAGCGCCGAGGGGCAGTACTCCAACTACATCCGCACGCCCTTCATTGTGCTTCCCGAAGACAGCCCCTTCGGGGGCGGGGTGTTGCGCACGGGCAACAAGCATAACTTCAACTTCTCGGCTCAGGTCTCGGTGCCGCTGTGGTCGACGCAGCTCAACCGCAGCATCGATCTGGCCGAGGCCAGCGCGGAGCTCAGCCAGCTGGTGGTGGAGGCCTCGCAGACCACGGTGAGCGTGGAGGTGCAGCGGGCGTATCTCAACGGGCTCATCACCCTGGAGTCGTTGCAGGTGCTCGAAGAGAGCTACGCGACCCTGCAGAAGAACCTGGAGCTTGTGCGCGCGCTTTACGAGCAGGGGGTGGCGCCGGAGTACGATTTGATCCGCACGGAAGTGCAGGTGCGCAACGTGGAGCCCGAGATCAGCCGGGCGATGAGCAACCATCAGGGCGCGCTCAACTACATCAAGCTGCTCACGGCCATCCCGATTGATGAGGACATCCGGCTGGCGGGTTCGCTGCGCGAGCTTTTTTCCGAGGCCGATACCGCCGAGCTGGAGCCGAACTTTGAACAAAACGCCGACCTGATTCAGCTCAGCGGCCAGCGCAGCCTGGTGGAGCGTCAGGTGGCGCTGGAGAAGGCCGCCTACTGGCCGACGCTGGCCGCTTTCGGGAGCTTTACCTACCAGGGGCAGGCCAACGACCTGAAGTTCTGGGATTACGAGTGGGGGGAGACGGCGATCGCCGGGCTGACCCTCTCGGTGCCGATCTTCAGCCCGGGGCTGCGCCAGCGGGTGGAGCAGGCCGAGGTCGATCAGATGCGGCTGGGGCTGCAGGAAGAGTTTTTGCGCCAGTCGCTGCGCTCGGAGTTCGAGATCGCGAAGGCGCGTCTGGCCGACCTGGAGAAGACCATTGAGGCCCAGGAGCGCAACGTCGCGCAGGCCGAGCGAGGGTACCGCATCGCGCAGGCCAGCTACGAAGAAGGCGCCTACGGGCTGATGGAGGTCAACGACGCCGAGAGCGCGCTGACCGACGCGCGGCTTAACTACACCGCCGCGCTCAACGACTACTTAAACGCGCTGCTCGACCTTGAAGAGCTGGTCGGAGCCGGGAGCGAGAACGATGACTGAAGCGATGATGATGACCTCTGCGAAGAAGGTGCAACGAAGGTTTCAACGTGGCGCGGTGATGCTTACGGCGCTGGCGCTGCTGGTGAGCAGCGCGGCGTGCAAGCCCCCGGCCGAGGAGAAGGCCACCGAGGCTGAAGAGAGCGTGGAGCGGGCTGCGCCGGTGCGTGTGAGCTCGCCAGAGGAGCTGACGCTGCCACGGCGCGCGACCTACTCCGGGACGCTGGAGGCCTGGGAGGTGGCGCAGATCACCGGTCAGCAGGGCACGCGCATTGAGCGCATGCTCGTGCAGGAGGGCGACCGGGTGCGCCGCGGCCAGGTGCTCGCCAGGATGGATGACGCCACGCTGCGCCAGGCGCAGGTGGAGCTGCGCACCGCGCAGACCGAGCTCGACCGGGCCAAACGCCTGGTGGACATCGGCGCGGTGGCGCGCCAGCAGCTCGAGCAGGCTCAGGCGGCCTACGACTCCATCAGCGCCAACATTGAGCTCCTGGAGAGCAACACCGTACTCACAAGCCCGATCTCTGGCGTGGTGACCAACCGGTATTTTGTGGCCGGCGAGCAGTTTGTGGTGGGGGCTCAGGCCCCGGCGCTCCTGACGGTGCAGCAGATCGATCCCCTCAAGGTGATCATCGATGTGGCCGAGCGCTATTTTCCGCAGGTGAAGATGGGGATGAAGGCCACGGTGAACCTGGACACCTACCCGGGCGAAGATTTTGCCGGGGAGGTCACGCGGATAAATCCGACGATTTCGCCGGATAGTCGCAGCTTCCGGGTGGAGATTCGCCTGGACAATGAAGACGGGCGGCTCAGCCCCGGGATGTCGGCCCGCGCCAGCCTGGAGCTTGGCGAGGTGGAGGGGCTCTTTGTGGCGCGCAGCGCGCTGCAGACCCAGCCCGGCCGCGAGCGGCCTTTTGTGTGGGTGGTGGAGCCCGGCAACAAGGCCCACCGCGCGTTCATCGAGGTGGGGGAGCGCTTTGAGGATCGCCAGCTTGTGCGCTCCGGTCTTGAGGCCGACGCGCAGGTGGTGATCGAGGGGATGTCTCGCCTCAATGAGGGTACGGAGGTCGAGGTGGTGGGGGCGCCCGAGGATCAGTCGGAGGGGGGCGATGAGGTTACCCCGGAGGTCGATGAGCGCGATGTGCGCGCCGAAGACAAGGCCGATGATGAGGCCCAGAGCGCCGATCAGCCCGGCTGATGCTGGCGGGCGCGCGCTCATTTTCAGCGCGCGCTCGCAACCCCGGGTGGCTCTCAACGTGTTGCGGCGACGCTGCCTGTTTTGCTGCATTGAGGACGCATTATGAACATCTTTCGCCTGGCCGTCTCTCGGCCTATCGCCACCTCGATGGTCTTTATCGCCATCATGGTTTTTGGCATTTACTCCTACATTCGCCTCCCGGTGGACCTCTTCCCCGAGGTCGATTCGCCCATCATCTCGGTGATCACGAGCTACGAGGGCGCCGGTGCGCTGGAGGTCGAGCGCAACGTCACCGAGCACCTGGAGAGCGCGCTGGGCACCACTCCGGAGCTTCTGGAGATCACCTCCACCTCGATGGATAACGTCTCGGTGGTCACCCTGGAGTTTAACGGTGGCGCCAACATGGACGAGGCCACCAACAACGTGCGTGACCGCCTGGGGCAGGCTGAGTTTCTGCTGCCCGATGACGTCAATGACCCCATCCTTCAAAAGTTCGATGCCAGCGCCATTCCGGTGGTCATCTACTCGGTGACCGCCGAGGAGAGTTATCCGGAGCTCGAGCAGATCATCGACGATTATATCGTCAACCCCATCAACCGCATCAGCGGGGTGGGGGATGTCTCGGTGACCGGCGCGCCCAGCCGGGAGGTGCAGGTGGTGCTCGATCCGGAGCGGCTGCGCGCCTACAACCTCGACGTCTCGCGCATCGCCCAGGCGTTGCAGGCTGAGAACATCTCGTCGCCGGCCGGTCGTGTGGACCTGGGGACCGAGAGCTACAACCTGCGGGTGAACACCGAGTTTCGCTCCGTCGAAGATATCGGCGGGGTGATCGTGGCCAACTACCAGGGCCGCCAGGTCACGCTCGATCAGGTCGCGAGCATCCGCGAGGGCTTTGCCGATGAGGACGCCATCTCGCGCGTCAACGGTCGCCAGGGGCTGACCTTTGCGGTGCAGAAGCAGACCGAGGCCAACACCGTCGAGGTCAGCGAGCGGGTCATGGCGCAGATGCCGGCGATCGCCGAGTCTTTGCCCGATGATGTGGAGATGACGCTGATCATCGACACCTCCGACTTCATCGTGGATGCCATCAACAACTTAAGCTCGGTGCTCTTCTACGCGGTGGTCTTCGTGGTGCTGGTGGTGCTGATCTTCTTGCGCCAGTGGCGGGCCACGATCGTGATCGCGGCGACGATCCCGGTCTCGCTGATTGTGGGCTTTATCTACCTGACGCTTGTGGGCTCGACGCTGAACATGATCTCGCTGAGCTCGCTCTCGATCGCGCTGGGGATGGTGGTCGATGATGCCATCGTCGTGCTCGAGAACATCATGCAGCATATCGAGCGGGGGTCGACACCCAGGGAGGCCGCGATCCACGGCACCGGGGAGGTGGGTGTGGCGGTTGTGGCCACCACACTCACGGTGGTGGCGGTCTTCTTGCCGCTGACCTTCCTGGAAGGTCAGACGGGCGTGTGGTTCGGCCAGCTCGGCGCCATCGTTGTGGTCACCGTGGTGACCTCCACGGTGGCCGCGCTCACGCTCACGCCGATGATGGGCTCGTTGATGATGAAGCCCGTCGATGAAGAGGGGCGCGGGCCGCTGAAAGCGCTGGCCCGCGGCATCGATAAAGGACTTCGGGGCATTGAGTCGGTCTACCGCGGGAGCCTGCGCGTGGCGGTGCGTTTTCGCAAAACCACCATGCTGGCAGCGCTTGTGGTCTTTGGCCTGAGCGTGGCGCTGGTGCCGCGAGTGGGCACTGAGTTTATGCCCATCAGCGATGACGGCTTTGTGACGGTGAGCGGTGAGCTGGAGACCAGCCGAAGCCTCGATTATACCTCCGAGGTGGTTGGCAGGCTGGAGGCTCAGATCACCGACGCGGTGCCCGAGCTCAAACGCCTCAACAGCACCAGCGGCACCAGCGGCTCGATGTTTGGCGGGGTGGGCGGGGGCAAAAACGAGTTTCAGCTGCGCATGGAGCTCATTGACCAGGACGATCGCGAGCGCTCGGTCTTTGAGGTCGCCGACCAGATCCGCGGGATTCTGGCCGGCACTCCCGAGATCGTGACCTCCACGGTGACCTCCGGTAACAGCGGCGGTGCGGGGAGCGCGCAGCCGGTCTCCGTGGAGATTCGCGGCTTTGATCTGGAGCAGACCACCGCGCTGGCCCGCGACCTTGCCGAGCATATGGAGGGCATCGAGGGCACCCGCGACGTCAACTTAAGCCGCGGTGAGAGCCGCCCGGAGTTTGAGATCATCTTTGATCGCGAGCGCCTGAGCGACTTCGGGCTGACCTCCGCCCAGGTCGCCCAGGTGGTGCGCGGCAACATCGCCGGGCAGACCGCCACGATCTTCCGCCGCGGCGGCGACGAGTACGACGTGGTGCTGCGCTACGCCGAGGGGGAGCGCGGCTCGCTCGAGCAGGTACGGGAGATGACGATCAATACGCCCACCGGCGCGCGCGTGCGCGTTGAAGATCTGGGTGAGATCAAAGAGTTCATGGTGCCGCCCAACATCGAGCGCATCGACCGCGAGCGCATGCTCACGGTCTCCGCCGGCATTGAGGGCCGCCCCCTGAACCTGGTGATGGAGGACGTGCGCGAGTGGGTCGATGCGCAGAACCTGCCTCCGCAGATCGCCATCACCTACGGCGGCGACTTCCAGGAGCAGCAGGAGTCTTTCCAGGACCTCTTCCTGATCCTCGCCCTGAGTCTGATCCTCGTCTACCTGGTGATGGCCGGGCAGTTTGAGTCGCTCAAAGAGCCCTTTGTCATCATGTTCTCGATTCCCTTTGCGTTTACCGGCGTGATTCTCGCGCTGTTGATCACCGACACGCCCCTGAGCGTCATCGGGCTTATCGGGGCGATCATTCTGGTGGGGATTGTCGTGAAAAACGCGATTGTGCTCATCGACTACATCAAGTTGTTGCAGGGGCGCGGCCAGCCCATCTTTGAGGCGATCGTCGACGGCAGCGTCTCGCGTCTGCGTCCGGTGTTGATGACGACGCTGACGACGATTCTCGCGATGATTCCCCTGGCACTGGAGATTGGCGAGGGGGCGGAGCTGTGGAAGCCGATGGCCATCTCGGTGATCGGCGGGCTGAGCTTCTCGACGGTGGTCACCCTGATCATCGTGCCGGTGCTCTACGGGATGTTTGAGCGTAACGCCGAGACCAAAACCGGAGGTATGACGTGAAAGCGGTGATGATTACCTACAATGAGGTGCTCTCGGAGCGCCTGATTCACCTGCTCGATGAGCTGGAGCTGCGCGGCTTTACGCGCTGGAACGGCGTGCAGGGCCGCGGCACCACCACCGGTGAGCCGCATATGGGGAACCATATCTGGCCCTCGCTTAACGGGGCGATGTACGTGGTCGTGGAAGATGAGCAGCTCGACGCTCTGCTCGATGCGCTTGCCGAACTCGACTCCCAGGGGCGAGGACTGCGGGCCTTTGTGAGCCCGGTGGAGAAGGCGATTTAAGGGTTTTTTGGGGGGGGATCGCCCCTGGGGGGGAGGCCCGGGCTGTCATCGCGCGTGAAGGTGCGCTAATTTAAAAGCATCGTGAATCGATTGCGGGTGCCACGTTGTGATGGCGATGGCCACGACCTTCTCCGGGGATTGTTTATGCAGATGCTGCGCAGGGTGTTGATCACGTCGTTTTTTGCGATGGCGTTTTTGGCGACAGGTTTTGCTTCTACTGCCTCTGCCCAGACGCCCGACTTCAGCGGCAGCTACGTGCTCGATGAGGCGGCAAGCGACGACTTTCTGGCGGCCTTTGAGCCGACGCTCGAAGAGATGAACCCCATCAAACGCGCGCTGGCCCGGCGCTACCTCAAAAAGAGCGATGGCCCTGATACGCGCATGCGCATCGAGCAGAGCGAGGAGACCTTTACCGTGCAGGGCGAAGATCGCACCCCGGTGGCGATTCCCCTCTCTGGCGAGCGCATCTCGCGGGAGGGAGAAGACGGCAAGACGGTGCACTTTACCGCCGGGCTGCGCGGTGAGGTGGTGCGTGTGACGATGCTCACCGAAGGCGGCCCCTTCCGCACCGACTACCGCATGCTGGACGACGGGCGTATGGAGATCCGCGTGCGCCTGGAGAATGAACATCTGCCGCTTCCGGTGACCTACAGGCTGGTGTATCGGGCGCAGTGATGGGAGGGTTTTTCTCCATGCAAGTATCTGACTTTAAATGAAAAAAAGCCCCCGGGACGGGGGCTTTTTTTGTGGGCGCGTGAAGGGCTCAGTAGGTCTCGACCATCGGGTTTCGCATGAGCACATGGCGTTGACCGGGAGATGTCTTCTTTTGAGTGAACGCGTCGCTGGAGGGCAGGGTCCAGAACATGGTGTTGTCCCCACCACCGCGGTAGGCGCATTCGTCGGCGCTCAAAATGCCATTGAAGTTCGTATCGTAGCTTATCGTGCACTGGGGCGTGTCGTGGATGGGATCGAAGTTCATGCCATCGAGCTCGGTGGTGTGAAAGAGCCCCAGGTAGTGGCCCATCTCGTGGGCCATGACGTGCCCCGCCAGCTGTGGATCCTCGAAGATGAGGTAGCCAGCCACGCCGACACCCGAGCGCGAGAGTCCGGGCCAGGAGGGGATGCCGGGGATGCCGCACGAGGCTCCCAGGAGGCCGCCCGAGGCGAAGTGGCTGGCGATGACGAGGTTGACCCCCGGTAGCGTGGTCTCACTCAAGGCGTCGCGCATGTTGGCGCACATTGAATCGACGCCCTGGGGAACGCTCAAGGCGCGGGCGTGACCCTCCGCGAGGTTCTGGTAGGTGACGCGATGGATGTTGATGCGTTTGCGCGCGTAGAGCGAGCGCAGCTCACGCAGGGCCAGCTGAAAGTTGGTGTCGTAGGGCGCGTTATCAGCGTCGACCAGGGTGTCGTCGGCGAACCAGAGGTTGACCTGAAGACGCGCGCCACGCGGCTCACGAGGCAGGCGCTTGACCAGCACCGAGGCGCGCACCTCGGTGGGCCAGGTCGTCGTGAACTGCAGGCCGTACTCGCCAGCGAGAAGGGTGAGGTCGGGGGTGTTATGAAGGTAGATCACAAGCTGTCCGCCGCTTTCCCGGGGGAACACCTTGATGCGATCGTTCTCCGGGGCCTCGGCGTCGAAGATGAAACGATCTCGGGGATCGAATACGCGCTGCAGCGTAAGGCCGTCGCGGGAGGAGGCTGCCTCGATAACGACGAACGCCGAGGAGACGCCGGCGGGAAGCTCGAAGGCGGCCTGCGTAAGATCGCCGGCGCGCACCTCGCGCTCAAAGAGCGGGAGGTGTTCGGTGTGGTCCTCAAACTCCGGCTCCTGGCAGCGACCTTTCAAGCCGCATATATGCCAGAGCCCGCAGTCGGCGTCATTTTCGCAAGCTTGAATGTCCTCGCGAGGGCCGCAGTCGGCGCAGTCGCTGCCGGGGCTACACAGGGGAAAGGATTGCTGTCCGGAGCCGTCATTACACACGCCATCATGGGCATGAGGGCAGGTGTTGTCGCATACCGGCGCCACAGAAAGTGGCGCGGTCGGTGCTTCGCCGGCAAAGCGCTCACCGCAGTCGTTGCAGTCGGTGCCGTATTCGCAGTTGTCGAAGGCCGCCCCGGCGCCGCCGTCGTCGCAGACTCCGTCGTTGGCGGTGAGGCAGGTGCTCTCGCAGAGCGCAGGCCCCTGTGCATCGCCCAGGCCGCAGCTCGCATGTACCAGTAACACCCACAGCCCGAAGGCGATGATCGCAGGAAAGTGTCGATCGTCTGTGCTCATCGCGCCACCTTGCCAGAAGAGTGTGAGCCGGAGCCGCATGACGCCAGCAGGCTGCTGAAAAAACACGTGTCGCGAAGATTCATCATATCCAGCTCAACCCATAACTCGACATCAGGTGGACGTGTGCCAGACCTTAGGGCAAGAGCGCCGAACAGGGAAACGAAGACCACACAGAGGACAGTTTGAGCAATTGTGTTTCGGAGGCTATTCTGAACAGGTGCTACCTACACCTACATGGTTTGGGATCATGCCTTTCCCCGAGCCTCTTGCGCGAAAGGAATGCGGATGAACGCTCAAGCAATGTCCTGCGGTCGGTCTCTGAGAAGGCATGTGGCTCGTGGCGCGATGGTGGTGCTCCTCGGGCTGGCGGTGGGGTGTATGCCGCCCTCGATTCGGATGGTGAGTGAGACGGAGAGCGACGCCGGAGACTGGTCGCTTGATGAGGATGCCGGCGGGTTTGAAGACGCCGCATTCCACGATGTCGCGCTCGACGACGCGGGCTGGGGTGACGCCGACGCGGAAGAGGACGCCGGCGTTGCGCCGGACACCTACGAACCCGAACCCGAACCTGAACCCGAACCTGAGCCTGAGCCCGAACCCGAACCCGAACCCGAACCTGAGCCTGAGCCTGAGCCTGAGCCTGAGCCTGAGCCCGAACCCGAACCCGAACCCGAACCTGAGCCTGAGCCCGCGGTGAACCCCGCCTTTGAAGCGGTGATGACCTTCACCACCGTGAACATCGGTCGCAACTACGCCGACCGCGCGGCGATGGAGACGGTCATCGATCGCGTGGGCGACAACATCGGCCCTAAAAACGGGCCCAACATCCTGGGCTGGCAAGAGATCGGCGCGGCCGACCCCTGCGGCTCCACCTGCGAGATCGAAGCCGTGCGAGATCGCTTTCGCTCCCAATGGGGCTGGGATACTCGCCGCCCCAGGGGCACCCGGCCAGGCGGGGGGCGAGAGCGTGTTAACGTGCCGGTGACCGTGCGCGGCGCAGACACCTTAAGGGTGCGCACTGCCTATGCCTCGGCGGGTTGGGCCGGGGTGAGCTCCACGCGTTTTCATACGGTGGTCTATCTGCCGGAGCGCAACCTCTCGATCATCAACACCCACCTCATCGCCGGTGCCTGGAGCTGCAAATCCAACGTAGAGCGCCGCAAACGCTACTGGCGCGAGGCCTGGAACGTGCTCAAAGACGAGGTCGCCCGCGAGCATAACCGCGGGCGCAACGTCATCGTCACGGGCGATCTGAACCGCCCCCGAAACGCCAACCGCTGCAACCCGGCGTGGGATCCAACTTCACTTCACCCCCGCTCGCGCATCATCGGCGGTGCCACCATCGACTATGTCTTTGCGGTGCCCGCAGCCGGGTGGCGCTTCCAGTATGACCGCCGCGCCAATGGCGACATTCGACGCGGTGCGGTGACGCTGGGGATCGACAGCCATAGGGCGTTCTGGGTGCGGGGGAGCTTCCGCCGTCGCCCGTAGGATACGTCGAAACACCTCGTAACATCTCGCAGGCTGACGCCGGCCGCGCGCCGGTTGTAGACTCCTCCACAGCACTTTTCGCTACAACTGAATCAATTTGCGTCGCGCTACAGCGACGCGCTGTAAAAACGTTTTATGAAGAACGCACGATGGATGGTGTGTGCCGCGTTGGGGTTGGTCTTTGCGCAGGCCTGCGGAGGTTGCTCCGACGCCGCCGGCCCCGGCGAGGTCTGTGATCCGGAGGTGGCGGAGCCCTGTGAGGGAAGCGACTTTGCGCTGGAGTGCCGGGCCGACGCCGAAGGCACGAACCGCTGCCTGCACCCCGATGGCGGGCGTTGCGACACCGACGAAGACCCCTCGCTCTGTGGGCCCAACGCCAGCTGCCTGGTGCCGGACGATGGTGAGGGGGCGCGCTGCCTGCTGAGTGAAGCCGCCGCCTGCGACCGCGCCGACGACCTGTGCGCCCCGGGCCTGGTCTGCGAGGCGACCGAGAGCGGCGAAGATCGCTGCCACACCGCGCTCTATGTGCAGGGGCAGGTCTTTGATTCGGCCACCCTTGATGCCATCGAGGGCGCGCAGATCATCGCCTTCAACGAAGAGGGAAGCGCGCTGAGCGACGTCTCGGTGAGCGACGCGGCGGGCACCTACCGCCTGCAGATCCCCGCGCTTCGCGATGCGGAGGGCGCGCCCGTGCAGCAGTTCTTTACGCTGCGCGGCAGCGCCGCCGACTTCCAGACCTTCCCCGGCGGCCTGCGCACCGCGCTGCCGATCGACGCGACCACCGCGGTGGTCGACGCCGAAGACGGCGGACTTGTCATCGACACCGCCCAGACCGATGTGGCGCTCCTGCAGCTTCCCGAGGATGAGCAGGGCTTCTCGTCGATCAGCGGCCGGGTGGACATTGACGGCGGCCTGGGCGGAGTGCTCGTCGTGGCCGAGAGCAACCCGGACACCGGCATCAGCGGCGTCTCGGCGCGTGACGGGGCGTTTACGATCTTCAACGTGCCCCCTGGCGAGTATCAGCTGCGCGGCTACATCGCCGGCACCCAGGTGGAGCCCGAGCAGGTGACGATGGCCGACGCGGCCGTCGAAGACGTGGTGCTCACCGAGTCGGCCGAGGGCCTCAAAGACGTCAGCGGCCAGATTCAGATCGTGGCGGCCTCCGGCGGCCTGCAGAGCTCGGTGGTCTTTGTGGTCGCCTCCACCTTCGACGAGACCTCGGTGCGCGGCGAGGTGCCCGCCGGCCTGCGCGCGCCGCGCAGCGGCGCGCCCAACGTCGACGGCGCCTGGACCATCGAAGGCGTGCCCGCCGGCGACTACTACGTGCTCGCCGGCTTTGAGAACGACGAGCTTGTACGCGACCCCGACGAGGGCATCGCTGGCACCGAGCTCGTGCGCACCACCATTGAAGCCGGCCAGGGTAGCTTTGAGGTGACGCCCTCCTTCAAGGTCACCGCCGCCCTCGACACCGTCAGCCCCGGCGCCGAGGGCCCCGAAGGTCTCAGCGAGCCCCCCACGCTCACCTGGGGCCCGGCCAGCAACGCCCAGAGCTACAATGTGGTCGTCTTCAACGCCTACGGCGACATCGTCTGGGAGGCCAACGACATCCCCCCCGCCGGCGGCAGCGCCAACCTCAGCGTCGCCTACGAGGGCCCTTTCGAGGACGGGATGTACTACCAGTTCCGCGCCACGGCCTACCGCGCCGACTCGGCGATCGCGACCACCGAAGATCTGCGGGGCGTGTTTTTTAAGCAGTGAGATGCGCGTCGAGATAGCGTCGCGATGAATGAAAAAACGCCCCCGGGACGGGGGCGTTTTTTGTTGGTGTAGAGAGCAGATAAAAGGGCGGATGGTGCCGGTTGTTTGCGGTGACGTCTCAGCCTGCCACCACCTTCGAACCCAAAAACACTCATTCAGACATAGAGTTTTGCCCGAACGTACACTGCTCACGCAGCGGACATTTCGAGCAATGCGCCTTGCGCGCGCAGATCTCCCGCGTGAAATCGAGTAGGGCGTAGCCGAACGTGCGCGGCTCATAGTCGTGGTCGAAGAGCTGTTCGACCAACTTAAGGAACCAGCGTTTGCGACGGGTCTCGCCATCCTTTTCAAACCCAAAGAAGCGCGCCAGCAGACGCACGACGTTGGCATCCACGAAAGAAGCGTGTTTGTTGCGATGCAGCGCCTGAAAGGCTCCCGCGACATAGGGACCCACACCAGGGAGCTCGCGAATCTCGTCGGTGGAGTCGGGAACGACGCCATCGGTTTTAGCGAGAGCCGCCCCAAGCTCACGAAGGTATTTCGCCCGCCATGCCAGGCCGAGCGAATAAATCGCCTCAGCGACCTCTTCTTCGGAGGCATCGCCGAGACTCGCTGGCGAGTTAAAGCGCGCAAAAAACACGTTTCGTTCGTCCGCCACGGTTTCAGCGCGTGTTCGCTGCAGCAGGACCTCGGTCACGAGAAGGCGCCACTCTTCATCCGGAGCGCGCCAGGGGAAGTTGTGGTCGTCTTCGGACCACCAGTCGACAATCTGTGTCTGGACGAACTTCCAAACCTGTGAATCCACAACGATTTCGGCCAAAACTTCTTGCCTTGTTAGAGAAGGGCACAACGGCTACTAACGCCTGCTTGTCGGCGACAAGCACTGTACGAATGGCTCTCGTCGGGCTATACGAATGCGCAGGTTGTCCGGCCGAAAACGACGATGCCGGCAACCGATGTCTGAAAGATATACGGAACGGGCGTGTAGTAAATTTCCTCGCCGGCCTTAAAGGCGAGCCTAACTTTTCTGTTCAACTATTGAGGACGGCGCTGTTTTTCCGACCGTCAACGATATCCGCCCAATCCTGCGAGTTGTCGCCTACCCATCGCTGTCCGGACAGGAGAGCCCTATGAATGCGTTCAAAGACAAAAACTTCCGCTTTATCGATCTCTTCGCCGGTATCGGCGGAATCCGGATCGCGTTTGAACGCCAGGGGGGGAGATGCGTCATGACCTCCGAGATCGACAAATGGGCGAGGGAGACATATAGGGCATATTTTAATGATCCAGATGGGCATGTGTTTAATGAAGATATCACAAGTATAGAACCTGACGATGTTCCAGATCATGATGTGTTGACAGGCGGGTTTCCTTGCCAGCCCTTCTCGCTGGCCGGGGTCGCAAAGAAAAACTCCCTGGGACGTGCCCACGGATTCGATGATCCAAATAAAGGTAATTTGTTTTTCTATATACAGCGGATATTAAAAGAAAAAAAGCCCCGGGCTTTTCTGCTAGAGAATGTCAAAAACTTACGTTCTCACGATAAGGGGAGGACCTGGAAAGTAATCCAGGCACTGTTGTCTGAAGCAGGATATGTTTTTACCGATCAAACCATAGACGCCGCACGGGTCGTTCCCCAGCATCGAGAACGAATATTTATCGTAGGTTTCAACCGTGAGCACTTCGACTTGCCAGAGTATCTTGATTGGAGCGGTTTTTGGGACGAGGTTGAACAAGGGTTGGTGATTGAAAAAACTCGACTTCGCAAAAGATATTCAAAAAGCGTAGATGAAACGATAGTTGAATGGCCCCTGGTTAAATATATCCTTGAGCCGCATGAGAATGTTCCGGAGAAATATACCCTCACACCGAATCTCTGGCGTTATTTGCGAGAATATAAGGCAAAGCATCAGGCGCTCGGAAATGGCTTTGGGTGTAGTGTGTTTACTGGTGAAGAACGCTATACCCGAACCATAAGTGCACGTTATTATAAGGATGGGTCTGAGGTTTTAATTAATCAGGGAGAAAAGAAGCGACCGAGGCGGCTGACACCCTACGAGTCAGCTCAGCTTCAAGGGTTTCCCGAAGATTTCCTCAGAATGTTTAACCGAGAAGATGACGGCTATTTTCAACCGGTAAGCGATACGCAGGCTTATAAGCAATTTGGCAACAGTGTCTGCGTGCCCGTCGTCACTGCCATCGCTAAAACGATGGACCGCTACCTGCGCGAACCCGAACTGTTGAAACAACTTCCGCACGCTGCCCCCCCGGAAGAACAGCTTCAGCTAGATGGCATCCCCTCTTTAATGGCGCAGATTGGACGTTGAGTGTTCACACGCGACGATGCAACTGCTCCCGAAGGTATTCTTCAATTTCATCGGGAACGTCTTCGGATACGCCGATCGCGTCAAGGGCACCACGCACCTGAAGGTAGATTGGTGTCCCTTTGGGTAGAATGAAGGCGTGAACGCGGTCTTCCCCTATAAGACTCGCAAAGAGAACCATATCTCCCTCCATGGCCTTCTCCATTGGAGTCTTCTTCGCGGGATAATAGAGCCGCCATTCTGAACGGTTTGGATTGGTAGCTCGTGCGTCGTACCACTTCACTGTTGAAGTTTGTGCGTCACGGACAGTGCCATCGCCAAAATATAGTTTCCAGATACAATCCAACTCGTTCGTGTCATCTCCCAGCAGTGCACGGAGCTCCTTAACTCCCTGGATTTCATGCTGATTGCTAGTTGACGATGGTAAGTCGACCGTTGATAGCTGGCGCGCCGCAAATCCTCGATAGACTCTGCCTGGTGAGGGAACTCGTCCCCCATGAGCAAGAATTCGTTCGGCGAATATGTTTCGGATCGAATCCAGCCGTTTCTCTTCCGGAATAGCATCGAGGTTAGCGAAAGCGCCCAGTCGAGAAATGCGAACCATAGCCTCCCTCAAGAGATCTTCCTCAGATAAATTCTCAGTGCTTTTAACGAACTGCCGATATCGCACGAACTCATGAGCAATCGTCTGAGTTAAGTTGCGATAGGTCGAAATTCCAGGGCGTTCCAGAAGTTGTACGAAATTATCTTCCGTTAAACCTCCCGCCGTGGAGTCCAGTAGCCAAAGCTCATCTTCTTCATTCGTTGGGTCGCGCAAAATAGCGACCCGCCACCAGAGCCTTTGAAATGCATTTCGTACCCCCGGTAATAGGCGCTCTGGCGATGTCTTCCAACCTTCGTCATCTTCGCGCCCGAATCGCCATGCAACAATCTCCGGAACAAGCCGACAAGTTAAGTAGGCCCAGACCTCATCTCTCAAGGTCTCTGCATTCACAATCGGCAGATTAAGAAGGCGACGAGAGAGCTTCAAATCGAAACTACGCTGCCCTTCGAGTGTGCGAGAATCGGGAAACCCCTCTCCCCTGGCGAGTGACAACAACTCGGACCGGAGCGAGCTTAAACCGTCCTCAGATAGTTTGACTCCTCCTGTCGGCGCATACGTGACACCTTCCAATGCGTCCCAGACATTACATTCGCTGATTTGAACCGGTGATAACTGGCTGTACTTTTCGGCAAGTAACTTTGAGTTCGCCGAATTTAATCGCGGAAACAAGTACGTTTTCATCTCTCCTCCTCTACAGCGCTTAGTACATCTTCGATTTTGAGGTTGGTGCCCTGCAATTGCGACTCAAATCGATCTGGCGCATCTGCGAACAAACTTTTTATCTCCGGAAGAGAGGACTGGCCGAAAATATTGCGTAATACCATTCGCAATGAGCTGCCGAGGCTGCCTTCAGAATATTCGTGATTCGGATCCGTAAATGCTTCATGACGAAGTGCCATCATTAGTAGTTGTCGTTGAACATCGTATCGTAAAATTTCAATCAGTAGGGTCGACGCGGCAGACGGCTCCTCGGGTGTTAACAGGCTCACTAAAGTTCGTTTGCGTGAGTTTAAATAAATTACCATTCCCACGGAAGCAGAGTGCTCCAAGCCATCCAACGTGAGTTCTACGTGCCAGGATGCGTTGGGATCATCGAATTTTGCCGGAAAGTTCCCAAAGTTTTCTACGCATATGGGCAGTCGGGCCCCGGGGGCTTCAAGGGTGACCGCTTCTCGGTCCGACCAAAGAATACTTCCAGCCTGAGTTGCTCCGGGGAGACGCGTACTGCCGGGGTCATGCACGATGATGATGGTCTCCAGGTAGAGTTCTCCTCCGACCTCGGACCCTTTTATCGGAAGATGAAGTTCAATTTCTTCATGATTGTCCCCACTGTTGCTGCAGGTCAGAATCTGTTCCGGACTGCGTGCCCGGGCGTAGCTAGACAGAGACGTGGACCACTCTGCGAAAATGCTAATGGTAGCGTCCTCTGCCAGGCAGCAATGCTCCCAGATAGCCTTCCTGTTGAGCTCGAGTACTCGGGAGTAGGAAAGATCCACCTGGTAATCCCAGGTTTTGGCTCCAGTGGCCTCGTACCACTCGTACGCATGCAGAAACTCCAGCGGAGCTTCGTTGGGAAGCTGGACAAAGGGGCTCAGACGTAGGCTCGCCATTAGGCCACCTCCCCAGTTTCATCGTCTGTGAACGACTCCGTCTTGATAGCCAACTCTACGAAACAGTCGGAGGGTTGCTCCAAGAGAAGCAAACCCTCGGTAATATCTGCAGGAACTTGTAAGGTGACTTCCGGTTGATTCAACGAATCTTGTTGAACGTCTTCGGAGCCAAAAACAACCCTTCGAAAAACAGGTTGTTCGAAGCTTGTGACGCTCTTGGACTCTTTCCCTCCACCCGCGATGACGACCCGGGCTTCGAAGATGAGGGTTGAACCTGATGTCAGCCGTAGGTGCTTGATATTAAAAGGAATCTCTTGAAGCGTGCGCCCATCTTCCACTCTTCGAGTAGGGGTTCCTAAGGTGACCTTCGGCTTACGCGCACTCGATCCACCCGAGCTAAGCGGTGAGTTACGAGCTTGTTTTCCTCTTGAGGTCGTATCAAGACCCGGAAGAGCCCCCGCAAGTTGGTCTGCGAGCCCTGCAACGGAGCGATGATAGGTCGTGGCAATGTTGGTGGGGGAAGGTGTGATAAATTGTCGGGTCTTCTTCTCAATCCGATCAAAAGCCACATTAATATGGCTACGTTCCACTCGCGTCGAAAGGTGAGCCGCGACCCAGTCATCGTGAGAGGGTGGCTCTGATCGCTGAAAAATCCCCTCTACTTCTCGATCTGTAAGAAACACGCCGGCGAACTGCTCTCCCTCTACGGGAGCTACCTTCATCGGGACGTATTTCAAGATGAGTCTTGTGTTTCTCATCAAAGCGACGTGGCGAAGCGGCTCATCGTCCCCCACGGGACAAGAGAACGCCAAAGTGTCACCACCTTTCTCAAAGGGGCGTTTGGCTACCCCTAACTGTCCCAGAAGGCGTTTAGGTCTTTTTAGTTTGATGTCAAAAGAGCTAGCCATTGCGCTGGAAGATTCGGTTTTTCGGATGGCGTCATAGGCGCGCACAAACACTCGCAGCCGCGGGTGCCTTCGTATATCGGGAATTTCAATACTTTCGCCGTTCCATCGCACTGAAAATTTTATCGCTTCATCGATGATTCGTGGCCAACAATTCCAAATAATACTGGAGACAATCTGATCTTGAGGTGAGACATCGGGAACTGCTCGATCCCCATCATTCTCTTCAGCGAGATAAGGTTCAAGGACAGGGTCGAGAATCATGACAGTAGTGCCCGATTCATGGTTTGTTGCGACATCCATCCCCAGTGACATCGCCAACGTGTCGGCATCGTCACCTACGAGTGGACCGAATCTCTGATTCTCATCTCGGACACCCCACCAATGGCGACCTGTGTAAATTACTTTTGTTTCGTTATTATGGTATTTGTCTTGCCATGAAATGCCCACAAATCGGCTTTCAAGTTGGCCTTCCACGAGAGCTCGAGAATGTACCAGGATAGTTTTTGCGCGACTCGCCCGAAAAAATGATGAACGGCCATAGCCATAGCTGCCGCCAGATGCGCTCCCCTGGTGGTCTGTAGAAGGCTTTGTTTCCCCGATCATAAAGACAAAGTTCACAAAATCACTTGTGCCTTCGGTGTGTACGTCCGAGCGCGTGGTACCTCCAAGTCCTTTTGTGTTTCGATCACTGACGATTAAGACGTCTTGCTTGGAGCCCGTGCCGAGCTTCTTTAACGGCTCTGGGCTGGCTGGCGTCAGACCACTCGTGATGTGATTGCGAAAAGCTGTCAGCTCCTCATTTCGAATCTCTTTAAATTCGACGTTGAAGTGAATTGAGGTTTCGTCCTCTCGGCGAGCGTCCCAACTATTCTGGACTGACTCCCGAATAAGTAACTCTAGTGGACTCAGGTCGGGTGCGCCGAGGAGTTTCCCCAGGCCTCCTCCGGTGATTCCTCCAACTTCCGAAACGTGTTCTGCGAGAAACTCAAGACGTTCCATCTACTGCCTCATCGTTACGAGTAGGGTGCTGACTTCATCTTCGCTTAGCGGAGAGAGCGACGGTACGTCGAGGTTCACTTCATAGCTCACTTTACCAATGCCCTCGGGGAGCTTGTCCGCAAAACTCTCTTTCGTCAGACGGGGAAAGCCAGCGTGGTCCACGCGGTAGAGAAAGGCTTCTACAAATTGAAGAGGCTGCTCCAAGTACGCCTCTTTTTGGTCCGGTTGATAACCTGCTGCCAAAAGCTTTTTGTGGAGATCGATCGAATTCACTCCTTTAAGGAGAAGCTCGTCAATCATACCAGGCAGCGTCATACCGGTTCCGGTGGGCGTTCGTATTTTCACAAAAAACAAATAGAGTTTTTGTTCTTTCGAAATATCGAGCTGCTCCAAAGACTGGACGGAAATATGTCGTCCATTTTCGCGTGCCGACGTTTTGACCTCGACATTAATATTTCGAGAAACGAAATCGTGACTGGCACCATCTGGACCCACCCAGTGGTTTAAAACGTCGGGTGACTTATCCGCGAGCTTTGACAGAAACAGAAGTTCGCCCATTAAACCTGCAACTTTTCCTTTGGAGAGCACCCGCCCTGGCATGCGTTCGAGAAGTTGTCGCCATCTCTCGAGGACTTTTAGTGCCAAAGGAAATGGGGAAGCGTCCGGCTCATTCAGTAGGTGGTCAATGATATCCTGAGCGACAACCGTAAAGAGCTCATTAAGCTCCTCCAACTTACAGGCGATATCACAGAACAGAACCTCTTTGCCCGATACGATATAGGGTCGTACCTCGATCGAAATCCCTTGACTGTTGTCCTCTCGCTCCTCATTCGCATTGTCAGGAACAGGAACAATCACATGGCGCCGTCCCTTTGAGTCGATTCCCAGGTAGATATCACCCCAGGCCGTCAGGGTGTTTGTGGGAAGAAGTTTCAGATCACTGAGAGCGAGGCCCGATTCGGTGATCTCACCGGCGATCAATTTCCATTGGTCCTTTAGCTGCAACTTCATCCTTCCAATTCCTCTTCGTCTTCAGGAACATCTTGATCTGCTTCCTCGGGAATCTGCGCTTCGAGTTCGTCGCCCCGGAACAAGCCTTCCAGATTATTCTGAAGATAATCTTGTTCGTTGAGCTTTGACTTGGGAAAGGACAGACCGATGCCGATGACATGATCCGCTGCATTAAGATCCCTTCGGTCTTTTGATTCTCCTGCGGGGCCTGAGTCTTTATCGATCGGGTAGATGAGAAGCAGGCCGCTATCAGGATATTGATTGTTTCGAAGGCTGCACAGGGTTTCGTGAGAAAGGCCTTTTAGCTCTCCCTCCCAATCCAGGTCGATGATCCGATCTGCGCGTGTCGTGAGCGCCTTTATGTTGGCAGGCTTAATGCTCTGAAAGCGAGAGCGGTTGACGAGGTGCACCGGCCGATCCAGTCCCAGGTCGATTGTGTCGCGATTTCTGCTGCCAATGATTCCAATATTCCAGTGAGTTAGACCACCTGCTGCATGCTCTTTCTCTAAATAATTGAGCAGAAGCCGGTTATCAAAGTCTTGGTGTAGAGATTTATACTCTTCGAGGAAATCATAAATAATTTTATATGGAACGGACCTGAAGAGCGATCGGCTGCCGCTCTTCTCTTCAAGCTGACTTACTGAGGCGGCTTCTTGAAGAACAGACCGGGTCGCCTGGAGGTTGTGTTGCAGCCACTCCAGGTTCTCATGGTCAAACTGGAAGGTCTGGTAGTGACTGTCGCTATAAGATGCTGACGCGAGCTTGACGTTCTGCATCTTCAGTCGGGAGGTTACTGCGAGCTTTGGATGGGTTTGCACCCGAACTGCAAAGTCTCTCGGTGAACGTCCTTCCGATTCGTATCTGCGGATATCGTTACGAATTTCTTCTTCGACGGTCGCTAGATGAATGAATTGGTCCAGCAACTCGGAGGTCATCCACACTCTCGGGAGGTCTTCGTATCCTGGCCGGTATCCAAACCAGCGACCCATTTGAAGAAGAGTATCGTAAGCGGATGCCGTTCGAATAAAGTAACTGACGATAAGACCCTCCAATGTGAGGCCCCTGGAGAGCGTGTTTCCACCAATAGCGATATGGACTTTTTTGTCGTTGTTTGTGTAAGTGAGCCCACCCCCAATCCTGCCATTGTCTACGACAATTTCGGAAGACTCAAAAACGTCGTTGAAATGCTGGATTAACTCATCAAAGTCTTTCTTTTCCACAGCCATATTAAGATCGGATGATGTCACTCGAAGGTGTTCCTCATCCCACACTTCGCGTAACCGGGCCGTTAGTGTGTCCGGGCTGTTGGTCCACTCATCCTCCAACTCGCTAAAGAACGTCTTCACGATGGACTGAAGCTGCCCATGTGTGTGTGTGTAGAGGGTGGTGTGGATGAGCATGCTCGTGTGTTTTCGTTCTTGCCCCCGGGCGAATCTGCAGGCGCTGGCAAGAAAGAAGTACAGTATTGCGCGCTCGAGAGACGGCGTCATCGATGGCATAAAATTGAATCGGCTGTCTCGCCTGGGAGGGCAGAGTTGCTCGACGTCTGACTCCGGTACATCGCGGACCATATCAAGCCCATCATATGATGCTTGATCCTCTTCATTCTGAAGCATCTCTCGACCGAAGATTCGCTCGGCACCGAAGTATTGGCGGGGACGGGGAAGGTCGACGATAAAGTCCCGCGGATACAGGTCTTCTGGAAGAGAAGGGTCGATGAAGATATTCGCGAAGGGGGTCGCGGTGTAACCGAGATAAACGGTCTTTGGAAGGATCTCGAGTATCTCAACGATTTTACGGTTTATTGCGCTGCGCTCGTCAGCCTTCTGGCGCGTGTTGACGCTGGCCTGGTCGGCTTCATCGTCGATAATTAGCACCGGGCAGTTTCGCCGCGTTTCTTCGGTCGCCGCGTCAAAGAATGAACGAATTCGTTCTAATATATGAACGTTCTTTTTGACGACGCAGAGAACCCGGCCATGACGATGCTTGGGGTTCAGTAAGTAGTCTGGAGACCCGACACCCTGGAAGTCTTGAGAGACCGATGTCAGTGAGTTCCAGTTCTCTGGATTTTGTGCGCAGAGCTCCTCATCCAGCCGTCGCTGAGTTTGGCGCCGAAGAGAGCTGGTCATACCAGTGAGGACAATGACCAGTTTAAAACCGTAGTCAGCCGCTTTGGCGATCACGCCGGTGTAGTTGGCAGTCTTGCCGCTTTGGACATATCCAACGACCAGTCCGCGTGTATTTATGACACCCTCACCAGGGTGGGGAAAGTGCGCAAGGATTTTTGTTGTAGCGTCATCGACGTTTTTGACTGTGCTCTTTCCCCAGCCTTTCTCCAGCAACAGGTTTTTATAGTTCGGCCAGCACCATGCCTGTGGAAAGTCAGGTCCCGGATAGCTTGTTTCGATATTTGGTGCGCTTCGTATTACTCGTGGATCGATAGCATCGATGAAGCGTTTGGTGCGTTTGTGATAGGCTGCCACGACTTTTTCGACAAGTTGTTCATCTCCGCCGGCATATCTTAGTAAGCGACCTTTGGCCTTGGTCGGTGGGTAGCTAAGTATGAATGATCCATAATCTTCAATAAGCTCTTCCAATAGATCGTTATCGATGTGGTTCATAGCTAAGTCCTGTTATTTGGTGGTTAGTTTAGAAGGTGATACGGTCAGGTCTTCTCTTCCGAGTCTACGCGCTACTTTATTGAAAACCGCGGCATCATCGTCAAACCCGCCCGCTTCGTAGTCCGAATTTGCATCTTCGCTGACTGTGAAATACCGGACCGCTGCCTGAAGGTGACGATAGTCTTCACTGTCAAAATCTGATGATAGTTGAGACTCTTTCAGAAGAGTGATTAACCCATTGGCGATCGCAGTGGCTACGCCCATTTCGATGGAGGGGGAGTCTTTGTGTTCGTCTCGAAGAAGCGCCATGTAGCCGCTGACTTCAAATTGAAGACTCAGGGGGCGTTCCGCCGGTTCGGCCATCAACTGCGCGAGGAGTGCGGCTGCCATCGGGGTCACTGTCGGCTCGTTGCTTTCAGGCTCAGGGGGCTCGACTATTACGTCTGAAATTTCATCGATAAACCGCTCAGCATCACCATCTTCGTATAAAGGGTGATCAGGGTGAGTTGGAACTGACTGTAGAAGGGTATGTGCCTGAACCCGGTCGCTAGAGGTTGATTCTGAACCGTTCTGGGGAGTTGAATCGGCGCTGAATGCCTTATCTTGTAATCCTTCTCGCTGAAAAGTGGCCAAGCAGCCGTCAAAGAAGGTTTTCCACGATTCGGTCTTTCCTATGTTATAAATCGCTGTTCGATAGGAGCGCACCCATGACCCGGGAAGATGTCGAAACTTGGGACGTCCATCCTTGAACTCAAAGAAGCCGTCAAGAGCCATCAAGTGTGCGACGACATTTCCAGTGTGTTTGTCGTCCTCAATGTATCCGCGAAATTCAAATATGTCGATTTGACCCTCAGGCATATCGGCTCTCTCGTGCTAAATCTTGTGATCAAACAAGAAGTTCTGTCTGTCCGCGACGCGTATAGTTTCCCCGTTTAAATTCAACGGCAGTTGATTGTGACGTACTGTATCGAGGGCGATTTGTTCCGGCAAGAGGCGAAGGACTGGGGATGGGCGGACCCGTCTTCGGTGTGAGCATGGTCTGAGGTAGTCCACATTAGGTAAGGTGACGGATCAAGTGTTGTTTTTGAGTAATTACGATCAAATCTCCTGGGCATCTTAAAAGAAACGGTTGTTGGCCCAAAGACTTGTGAGGACTTTGAACTTTCACGCATCCCGCCTCCCCCCACCCCCATGCACCCCCCGCCACTCCCCCGGACTCACCTGATGCGCCTGCCTGAACACCCGGTGGAAGTACGACGCGCTCGCATACCCCACACGCTCCGCAATGATCTCCACTCGCTCGTCGCTGTGGAGCAACAACTGCCGGGCTCGCGACAGCCGAGCCCGGGTCAACCACTCCATCACCGTGGCGCCGGTGTGTTGGCGGATCAGCGTCGTTAAATAGGCCGGGGATTTGCCCATCGCCCGCGCGACCTCTTTTAACGAGATCGGCTCGCAGGCGTGACGCTCGATGTACCCCAGGGTCTCGGTGACCAGCGGCGGCGTCGTCACCCCGCTCGCCAGGCCGGGGCGCGGAGCGGCGCGTTGTACCTCGGTCATGAGCAGGGCCAATAAGCCCAGGGTTGCGAGATCGTGGTGGGGGGCCTGCGCCTCCAGTTCCTTCTCCAGCCTCTTAAAAAGCGCGATCACCTCCGGTAGGCGCCCGGGGTCCACGCGGCGCACCGCGCAGGCGCCGGCGGCGACCTCGTCGAAGGCGGCGGTGATCAGCCCGTCGCCCTGCACGGCAAAGCAGCTCGGGCAGATGGCGAGCATCCAGGATTCGCCCACGCCTCGGGCGGCCTCCGGCGCTCCGAGCGCGCCGTGGGGGGCGCCCTGGGGCACCAGCAAAAACTCACCTTCGCGCACCCGGTAGTCGGCGCCCTGCCAGACGCGCAGCTCGCCATTGACCACCAGGTTGAGGCTTGCGTGGTCGTGCACCACCGTGGCGTCGTGGTGGGGGCGCTCGCAGGGTTCGGTGCTGTGGCGCACGACGAGTGTTTTGTGGCCTTCAAGTGCGGAGCGCAGCACGGGTTTGCGGGTGGGCATGGCGGGCTCGGGGCAGGGGTGAGTTAGCCGGGTCAGTGGGCGGGCATGGTCAGCGTCATGATGATGGAGGCCGCGGCGCGGGCGCCCTGGGCGGCCGCTTCGAGCACCTGCTGAAAGCCCGAGGTGATGTCGCCGGCGGCCCAGAGCATCGGCAGCGGCGTGCGTTGCATCGGGTCGACCTCGACAAACTCAAGACGTTCGCCCTTCAAAGGAAGTTTGAGCGTGTGGATGAGCTCGTGGTGACGCTGCCCGAGTTTGACAAACATGGCGCTGCGCGCAACCCGGGTGCCATTCTCCAGAACAATGGTCTTAAGCGCGCCATCCTCCCCCTCCAGATCCACGATCGGGCTCGTGTAGAAGGGGATCTTCAAGTCGTTGAGCAACGCCTTCGTCTCCTCATCAAAGGGCTCGCCATGCGAGAGCACAATGACGTCGTCGCTCCAGTTCGTGAGCACGGGGCCCATATGACGGGCGTACTCGTTGCCGCCGACGGCGGCCACCGCCTGATCGCGCACCTCCCAGCCGTGGCAGAAGGGGCAGTGGTGAATGCTCCTGGCCCAGCGCTCCGCATAACCCGGGATGTCGGGGTGAACGTCCACCACGCCCACCGCCAGCAGCACGGCGCGGGCTTGCAGCGTCTGGCCATCGTCGGTGCGTGCTCGCCAGTGGTTGTCTTCAAACACAAGGCCGTCGACGTAGGCCTGTCTGTGGTCGATGGTCGGGAACTCCTGGAGGTCATCCCACGCCAGCTCCCGCAGCCCGGCAGGAGAGACACCCTCCCTTGTCAAAAATTTGTGCACTCCGCTGGAGGGCGCGTGCCGCGGCTCGCCGGCATCCACGACCAGCGCACGCCTGCGCGCGCGGCCAAGGTAGAGCGCGGCGCTTAAGGCCGCCGGGCCACCGCCGATGATCAGAACGTCCAGGTTGTTTTCAATCATGCTCATAAAGACTCCGCCGGAAGGGGGTTCGGGCCGATCAGGCCGCTATGTATGAGGAAGCCGGGATCGCCTCCCTCATTAAAAATAACGAGCGCCGGGGAGCGTCTGTAGGGCCGATCTTTGGCTGGAAGTGCTCGATCTTTTTATTTTAATGATGGGTTGGGAGGTGGGTGCCGGTGGGGAGGGAGGAATGGTTTTGCGTCGATTGGGCGATCGGCCAGTCTGCATGCGCTTTATCGACCCTCTTTCAATTTGAAATTTTGATTGCGACGCGTTCGGAACACGTGTTGGGGGGCGCGGTGAGGGCTGCGAAGGCTTCGCGACATACCGGGGGACGTAGCGGGTGGTCGCGAAGCGCTGAGGGCGGCGCCGGGAGGAGGCGAGGGGATTGCGAAGCGTTCAGCGAGGGGCCTGCGCGTTGAACTCCTGTCTCGAGACGCTTCGCGGCGTGTGTTCCAGATCCAGGGAGGGGCGCGAAGGCTTCCGGGAGTTACGGGGCGTCAAAAAGCGCGCGGCGAAGCCTGTGTCGAGCGTGTTGGGCCGCTGAGAAGCGGGGCGAAGCCTTCGCCGGGGCCGGTGGGCCGGAAGCGGCGGCGTCTAAGGCTAAAACGTGGGCATGTCAGCGACGAGAGGGGCGAACATGGCGTTCGCAGCATGGTGAGCGCGCGTCCGGCGTACTGGCGAGCTTGGATGGCGGGTTGCATCAACGAAAAATCTGGGGCTAGAGTCTGCGTATCAACAATAATCTGTCCTCGAAGTCGGGGGCCGGGCTCGACTGGCGAGCTGGCCTGTCCGGGGGGCCGTAGAACCGTGAGGTTTGGTATGGCGAGGATCTCAAAGCAGGTAGCGAACCGTCAGGCGATCAAAGAGAACATCCGCTCGTCGGTGGCGCGTCATCGCGATCAGGTGGTCGAGGCGGTGGAGCGTGCGCTCTTCGGGGGTCAGGCGCCGGCGACGCTGACGATGGGTGAGTTTTTTGATGCGTTGACCGGTAGCCTGGAGTCGGCCCATCAGGAGTTCGCCGCGCTTGAACAGCAGCTGGCGGTGGAGCGCGGCGAGGAGTCGCGGGCACGGGCGCGCCGGGATGAGGCCGCAGAGGAGGTACGTCAGGCGTTGATCCGGGTGCGCGGCGTGATCGAGGGCTTCTGGAGCCCGCAGGCAGCGGTGCAGGCCGGGTTTATCGGGGTAACCCCCCAGGTGCATCGCGACCTGGTGGTGTACGCGCAGAACGTGGAGGCGAACATGGAAGGCGCGCTCCAGAACGCCGAGGCCGCGCTGTCGTTGGCCCTTCCCGACATCGGGGAGCTGCGTGAGACGGTGCGCACGGCCCGCACCGGGCTGGAGGCTGCGCTTGTGGAGGTGGGCGCCGAGGAGCGCGACGCCCAGGACCTTCAGAACCGCCGCGACCAGGCCGCCGAAGCCTGGAACAACACCTACATCCCGGTGGCCAACATCGTCGAACACCTCTTCCGCCTGGCCGACATGCACGCCTGGGCCGATCAGGTCCGCCCCACCGCTCGCCGACGCGCCGGCATTGCGGAGCCCGAAGACCTTGACGCGTTGGGAGACGACGCGGAGATCGAGGTGGTGGAGCCGGTGGGCGGGGAGGAGCCGGCGCCGGTCGCCGAGTAAGCGGTGACGTAACCTGAACGAAAAACCCCGGGCCGCGGAAGCGGTCCGGGGTTTTTTAATGATGGCGAGTAGGGATCCAGGGGGAGCCGTCGCGAATCCCATCACATCAACGATGAGCGCAGGTGCCGGACATCGTTGTTACAGCTGTTACAACTTGAAACAAACCTCGCACGGGCGTATAGAGCCGGTATCACCCAACTACAGCGATCACGAGTTCTGAGGGGAGCATGAGATTTCAAAAGCGCATCAAAGTGTTTCCAGGCGTGCGGTTGAACCTGAGCAAAAGGGGCGTGAGCACCACGATCGGGGTTCGAGGGGCCAGCGTAACGCTGGGCAAGCGGGGGGCTTATGCAAATGTGGGGATACCGGGCACGGGGATCTCGCATCGTCAGAAGCTGGGCGGGAGTAAGAGAACGTCGGGGGCTTCCGGGCGATCGGCGGCGGGTGGCCGTTCAACGTCCGGGTCGAATGCGGTGGAGGTGGTCTACGAAGCTCCCGCTGAAGTGATCGCCAGCGCCGATGTGGAACAGGTCACAAGCGAGGGGCTTGTGAGTCTCCGGCAGACCCTGCAGGAGGTCTATCAAGAGCGTGAAGCGTTAACGGCGGAACGAGCACGCGCGCAGGCCATGAACACGCTTTCGTTGGTCCTTCTCGGCGTCTCCTATGTGTTCATTGTCGGCTTTTTTGTCGGATGGTTTAAAGCATTTCGAAACGCGCAGCGCGAGAAGCTGGATGCCGTCAACGAAGGGTTGGAGGCGTGTCATTTGAACATAAGCCTGGAGATGGATCCTGAACTTTCCGGTTCATGGAAGCGACTTGATGCAGCGTTTCACGAGTTGAAAAGTTGTCATCGTATCTGGGATGTGACGACAAGCCGTGAGATTGATCGCGTCGCCAAACGCTCCGCTGCAGGCGCGGAAGTCTCTCGAACTCCCACTCGCCTCGACACCGGCGAGATCCCCAATGTTGTCTCGGATCGGCAGGCGCTTCGTTTTGAAAATGTGAATGGACCCGATCTGTATTTGTTTCCGGGGCTTCTGGTCTTGCTTCCGCCTGAAGGGTTGCCGGGAATCGTTGATATTCGTGAAGTCGATTTCAAATTTTCAGAGGTCCGTTTTCAGGAGTCCGGGCCGATTCCCGGGGACAGCGTTGTGATCGACCATGTATGGGCCAAGACGAATAAGAATGGAACTCGTGATAAGCGTTTTAAAGATAATTATCAGATTCCGGTGGCGCAGTATGGTGAGATCCATGTGAAGAGCCCGGGCGGGGTCAATGAGGTGTTTTGTTTTAGTGATTGCGGGAAAGCGGCAGCCTTTGCGGCGAGCATGGATCGTTATAAGAGCTACTTTTCTTGATGGGGCGTATGTCTGCTCCGGGGGAGGGCGCTGTGTTTTGGGAGCATGTGGGAGGTAAGGTTTGATCGTTCAGGTTCGTGCGATTCTCTACGAGTTGATGGTCTCGGAGTCCAATCGGCAGGCCGCTCGTATGATGCGGGTGTTTTTAACCCTTCTGATCAGCGTTAACGTGGCGGTCTCAATTCTGGGGACCGTTTCGGCGTTAAGTCAGATCTATGGTTCTGTATTCTACTATATCAATCTGATCTCCGTGGTCATTTTCGTGATTGAATACCTGGTCCGAGTCTGGGTTTGTGTCGAGGATGGGCGGAGTTCCGTTTTGGGGCGGATTAAGTTTATGGCGTCACCGATGATGCTTATTGACCTGGTGGCGATCGTACCTGCCTTTTTGCCTCAAGGGGTTGTGGATCTCCGAACGATTCGTGTTTTCAGGCTATTGCGAATCTTGAAGTTAAGCCGGCATTCCCGAGCGTTGCGGGTGATGTTGACCGTGGTGCAAAGCAAAAGAAATGAGCTGGGAGCCACGGCTTTTGTAGGCTTTTTGATGCTGATCGCGGCGTCGACGGTGGTGTACTACCTCGAATTTCCGGTGCAGCCGGAGGTGTTCTCGAGCATTCCGGCGACGATGTGGTGGGGCGTGGCGACCTTGACGACCGTAGGTTACGGCGATATGGCGCCCGTGACGCCGCTGGGCAGGATCGCGGGGGCGGTGGTGGCGACGATTGGTGTGGGGATGTTTGCGCTGCCTGCGGCCATCCTGAGCTCGGGGTTTGTGGAGCATCTTAAGGGAGACTCGGAGCCGGACGGGCAGGTGTGATGCGGTGTGTGCCGCGAGATGGGTAGTCGAATGGGCGCCGGTAACTACTCGACCGCGGGCGCGTGCTGACGCGAGATGAACGAAAACCCCGGGCCGCGAGAGCGGTCCGGGGTTTTTTGATCAGGGCGGGCGGGCATGGCGCTGCGGCATGGACGCCGCGCGGTGAGGGTTTTAGGGTGGAATCGCTGGATAGTGGGTGAGACGCCGATGTCGCTTATGCCCGAATGTGGAGGTTTTTATGGTCTCAGATAAGAACGCATCAAAGCCTGACGAAGCGCGCGCGTTGTCCACCTCTCCCGAGGAGCTGCGCGACCCGGCAACAGGCCTGGGCCCCGACGAGATCACGGAGGACGGGGTCGATCGCACGCTTATCCGGTGGTTTCTATCGCTGACGCCGGACGAGCGTTTGATGTGGGCGCAGGGGCACGCGCAGGCGGTGCTAAAGATGAGGGGAGGGCGCATTGTCGGCGCGAATGCCGGGGGCGCGGACTGTAAGCCTGAGGTGATCAGGGCCGAGCCGAGGGGGGAGAAAGACTCAGTGGGTGGGAGTTGAGCGTCGGGCCAGAAGACGCGCGCGCCAGTCCGAGCGCAGCCGCCCCTTGTAGGTGGTGGCGCGGATGTAGAGTTCAGCGAGTATCAGGTTGGGGACCCAGCAGAGCCAGGTGATGAAGGGGTACCACTGATCCAGGGTGAGAAAGGCGGGGTGGGGGAGCATGCGCACGGTGACGACGGCCAGGGTGACCAGGTAGCTGCGCAGCATCCACTCGCGGTGCTCGCGGAAGCGGCGGCCGAGGGCGGTTTTCAGCGCCATCCAGGTGGTGAAGAACCAGACGACTGCCAGGGTGGCGAAGCCGAGTTTTGCAAAAATGCCGTACTCGTTGGCGGTGGCCAGGGCAAAGCCTGTGATGCTGCTGACGAAGATGGTGACCACGTAGACCCAGCCCGACCAGCGGTGGTAGCGGGTGCGCAAATAGCGGCGGATGAAGTTAAAGGGCCCGAGCATCAGGGGCGGGAGCGCGGTGAGGATGTGGATGCCCAGGATCAGGTTGTTGAGGCGGTGCTGGCCGGCAAAAACCTCGGAGGAGAGGGGCTCAGAGCGGGTGAGAAAGCCGTGGGAGACCAGGATATAAATCACCGAGGAGGCCGTCACAAAGGCCACCACCGTGGTGAAAAACCAGACGACGCGCTGGTAGAGCTCAAAGGAATCTTGAGGGGAGCGGGGATCTGCCATACGCAAAAAGTCTCGGCTCGTCGGGGCCAGGGGGAGGAGCGTTTTGAGGCACCTTAGACGTTGACAGAAAGGTGGCGGGGGCTCAACCGGGGCCTCAGGCGCGCCGGGCGCTCAGATCCCCCAGGCCACCGGCAACCACAAGCGCCCCAGAAGGGCGATGAGCACGATAAAGGCGATGTTGAGGCGCAGGCCGGCGCGCATCATGTCGTTCATGGTGACGTAGTTTGAGGCAAAGACCACGGCGTTGGGTGGGGTAGCCACCGGCAGCATAAAGGCGCAGGAGGCGGCGGTGACCACCGAGATCATCAGGGTGTAGGGGTGCAGACCCACGACGGTGGCCAGGATGGCGACCACGGGCACAAAGATGGTGGCGGTGGAGGTGTTGGAGGTGACCTCGGTCAAAAAGATGACGACGGCCACGAGCACTAGGATCACCAGAATGCCCGGGGCGCCTTCTAAAAAGCCCAGACCCTCGGCGAGCCAGGTGGCAAGGCCGCTGGCCTCGATGCCGCTGGCCAGCGCCAGCCCCCCCCCGAAGAGCAAAAGAATGCCCCAGGGCACCTCGCGCACGTCTTCCCAGACGAGCAGGGGCTCACCGGGCTCGCAGTGGGAGGGGACGATGAAGAGCAGGATGGCGCCGAGGATGGCGACGGTGGTGTCGGAGAAGCCGCCCAGGCCAAAGGTTGCCAGGTGGGGGGCCAGCGCGCCGCGAAGCACCCAGAGGCCGGCGACGAGCGCGAAGATGGCGAGCACGCGGCGCTCGGAGTGGCGCATCGCGCCGAGCTCGCGCAGCCCCTCGTCGACGACCTGCGCGATGCCCTCCATGCCACCGATGCGAATGGGGTAGGCCCTCTTGGTCAGGTAAAACCACGCGATGAGGATGCCCACGATCGCGATGGGGAGGCCGTAGTACATCCACTGCAAAAACGAGATCGTGGTGCCGTAGACGCGGTCCACGTAGCCCACAAAGATGGCGTTGGGTGGGCTGCCGATGATGGTGGCGATACCGCCGATCGACGCCGAGTAGGCGATGCCCAGCATCAGCGCCATGCCGAAATGAAAGCCGCCGGGGCGGGTGTCGATCTCGGGCTGGTGCTTTTGGGTGAGGGCGGCCACCTGGGTGACAACGGCCAGGCCGATGGGGACCATCATCATGGCGCTGGCGGTGTTGCTGATCCACATCGACAAAAAGCCCGTGGCGACCATAAAGCCCAGCACCAGCCGCGAGGGCTCAAAGCCGACTTTGGCGATGATGGTCAGCGCGACGCGGCGGTGCAGGTGCCATTTCTCCACGGCGATGGAGAGCAGAAAGCCGCCCAGAAAGAGGTAGATGAGCTCGTGGCCGTAGTTGAGCGTGGTCTCCGCCGCGGGGAGCACCCCGGTGAGCGGAAAGAGCACAATGGGCACGAGCGCTGTGACGTAGATGGGGATGGCTTCGGTGAGCCACCAGATGGCCATCAAGAGGGTAATGGCCAGCGCGGCGGTGCCGGCGGCAGATAACCCCTCAATGCCCTGGCCGAGCATGATCAAAAAGAAGACCACCGGGCCGGCGATCAGGCCGATGCTTTTTGCCGGGGTGCGGGTGGGGGCGGGCGTTTCAGCTGAAGGGGGGGTCATGTGGCGAGCACTCCGAAGGAAGGAGCGCACAGATTAAGGGATGGGTGGGGGTGGTCAAGGTAGGGAGCTCATGACTGCTCAGGGGGAGCAGATCTCTGTGCACGAGAGGTCGTGGCCGATGTTGCAGGCCGACTCCCAGGTGCGGGCGGCGGCCTGGGCCTGGCCGCGCTGGCAGAGCACCACGCCCAGGGTGTGGATGATGTTGCCGTTTTCGGGGGCGAGGTCCACGGCCTTGCGAGCGATGGTCTCGGCGGTGGCGTCGCATTGGCCGGCGCCGTAGCAGCGCTCCCATGCCAGGCTGTTGCAGGCGTCGGCGTCGTCGGCGTCGCAGGCGGACT
Source organism: Lujinxingia vulgaris (assembly GCF_007997015.1). Taxonomy (NCBI): domain Bacteria; class Deltaproteobacteria; order Bradymonadales; family Lujinxingiaceae; genus Lujinxingia; species Lujinxingia vulgaris. The sequence continues at coordinate 636,510 of NZ_VOSM01000001.1, forward strand.
GATTGTAGATCTCGCGCGCTTCGGTGGAGTTCCAGTGGGCGTTGGCGAGCTCGCGGCAGGCTTCGGGGTTGCCTTCGGTCAGGCAGGCGTCTTCGTGAAGGTCGCGGAACATGGCCTGGCGCTCGGCATGCCAGCGCTGCTGGATGCGGTTCTGGAGTTTCTGGTGACGCTCTTTGAGGTGTTGGTCGAGCCCGATGCCGGTGCCGTGCACCAGATATTGCACGCGGGTCTGGTCGCCGACGGTGTTGACCATGGGCTGCTGGCGAGCGTGGCCAAAGAGGGTGTTGATGGCCGGGCAGGCCGCCCGATAGTCGAAGCGCCAGGCCTGTTGCGGGTCGCCTTCATGCTCCAGAGGGAACTCCATCGCGCAGGGGTACTCGGAGCAATTGACGGTGGTCTCCGGGGGAAAGACATCGGGGCACTCTTGCATGAGCTGGTCGACCATCTGCTCAAAGTTCTCGGGCCGAAAGGCCTCGTCGAGCTCGGCGGGAAAGGCCATGGGCACCTCCGGGGAGGTGCGATCGATGAGCTTTGCGAGCTCGTCGTTATGCTCGCGCAGGGCGTCGCGCTCCTGGATGGCGCTGGCGAGGGATTTCTGGGTGAGCGCGAGCGTCTCCTCGCAAGATTGGCCGCTTTTGGCCGCGGCCTCCTGCAGCTTCGCCAGGGTCTCCTCGCCCGCGCCTTCGCCCGGAGGCCGGTCCGCCGCGTTATAAGCGATCATCGTCGGACCCTCGGCGGGCTCGGATGAGAAGAGCAGGAAGGGCAGGGCGCCGGACGTGATGCCGACCACAAAGACGATGAGGTAGGAGAGGTAGGTTCGCATCATGCTATCGCTCGGACATCGATGGGCGCAGAGACAGGCAGAATGATGAGGAGAGTAGCAGACGAAACGGGGGTGTGGGAGAGGGCGCGCGCGCGGGTTGGGATGGTCGAAGGTGGTCGTTTTGTGTGGGTCGTGTGTTCATAAAATGAACATGGTCTGTGCGTTTTGCGCAGAGACATGCAAATAACGACCTAAAATCAGCATGAAACCCACCTGGCATGTGTATTGCTGAAGGGCTTGCCACCCTGATTGAGGAGGTCGTCATGGAAGCCCTGAAACTACATCAAATCGTCGTTCAACTGCTTCTTTTACTCGTCCTGAGCGTGTTCGCGTTGGGCTGCGCTGCGGGCGGGCGCGTCGGTCTTAGCGCGACCCCTGCAGAAATGGGGAATCTTTCGAGTTATCAGGCCCACGGCGCCATTGAGTTGGGCGATGATCGCACGGGGGGATTTTTGGTCTTCCAGGAGCTTCGTGTGGGCATGAAGGGCCTGGGAATTGGTGGTGGGGTCAAGTTTCCCATCTATATCGAGACGGAGAAGCTGACCTTTTACGGGGCTCCGTCCCTGGGCTTTGTGGCAGGATATGTGGGCGATGAAGAGCGCTCCGGCCTCAACGTGCGTCTGGCGGTAGGACTTGCCGATCGCCAGCATAAAGGGGGTGGGGCTCTCGATCGTTTGTTCGGGTGGGACTACGACACCCGTACGATCAGCCTGGAGGTCTCGCAGGTCATGAACACCGAGCGGTTCATGCCGACGACGCTGGTGCTCAGCGTGGGGCGGTTGCGTTGAGGGTAGGAATGGGCAGTGGTTGCCGGGCTATCGCGGCCCCTTCGGCAGCGGGCGTTTCAGTCGCGGATAAGGGGGGCGGATTGTGTTGTGGAGACACAGAGATAAAAGCGACAAAGGGGAGGAGGGCTACGGAGGATGCTGGCAGTCCACGCGCTCGGAGGAGTCTTTGTGGCTACCGCATCCCGGGGGCAAGGAGTGGCCCCGAGCATCACCGCGCGGCTTGCCCTGAGCGCATGTGCCCCCGATACTCCCCCCGCGCTGGTGTCCGCCCCGTGAGGGGCTGGCGAGTAGCCGGGAGGAATCGGCCCATGATGGCGTGTGGGTCGGGGACTTTTGGCCAGAAGAGGGAACCCGGTGAGATTCCGGGGCTGCCCCGCAGCGGTAAGCAAGAACGAAGGCCACATGAAAGGCACTGGCTCTTTTAGAGTCGGGAAGCCGTGGCCGGTAGGAGGTGAGTCCCGAAGGTGGGGCTGCCGCGCTTGCAAGCCCGAAGACCTGCCCGCGCCGGGTGATCTGAGCGAAAAACGGACCCCGTACCGACCTTGATTCTCGCGGGAGATGGGCAGGTCGCCGCGCGCGCCCCTGGATGGGGGGTGCCACGGCTCTCTGTGCATCTTCGGCCTTCATACGACTTTGAGAGGCAGACCGATGCACAGCTCCAACGACATGCTCGACCCTCAGACCCTCGCCCCCGGTCAGGTGACCGAGGTGCAGCTCATTGAGATGGTCTTTCCGCAGCAGACCAACCACTACGGCACGCTCTTTGGCGGGCAGGCGCTGGCGTTGATGGATAAGGCGGCGTTTATCGTGGCGTCGCGTTACACGCGGCGCACGGTGGTGACGGCGTGCAGCGAGCGCTGTGATTTTCATGTGCCGGTGCGTCAGGGGCAGCTCGTGGAGCTGACCGCGCGGGTGGTGGAGACGGGGCGAACCTCGGTGACGGTGGAGGTCACGCTTGTGGCCGAGGATCTTTTGAGCGGGGATCGGCAGCCGGGCACGCAGGGGAAGTTCGTGATGGTGGCGCTTGATGCGCATGGGAAGCCGACGCGGGTGCCGGCGCTGGCGACATCGGCAGAGACCTCGATGTGAGGGGAGCCCCCCCGGGGCGGAGGCTTCGGAGCGAGGGGCAGGAGCTCCAAAAAAAGCCGGCCCCCCTGGCGGGGGCCGGCTCTGGCTGATGATGCGGCAGACGTGCCGAGCAGCAGGATCGGGGTGGTTCAGTCGCTGAGCTCGAAGTAGCGCTCGCGGCGAGTCTGGTTGCCCTGCTGATCGTAGACGGTGACGGTGATGGTGCCGCTGCTCACCGGGGTCTCAAGAGGCAGCGCCCAGACGCGATCGTGGCTTTCGACGAAAAGGTCGGCCAGCTCACTTCCAGCCGGGCGGCCCTGGATCTCGAAGTCGGCGATGACCGAGGTGCGCGCCTCATCGAGGGCGGTGTAGTAGTCGAAGGCGCCGAAGCGAATCTCCTGCAGAGGCTCGCTGATGTGCCGCTCGCGGGGGCTTGCGACCACGAGGGTGGGGCGAAGGTCGTCGAGGAACCAGCCGTAGCCAGACTCGGCGGCGTCGATATGGTCGACAGGGCTGCCAAGGTCGATCCAGCGGGCGATGGTCATCTTCTCGTCATGGGTCAGCGCCGGCACGTCGGAGCCGGGCGGGGGCATGAGCTCGCCGATGTAGTCGAGATCGGAGTCGTTGGGGTGGGCACCCTCGGGGAGGGTGGAGGCGTCGCCGGGGACGCTGGCCGAGGGGTGGTCTTCGTTGCTCCAGCCGTCGAGGCGGCGGCCAAAGACCTTCCAGGTCAGCAGGCTTCGCCGCGACTGGAACTTGCGGATGGTGCGTGAGGCGTTGGCCTGGCGCCAGCGCGGGGATTCGCCCACGCGGACCAGCGGGGGGATGCCCCATTGGGCGGCCGCGTCGTTGTTGAGGCGATGCCAGGTGCCCGGATAGCCGTCGATGAGCTCGGTGTCGTCGAGCACCAGATCCATGGCCGGGCCACCGGTGCTGCTCTCGGAGTGGCAGGGGGTGCAGGAGCGCTCAAAGAGGGGCTGGATATCACGCAGGTACTCCACATCCACGGCGCGCTCAGATCGCTCGATGAGCGCCGGCTGCCCCTCATCATCACGGGTGAGCAGGGGCGTTGTGCGGGTCAAGTCCCAGATCTGGTAGTCCTCGCGTGCGGCGGCAGTCGCTTCAAAGTCCGTCGGGCTCTGGGAGTGCGCGTGGCATCCGCCGCAATCGTAGCGAACCTCACCGGGGCGAAGCTGGTGCCAGGTCTGCGAGGAATTGAGGACCATGCCGTCGCGGTCCAGGGTCTGGAAGGTGAAGGGGGTGTCGGCCGGAATTTTGGCCAGAAAACTCGTATCGGGGTTGCCATCCGGGTCGACCACAGGCTCGCCGGCGTCATCGAACTTGCGCACCGGGATCTCGCCAAGGATGCGCAGGCGTTCGTTGGCGTGGTTGGTAAACTTCACGCCGGAGTGCGTTCCGTAGCTGCGGTGGGTCGGGGTCTCCATCGCGACGATGCGCACCGCCCAGATGTCGTCGTCGGTGTAGATGCCCGAATCCGCGCCCTGCACAAACCAGTTGGAGCCGGTGTTGTTCTGGGAGGTGTTAAAGGGCTCCAGGCCGTCGAAGGCGTCTTTGCCCTGGCCGGGGCGGGTGTCGCGTTTGATGAGGCTGGCGCTGCCGAGAAGGGCGAAGGGGCTTCCCGTGGGAAGTTCGTCGGCGTGCTCCTGATCTTCGGGAAGCCAGCTCAGCCGCGCGGGCTCCTCGATGCCGTAGATGTCGCGGTAGGCCACGACCGCGCGGGGCTGTTGCTCGTTGTAGGCCGGGTCGTTTTTGATCTCGATGAGATCTTCGGGGTTGAGCACCGGCTCACCGGCGGCCAGGCGGTAGATGCCGCCGTCGTAGTAGGGGATGGGGGTGGGGCGGTTGAGGTGGTTGGCCGGGCCGGGGGTATAGACCAGCAGAAGATCGTTATGGGGGGCGGCCGAGGGGTGGGTCACCTTGCCGGTGAACTCGCCAGTGTCAGGGTGAATCGACGCGGCGCTGTCGCCGCCCAACGCGAAGGGGGTCAGCGAGTAGAGCCCCTGTGGCGAGAAGGGAAAGCGCATGTACTGCGGGTTTCCGTTGGAGTACCAGCCGATCTGGATCCTGGGGTTGCTCGCGTCGTCGGGCACCGGCGAGCCGAAAGGAGCTCGGTCGGGCTCGGGCAGGGTCAGCGGGAAGGCCGCCAGGGTGCCAAAGCCGTTGTTGTTCTGGTTGTAATACTCGGTGACGGTTACATGGCCGTTGGAGAGCTGGGCGAAGAAGTGAAATGAACTCGCGGAGGCGAAGGAGCTCATCAGGGGGTTCCACTGACGCCCATCGGGGTAGATGACCCACAGCGCCCAGTTGCGCTGGTCGCGCAGGCCCTGGGACTCGTAGCTGGAGAACATTACGCGGCCATCGTGAAGGATGTTCGGATGCAGGGCGCTACCGAGGTTGAGGTGGCCGACCGGCTCGACATTTTTGCCGTCGGCGTCCATCACGTAGAGGCGCAGGTTGGGGAAGGTAAAGTCTTTGTTGGGGAGCATGGTGTCGCGGCTGGACGTGAACATGATCTTGCCGCCGGGCAGCGGCGTTGCGCCCAGGTTGAAGACGCCGTAGCCCGGGTAGTTCTGCCCGCGCTCCTGAGCTTCGAGCATGTTGGGGGACCAGTTGCCGGCGCCGGTGTTGGGGGTCCACTCCTGGTGGGTCAGGCGCACGATCTGGCGGCTCTCAAGCTCGATGCGATAGATGTCGCAGCCGGCTCGGGGAGCGTCGCGGCGCTGGGTGTTGACGTCGACCACGTCGGGGCAGTGCGAGTAGAGCACCGAGGTTCCGTCGAAGGTCACAAAGGGGTCGATCACCGCGCCTTTCTCACCGCCGGAGACCAGGACCTCTTCGCTGCCGTCGGGACGAAGAAGCATCAGGTCGGTGCCGGGCTCCATGCGGATGGGGTCCTTGACCTCGGGCCACTCGGTGTTGGTCTCGTCGCCGTAGCGCGGGGCGCGCACATACACGATGTCGTAGTAGACGCCTTGCGCCACGTCGTCGGGAGTGCCGGGTGGGGGCTCGCCGGGGTGGTAGGGCAGCCCCGGCCCCTCGGCGCGACCCGGGTTGTTCGGATCGTCGGGATCGCTGGGATCATTCGGGTCATGGGTATCCTCACCCACGTCGCCGCCATCGGGAGCGTGGCCAGGGGTGAGGTCATCGCCTCGCGTCTCTTCGGAGCAGGCTGAAGTGAGCGCAAGGAGAAGCCCGATACACAGGTGTGTGAGAAGAAGTCGCTGCATCGTCGCCTCCATATAAGGCAAAATCGTCATTAAAATTTCTACGCCGTGAGCCAACGTTGACGCCATGTCTGCTGCATCGAGAGCACCCTGAGCTGCGTTGCAAATCCTCGACGATGCTAAAGCATCGCCTGTGGTTTTCGCCTTGCCCAGGCCACTCTCGATTTCGCATCCAAAGGCGTCAACATGGTCTCACGGCGCTATAAGCGGATAGGTCCATCATTTCGCCGCGGGCATTGAGGCATACAGATGGGGTTCGCGACGACAAAAGGCCCCGGAGTTTCATCAAGTGAGCGAATACTAACATTGCGGTGCCGGGCCCGCACATGTGTGTTTGCAAAAGGTGGTAACGCCGGGGGGCTGATGCCGGGGAGCGTGATAAGAGGCATAAAAAACGCCGAACCTTTGGAGAGGTTCGGCGCTTTTTGACGCGTTCTTCAGGTGGGTGCGGTGACGATCAGACCGGCTCCTCAAAGGTGCCATCGGCGTGGAGCGCAAAGCGCCCCTTTTTGACTTCGTGGACCGGACCGTTGTCGCCAAAGGACCAGCCCCCGAACTGGGTGCGCTGGTAGTCGGCGTAGGCCTGGCGGATCTCGTCCTGGGTGTTCATCACAAAGGGACCGCGCTGGGCGATGGGCTCGTTGATGGGGCGGCCCTGAAGAAGCAGGACCTCGGCCTCGGCCGGGCCGCCCTCCAGGGTGATGGCGCCGGGATCTTCCACCTCGACGCGGCGTTTGTTGGCGATGGGGCGGCCGGCGATGGTCACGCTCTGGCCCTGGTGCACGTAGAGCGAGCGCAGAGTGCCGGGGTTGACCTCGGGAAGCTCAAGCTGTGCGCCGGCCTCCAGGCGAATCGACCAGATCGCCACGTCGCTCTCTTTGCGCGCGGCCCAGGAGGCGGGGGGAGGGGCCGGGGGGCGGTGACCTTTAAAGGTGCCGGCGGCGATGGTCAGCTCGCTGATGCGGCCTTTTGCGTCTTGCTCAATGACGCGGGGGATGCGCTCGTTCCAGAGCATGGTGAAGTGCGGGTCGACCATCTTGTCGGCGCGGGGCAGGTTCATCCAGATCTGAAAGAGCTCCAGAGGGTTGGGGGCGTCGTCGCGCAGAAGCGGAAACATCTCGGAGTGCTGGATGCCGCGGCCCGAGGTCAGCCATTGCACATCACCGGCGCCGTAGCGGGCGGTGGCGCCCATGGAGTCGGTGTGGTCGAGAAAGCCAGAGCGCACCACGGTGACGGTCTCAAAGCCACGGTGAGGGTGGCGAGGAAAGCCGGGGACGCTCTGGCCGTGGTACATCCGCCAGGGCTTTTGCTCGTCGAAGTCGCGGCCGAGATGACGGCCCGCCAATGATGCAGCCGGGCCCATCTTGCCGTTACCCTCGGGGTAGTCGTCGCGGTGGTGGGCACAGAAGAGAAAGGGATCGGTGGTGGGCCAGTGCATCGCGTCGATGGCGCTGACCGCTTTGATGGTCGCCGGGGGATGCTCAAGGTCGGGCGTTGATGCGGCGCCCGGATCGGTAGGGGAGGTGGCGCGGGCGGGGCGGTTGTCGCGCTCGATCTTCTGGCAGGCGACGGCGGGCAGCAGCGCGCCGGCGGCCAGCATCTTCAGCGCGGTGCGTCGGGCCACCACCGGCGTTCCGATGCGACCGGGGGAGGGCTCGCTGAGCATCAGGCGGCCCGCCAGCCGCTCATCGGCGATGTTGAGCGACTCGCCACAATAATCGTGGAGCTGCCAGGCCTCGAAGATAAGATCGGCAACGTCGTCGCTGGTCAGCGTGTGGCCATGGGTGACCCGGGTGTGCAGCGCTTCCAGGCGCAGCGCGACCCTGGCCTGGGGAGGCGGCGAGGCCTGACGTGCGTAGATCGCTTGGAGGGAGCCGGCCTGGGGGAGCTGGCCTTTTTCGCCGGTGTGGATGTCGCTGAGGGGCTCGGGATGCAGAGCATTGAGCAGCCAGGCCACACCGTGCCAGACCTCCTCAAAAGCCCAGTCAAAGGCATCGAAGGTGAGGTTTTCGGTGGCTTCATCCAAAAAGGCTTTGCCGCGGCGCAGGGCATCTTCCGGAGTCATACATCAGGCCTGTGAAGAGGTTTTTCGTCGGGAATTCAGCGACTTTGACATCTCTGACATCGTAGCCTCAAACGTGTTTGAGGGTGGATTCATTTCATAGATATGGCGCATGTTTGGTATGCAGAAGGCGCATGTTTTGGAGGAGGTCCAACGAAGAACGCCGGCGCTCCGATCGGAGCGCCGGCGTTTTTTCAATCAGGGCAAGCGTTGACCCTGAGAGGGGGCAGGCTGCTGGCTTTTTCAATCAGGGCAAGCGTTGACCCTCAAAGCGCTCAGGCTGCTGGCTTCGCGCTCATGAGCGGACTACGCCCGACGAGCCTTTTTAAAGCACAGCCCCGGGGCAACGCTCAGGGGGCCAGTACATGGACATAACCCTCCCCGCCGTCTCCACCTCGGGTGGTGTTCCAGGGGCCGTTGTTCAGCGAGCCGACGCCACCGATGCCGCCCGCGGCCGAGGGCAGCACGCTGCCGCGATCGGCCTCGGCTGTTTCGGTGTAGATGAGCACCAGGCCGCCGGCACCGCCTCCGCCGCCGCCACCCTCACCGTTGTCTTCGCGCACGGCGTTGTTGCCGTTGAGGCCGGCGGCGCGCACCGCTCCGTTAAGCTGCACCTGAGCCGCGGCGATGAAGATGATGCCGCCCCCCGCGCCACCTGCACCACCGCGCGCCCCGTCGGAGTTGCCCGCACCGCCGGTGTAGTGGTCGGCACCTCCGCCGCCCCCGCCGGAGCCGGCGGTGAGCAGCGTGGCATCGCCCGCGCCGTAGGTCGTTCCAGCGATTCCGCCACTGCCGTGTTTGCCGACGCCGTTGGCGCCCGCTGTGGCGTGGGATCCGCCGCCTCCGCCGCCGGCGTCATCTTCGGAGCCGGAGCCGCCATAGGTACCTCCGCCTCCACCGCCTTCGTTATTACCGCGCGCGCGAAGTCGTGTGGTCTTCAAAAAGGTCTCTCCCTGCCCGCCGGTGCGCGTCGTTCCGCTTCTCTCGCCGCGAATGCCACCGACAAAGCCCAGCCCGTCAGCGAGGATCTGGCCGCTCTCGTTGACCGTGAGCGTGCCCGAGACGCGGAAGGCCACCACGCCGCCCAGGGTGCCGTTCCAGGCCGACGCCGTCAGGGTGCCGTCGACGATTAAATCGCTGAAGTGGGGCACGCGCTGCACCATGGTGGTGTCTGCGGCGTCGTAGACGTGGGTCAACGCCGTGCTCAGCGAGAGCGTGTCGTCGGTGACCGACTCGACGAACGCGAATTCATGGGTGCCCGCCGCGCCGATGAGGCTCTTCATGGTGATGACCAGCACCTCGTCGCCCGCCTCGAAGAACGAGGCGTCGCTCACCGTGAGGGTATCGGCGGTGTGCGAGATCAGCGAGGTCTTGTCGGCGTCGATCAGCAGGGGCTCGCCAGTGAGCACGCTGACGTCACCCTCGCTTCCGTCACCGTAGTGCGGGGTGTTAGGGGCGGCGCAGAAGCCATCCAGGCAGAGGCGGCTGAGGCAATCATTGGCGAGCAGGCAGGCGCCGGCGGTGTCGCAGGCGGAGCAGGAGTCGCCACCGCAATCCTGGTCGGTCTCACTGCCGTTTTGCACGCCGTCGTCGCAGGAGGGCGCAGCGCAGAAGCCGCCGTCGCAGACGCCGCTTGCGCAGTCGTTGGCGATGGCGCAGGCAAGGCCATCATCGCAGGCGCCGCAGGCGCCGCCGCAATCGACGTCGGTTTCGTCGCCGTTTTCCACGCCGTCGTCGCAGGCGGGGATGGCGCAGAAGCCGCCGTTGCAGACGCCGCTTGCGCAGTCGTTGGCGATGTTGCAGGCCAGGCCATCATCGCAGGCGCCGCAGGCGCCGCCGCAATCGACGTCGGTCTCGTCGCCATTTTGCACGCCGTCGTTGCAGGCGGGGATGGCGCAGATTCCTTCGTCACACACGCCGCTGCTGCAATCTTCGGCGATGTCGCAGCTCAATCCCTCGTCGCAGACGCCGCACTCACCGCCGCAGTCGACATCGGTCTCGTCTCCGTTTTGCGCCCCGTCGTCGCAGGTCGGGTCGGGAAGCGCGGGGCTCACGCAGACGCCCTCGTCGCAGACCTCGCTGGCGCAGTCACTGTCCTCGTCGCAGCTCTGAGCCACGTCGCACGTGCCGCAGGTGTCGCCGCCGCAGTCGACATCGGTCTCGACGCCGTTTTGCGCGCCATCGTCGCAGGTGGGGGCCGGGACATTGGGAACGACCGAGGCATCATCGCCGCAGGCCGCCAGCGTCCAGGCCAGGCATAGAAACATCAGAAATCAAAGAGGGGATCGGACCATCGGATTTGGCTCCAGAGGATTTCGCGACTCGCCAGGTGTGGCGCGCGCGCGGGGGATTGGAAAGGGTTGTTGCGCCATGTAAAGCACACCCTGCCCCCGATGGCCAGCCCCCCTTCGAGGGGGGGGCTGCTGGAGCCGCGGGCTTAGCCCATCATCCCACCGAAAATCGCCTCGAGGACGCCGCGTCCGGAGCTGATCGCCACGTAGGTGGCAAAAATCACCAGCACCACGTTGATCAGGTTGCTCTTCCATCCATTGACGTGCTCGCCCATCGTCTTCTTGTCGTTCACCGCCCAGAAGAGGAAGGCCGCGGTCAGCGGAAGTCCAAACACGCCGTTGAAGGCCGGGAAGAGGGTGATCATCTGTACGATGCTCAGGCCGGTGACCGCCGAGACGATGGGCGACGACATGCCCAGCAGGATGCCGCCGGCGTAGATGAGTTTGAAGGACTTCGAGTCCTGCTCTTTCTCGGGGGCGTCGACGGCCTCCAGGATCATGTAGGGGATGGTCCACATGATGGGCACGATGCTGTTAAACGCAGCGCCGATGACTCCGAGCAAAAAGACGACCATCGCCCACTCGCCAAGGACTTCGGCCAGGGCCTGGCCGGGCGTAATGAAGCTGGTTAGTTCGGTGTAGCCGGCCGGGCGGAGTACGGCGGCCGACACCACGATGATGCACACGGTGATAATGCCGCCGACGATGTAGCCAAAGCTCAGGTCGTGGCGCACATCGGAGAGATCTTCTTTGGTGGTCCAGCCTTTCTTTTTGACGAGGATCGACTCCAGAAAGAAGTTCGGCCACAGCGCGGTCGTCCCCAGAATCGCAGCTCCCAGCAACATCGCGCCCTGGTCGGGGAGTGAGGGCACAAAGCCCTGCGCAACTTCCACCGGGGAGGGACCGCTGGCACCGGCGACGACGATGTAGAGCACGAGCAGCACGAACATCATCGCGGTCACGAACTTCTCGACGCGGTCGTATTTGAGCACGCCGGTGAGAATCGCGGCGACCCCGGCGACGAGCGCCACCGGCTGCCAGGCCAGCGCCTCGCCAGTGAGAATCTCAACGGACATCCCCACCGCCGCAGTCAGCGCGACCGTCCAGGCGATGCACCCCAGCGAGAGAAAGAGGGCGATGGTCAGCGCCGGGCCTTTGCCGATCTTTTTGCGGATAAAGCCCATCAGCGTGTCGCCAAAAATGCCCAGGCGCGCGCTCATATCCTGGGCCATAAAACCCAGGAGCACCGCGCCGATCACCGCCCAGATCAACGCGTAGCCGTACTCAACCCCGGCCTGGCTGGCGATGTAGATGGAGCCGCTGCCAAAGTAGCTGGCGACCATCACAAAGCTCAGGCCGTACTTCTCGAAAAAACGCTTCATAAGGGACTGCACTTTCAACATAAGTTCTCGTTGTGTTGGGGGTGGAAGGGGGCAAGGGGGGCGCGAGACGTGCGAGGGCATCCCGCGCGTGTGGGTCTTGCAAACCATGAAGATGGTGGCGATCGGAGGGTGATACGTCGGCGCGCTATGTCGTCCCGGCGCCCGAGAGCATGTAGATGCCCAGGGCGAGCAGCACGAACGCCAGGCCTGTTTTGAGGCGAGTGGGGTCGATGCGGCGGGCGATGACCCAGCCGGCGACGGTGCCGATGAAGAGGGGGATGCCCACCAGTATGGCGAGTCCCCAGTCGATGGCACCGACCATCGCAAAGCCCAGCGCGGCGAAGGCCGCGATGAAGATCGACTGCACCTGGGCAAGCGCCACCGCCAGGAGCATCGGCACGCCCAGCACCACCATCAGAGGCACGGCCAGCACCGGGCCACCCACGCCGAGAAGTCCGCCGGGCAGCCCCACGGCAAGGCCCAGACCCGCCATCGCCAGGCGACCTTTCGGGGAGTCGAGCTCAAAGTCTGCAGGTGCTTCCAGCGCGCGGGAGCGAGAGCGCTCGCGCACCAGGATGATCACGCCCGTCATCAGCACGAACCCGCCGAGCAGAAGCCCGAAGAGGTCGGCGTCGAGCACGGTGTTGAGCCGCGCGCCCACAAAAGCCCCCACCACGCTTGTGAGGCTCAAGATCAGCGCGGCGTTACGTGCGGTCGACGTCGCCAGCTGTCCGGAGCGCAGGTACGCGTAACTTCCCAGAAGGCCGGTGCCGATAAAGGTCACGCTGGCGGTGCCAGCGACGGTGGCCGGATCGATGTCGAGCAGAAGAAAGAGCGCGATGGTGACGAAGATGCCACCGGGCCCGATCGTGGTGATGCACACCCCGCCGATAAGCGCGATAAGAACAAGGATAATGCCAAGCCCGAGAGTCATGGGGGCCTTTAGAGAGGGTCAACCAGGCTGTCCGAGAGGACGGCGACGAACGCAGGGCGCAGCGAAAGGTCGGGGGGAAGAGGTGACCTGTGCACCCATAAAGCGCGCAGAGTATACATAATTCCGGGCGTTTTGGGGAGGGAAGATCGAAAATACCCGCTACGCCCCCCCGGAGCGAGGATTGCCGAGGGGGGCGATGGCGGTTAAGCAGGTGGCGAGTATTTGAGACAAAGCAGCGTCTGCCCGGGCAGACGACGGAAACAGAGCGAAGCGAAAAGCGAGGCGTGTATGAGGTTGAAAAAGAGCAGCTGGTGGTTGGCCGGGTTGGGCCTGGCGGTGGGAGCGGCGTGTGCGACGCAACCGCAGAGTGCGAGCGAAGAGACCGAGCCGCAACTCGGCGTGGAGGTCGAAGAAGCCGCGGAGGCCGAGGCCACTGGCGAGCCGCGTTTTGGCAACTTCGGCTTTGATACCGAGGGCATGAACACAGATGTCACCCCCGGCGACGATTTTTACGCCTACGCCAGCGGCGCCTGGCAGGAGACCACCGAGATTCCCTCGGACCGCGCGCGCTACGGCGTCTTCGACATGCTCAGCCTGGAGGCCGAGGAGCAGGTCAACCAGATCATCCTCGCCGCCGCAAAAGAAGGCGGAGAGCCGGGCAGCAACGCTCAGCTCATCGGCGACCTCTACGCGAGCTGGATGGACGCCGAGTCCATTGAAGAGGCCGGTCTAAAGCCGCTGCAGCCTCATTTCGCCGCCATCAACGCGCTGGACTCCCATGACGCCGCCGCGCGTCTGATGGCCGACCCGGTCTACCCGGTGATGGTCAGCGTGCGCATCATGCCCGACCCGGCCGACCCCACCGTCTACACGGTGAGCTCCGGGCAGAGCGGGCTGGGGATGCCCAACCGCGACTATTACCTGGATGAGTCCGAGCGCTTTGTGCAGTACCGCCAGGCCTACCTCGAATACATCGCTCGTCTCTTCGAGCTCGCCATGATCGAAGGCGGCGTCGAGAAGGCCGAGGCCATCCTGGCGTTGGAGACGGCGATCGCAAAGGCGCACTGGACCCGCGAGCGCTCCCGCCAGGTCGAGGAGACCTACAACGTGCTCAGCGTCGAGGAATACGCGGCGCTGGCGCCCTCCCTCAAGCTCGCAGAGGGCCTGGAGATCCGCGGGTTGACCGACCTCGATAAGGTCATCGTCTCGCAGCCCAGCGCGGTGGAGGGCATCGGGGAGGTCTTTGCAAACGCCTCGCTCGATCTTCTCAAAGATTACCTGACCTTCCACTTCATCTCCGATCGCGCGTCCTGGCTGCCGAGCGCCTTTGATGAGGCCAGCTTCACTTTTTACTCCAAGACGCTGCGCGGCACCGAAGAGCAGCGCGAGCGCGACCGCCGCGGCACCGAGCTCGTGGGCTGGACCCTGGGTCACGCCGTGGGCCAGGAGTACGTCGCGCTGCACTTCCCGCCGGAGTCCAAGGCGCAGATGGAAGATCTCGTCGCCAACCTCACCGAAGGGTTTGAGGGCCGCCTGAAAACCCTCGACTGGATGGACGACGCCACCCGCGCGCAGGCTCTGGAGAAGTTGTCGACCTTTGAGCCGCGCATCGGCTACCCCGAGACGTGGGACAGCTACGAAGGGCTGGAGCTGGCCGCCGACGACTATTTTGGCAACCGCCTGCGCATCAGCGAGCATCGCTGGAACGAGGAGCTCAAGCGCTTTAAAGAGCCCGTCGATCGCGAGCGCTGGAGCTGGCCGCCGCAGATGGTCAACGCGAGCTACAACCCGCTGATGAACCAGATCACCTTCCCGGCCGGCATCCTGCAGGCGCCTTTCTTCGATCCCCACGCCGATCCGGCCATGAACTACGGCGCGATCGGGGCGGTCATTGGCCACGAGATTGGCCACGGCTTCGACGACCAGGGCCGCCGCTTCGACGCCCATGGGCGCATCCGCGACTGGTGGACCCCTGAGACCAACGCCGCGTTTGAAGAAGCTTCAAGCCGGCTGGGTGAGCAGTACTCGCAGTTCTGCCCGATCGACGACCTCTGCATCAACGGCCAGCTCTCGATGGGCGAGAACATCGGTGACCTCGGTGGCATGCAGATGGCCTATGCGGCCTACCGCAACTTCGTCGAGAAGACCTATCCCGAGGGCGAAGCGCCAGTGATCGACGGCTTCACCGGCGACCAGCGCTTCTTTTTAGCCTGGGCGCAGGTCTGGCGCTCGCTCTACCGCGACGACGCGCTTCGCGCCCAGCTCGTCAACGGCCCGCACTCCCCGGGCATGTACCGCGTCAACGGCGTGGTGCGTAACCTCGACGCCTGGTACGAGGCCTTCGATGTGACCGAAGACCACGCCCTCTACCTGCCGCCGGAAGAGCGCGTCCGCATCTGGTGATTTTTAATCAGGGGAGCTGGGTCTGAAGTTGGGTGAGGCGTTGATGCCCCCCAACATCGGGCGCACTGCCTGAACGAAAAACACCCCCGAGATTCGCGTGGATCTCGGGGGTGTTTTCGTTCAGTTCGCTGTGTAAAAGCACGCTCTGGCGAACTCAGGCGTCGGGGCTATACGGAACGGCCGGCGGCTCCCACAACTCAAATCGGTTGCCCTCCGGATCGACCGCCCATCCAAATTTGCCAAACTCCGAGTCTTCGGTCTTCGCATCGACCTCGACCCCGGCGTCGCGCAGGCTTTGGAGCATGGCGTGGAGGTCGTCGACGCGGAAGTTGATCATGAAGGCCTGGCGCTCGCTTCCAAAGTACTCGGTGTCTTTTTTGAAGGGCGCAAAGATGCTGTAGGCCTCCGGCTGCGTCTCTTCTTTGTTCTGGAAGATGACGTAGCCATCGAAGTCCGGGAGGCCCAGGTGCTCGACGTACCAGGCCTGAAGGGCTTTGGGGTCGTTAGCGCGAAAGAAGATGCCGCCGATGCCGGTGACGCGTGCCATGCGATGCTCCTCGAGGTTGGAGGGGAAGTCCTGCGAAGAACATCGCATAGGGGCAGCGCGCGCGTCTATCGAGCCTCAGGCATTATGAGGCTGAGGGCTTTGAGCGCGGCGCGGCGGCCATTGCGCGAAGGCCGAACCACCCCAGCAGAAGAACAATCAGCAGGCGGTTGGGGCTCGACGAGTTGCCGCTGCTGCTGCAATCCAGCGGGCCCTCGTCCGACCTCTGGCCGGGCGGCAACCTGTAGGATTGTTCAAGGCTCAGGTTCACCTCGTGGGTGGCCTCCCCGTCATGGGCCAGCAGGAACGCCGAGGTTGAGTCGCTGCCGATAAAAGGCTCACCCTCCTCATCGAGCCCGGCCTCCAGAGGCACCCCAAGCTCAGCGCCGGCGGGGATCTCGGCGAGCAGGCAGCTCGCGTCGAGCTGGCCATCGGCCTCAAGCGCCACGCACTCCCCGTCGTAGAAGCTCAGCGCCCCCTCACAGCCGTTGCTCAACGTGATGCTGATGGCGCAATGATCTTCTCCCTCGGGCAAAACCTCAAAGGGCGCGTCGCTCTGCAGGCAACCAAGCGTCTCGGCGATCGAGGCGTCGGTGGTGCAACGCAGCGGACCGAGCTCGGGGCTCGTCGCGCTGGCCTCACTCAGGGTGACGCTCAGACTCATCACCAGCGCCGTCAGCGCGATCGCGAATCGGTGGAGGAGGTGTTGTCCAGAAATCATGGCCGGCCTCTCAAGCGTGGGGTGACGCGTATCCAACGCGCCCGTTGTCGGGCTTCATCGCTGGATAGTTGCAGAGAGCGTGCCAACCAGGGGCTTGCCGGGGCGCTCAGGTGCAGCGTAGATCCGAGACCGAGCCCAGACGAATGGTGCACAGGTTGGACGTGCATTGCGCATCATCATCGCAGGGCTCGCCACTCATGCGCCGGCAATACGTGTCTTCGCAGGCGCGGCGGATGCCGTCGGCGTTGGAGCAGTCGGCGTTCATCACGCAACGCTCCTGGTCGAGCGCCTCGGAGGCCACCTGGCAGGTGGCCGGGCCCTCGGCCGGCCCGGCACAAAACGCCCCCGGCCCGGCGCACTGACTGGCGTCGTCGCAGGGCTCGCCAGGCTGGCGCTTCGCCTCACAGCGGCCGCGGGTAAAACAGCCCTCCTCGGTGGTGACGTTGCAGGGCTCGTCATAGGCGCAGTAGGTGCCCGGGCAGCAGGCCGGGCCCTGGTCAGGGTTGCAGGCGCGCGCCGGATCCAGGCACACCACCGCCGTGCAACTTCCACCCTGGCAGGCCTCGCCATCAAAACAGTCCAGATCGCTCTGGCAGGCCGGCTCCGCGTCGGAAGAACAGGCGACCATCAGCGTGCTTAGAAGCAACGCAGCACCGTGGCGAATGAGAAGGTCTGAGCGTCGTAACATCGAAGGGCCGGGGTGGGGGAAGACAGCGTCAGGTAAGCCTAATCGAGCCCTTTGCCGTACTCAAGGTCAGGGGCCGGAGGTTTGGTGCAAACCTGCGGGTGTGCAGCTTTGCCATCAGCAGCGATGGACTTCCTCGTTACGCGGAGTCGTGATGTCAGACGCACGAGAGGATCGCTACGCCCCGGCGCGCCGCAGGATGGTCGAGCAGCAGATACGCTCCCGGGGCATCGAGCTTGAACCGGTACTTAAGGCCATGGCCGAGGTGCCCAGGGAGCGTTTTGTCCCCCGGCGCTACCGATCGCAAGCCTACGAAGACACGGCCCTTCCCATCGGAGGCGGCCAGACCATCACCCAACCTTATCTGGTGGCCTGGATGACCGTGCTTCTGCGACCGCATCCCCACGATCGGGTGCTGGAGGTGGGCACCGGCTCGGGCTATCAGGCCGCCGTACTCGCCAGGCTCGTTGACGAAGTCTTCACCATTGAGCGGGTCGATGAACTCGCCGCGCGCGCTCGCCATACGCTGGCGGACTTAAGCGTCGATAACGTCGCGGTGCGCAGCGGCGACGGGTCGCTCGGCTGGGCCGGCGTCGCGCCTTTTGACGGCATCATCGTGACCGCCGGCGCCCTCACCATCCCCGAGCCGCTGCTTGAGCAACTTCGTGTGGGCGGCCGGCTTGTGATGCCGCTCGGCCCGCAGAGCGCGCCGCAGACCCTGGTGCGTGTCACGCGCACCTCCGAGCGTCGCTACCGCCGGGAGGAGTTTGGCCAGGTGCGTTTTGTGCCCCTGATCGGCGAAGAGGGCGCCGATGAGGCGCCCTCTCGCGGGGATTTCTGGTTTTAATCGACGAGCGCCTGAGCCTGCTCAGGGCAGGTACGCCGCCTCAAGCACATCGTGGTAATCCGGCGTCTTCTGCAGGATCGCGCGCGCCGCCGAGCAGGATGGCGAGATCTTGCAGTCGGTGCGGCGCGCATGTTCTACGGCTGCGGCGACAAGTTTGCGCGCCATGCCCTGACCCCGCATCGAGGTGTCGACAAAGGTATGATGCACCTCCATCGCGCCGGAGGGCGCGCGGCGATAATCGATCTTTGCCACCCGCTCACCATCCCTCTCTAGGAAGATGGAACCACCGGTTTCGGTCTCTTGATGCGAAAAGTTCGGCTCGTGCTCGCTCATGGTGGCTCCTTGGAGTGGGGGAGGGTGTGCGAGGCTCAGTCGGCAAAAACCTCCGCCAGCGCCTCTTCGGCACACGTCAGGGTCTGGTCGATAAGGTCGTCACTGTGGTGCGTCGACAAAAATCCGGCCTCGTACTGGCTGGGCGCCAGGTACACGCCGCGCTTGAGCATGGCGTGGAAGAAGGCGTTGAAGCGCTCAAGGTCGCAGCCATGCACATCCTCATGGGTATGCACGGTTTTATCGGTAAAGAAGACCCCGAACATCGCGCCGACCCGATGCTGGGTCATCGGATAGCTGTGCTTGTCGATGATCGCCTGCATGCCTTCGCTCAGGCGCAGGCTGGCCGCCTCCAGCCCCTCGTAGACCTCGGGCGTGAGCAGCTGCAGAGTCTTCAGACCGGCGGTCACCGCGATCGGGTTTCCGGAGAGGGTGCCCGCCTGGTAGACCGGCCCATCGGGAGCGACATGACGCATCAGCGCCTCTTTGCCGCCGTAGGCGGCCAGCGGGAAGCCGCCGCCCACCACCTTTCCGAAGGTATAGAGGTCGGGAGTGACGCCAAATCGGCCCGCAGCGCCACCGTAGCCCACGCGGAAGCCCGTCATGACCTCATCGAAGATGAGGACCGTGCCGTGGGCATCGCAAAGCTCTCGCAGGCCCTCAAGGAACCCGGGGTCGGGCGGAATGCAGCCGGTGTTGCCGCAGACCGGCTCCAGAATGATCGCGGCCACATCGGTGGGGAAGGTCTCGAAAATCTGGCGCACCGAGCCCAGATCATTGAACTGCGCAAGCAGCGTGTCTTTGGCCGTGCCCTCGGTCACCCCGGGGGAGTTGGGCGTACCCAGGGTCAGCGCGCCGGAGCCCGCCGCGATCAAGAAAGAGTCGGCGTGACCGTGGTAGCAGCCTGCAAATTTGATGAACTTGTCGCGGCCGGTCGCCCCGCGGGCCAGGCGAATCGCCGACATGCAGGCCTCGGTGCCGCTGTTGACCAGGCGCACCACATCAAGGCCGGGAACCCGCGCGATCATCGTCTCGGCAAGCTCGATCTCCAGCTCGGTGGGCGCACCAAAGGACGAGCCTTTCGCCATCGCCGCCTGACACGCTTCAACCACCTCCGGGTGGGCGTGACCAATGATCGCCGGGCCCCAGGTCAGCACGTAATCGATGTAGCGGTTGCCATCGGCGTCAAAGAGATACGCTCCCTCGGCGCGCTCGATAAAGGGCGGCGTGCCCCCAACAGACTTAAACGCTCGCACTGGCGAGTTGACCCCGCCGGGGATGGATTTGGTGGCGCGCTGAAGGAGCTGCTGGCTTTTTTCGAGCATAGCGGAGGCTTCCTGAGTTGGTGAGAAGTTAAGGTGGGGTGCGGTCTTTAAGGCCACGCTCAGGCGGCGAGTTTGCCGTCGAGGTAGTCGGTCACAAAACGCTCAAGGAGGTCGATCCACAGGGTGGAGTCGTTGAGGCAGGGCACAAGGTCATAGTCCTTGCCGCCGGCCTTGATGAACTCTTCTTTGCCCTCCATGCCCAGCTCTTCGATCGTCTCCAGGCAGTCGGCCACAAAGGCTGGCGAGAAGACCGCGATGGATTTGACGCCCTTCGACGGGAGCTCTTCGAGCACAAAGTCGGTGTAGGGCTTGAGCCAGGGGTCACGGCCCAGGCGCGACTGGAACGACACCGACCACTGATCACGCTCAAGGCCCGCCTTCGCCGCGAGCATCTTCGCGGTGGTGAAGCACTGGTGGCGGTAACAGAAGCTATGCGCGGGGTGGCGCGTCTCACAGCAGTTTTCCATCCGCAGGCAGAAACAACCCGAGGGGTCGGTCGCTTTGACCTGGCGCTCCGGGATGCCGTGGAAGCTAAAGAGCACGTGGTCGGGGTTTTTGGCCAGCGCGTCTTTGGCCCGCTCAAGCACCGCGTCGATGTACTGCGGATCGTTGTAAAAGGGCGGCTGCACCACCAGGCGCAGCTTCGGGGCGATGGCGTCCATGGTGTCCTGCACTTTGGCCACGGCCGTCTCGTAGCTCGACATGGCGTAGTGCGGGTAGAGCGGAATCAGAAAGAGCTCGGTGACCCCCTGGGCCATCAGCGCGCGGATGCCCGACTCGGCCGAGGGGTTGCCGTAGCGCATACCCACCTCCACCGGAAGATCGATGCGCTCGCGCAGAAGATCGCGCACCCGGTAGGTGGTCACGATCAGTGGCGAGCCCTGCTCGGTCCAGACCTCTTTGTAGGCCTCGGCGGATTTGGGGGCGCGGGTCGGGGCGATGATTAAGTTCACCAGCGCCGAGCGTTGAATCGGGTTGATGTCGAGCACCCGCGGATCGCTCAAAAACTCGCGCAGGTAGCGGCGCACATCGCCGGTCTCGGTGGAGTCGGGAGAGCCCAGATTAACGAGCAGGACACCTTTACTCATAACTACATGCCTGAAAAAAAGAGGTCAGCTAAGGTCGCCGGCCAGGTCGCGGGCGAAATAGGTGATGATGATGTCGGCGCCGGCGCGCTTCATCGCGAGAAGTTTTTCCGTGGCGAGCGCGCGCTCATCCACCCAACCATTCGCCGCAGCTGCCTTCACCATCGAATACTCGCCGCTGACGTTATACGCCGCCACCGGCAGGTCGAAGTTGGCGCGGATACTGGCCACGATGTCCAGGTAGGCAAGGGCGGGTTTGACCATCAGGATGTCGGCGCCCTGCTCCACATCGAGGGCTGCCTCAACCAGCGCCTCGCGGGCGTTGGCCGGGTCCATCTGGTAGGCGCGTCGGTCGCCGGACTGCGGCGCGGAGTCGACCGCGTCGCGAAAAGGTCCGTAGAAGGCTGAGGCGTATTTGACGGCGTAGCTCATGATCGGAAGATCATGAAAGCCATCTTCGTCGAGGGCCTGTCGCATCGCGCCGATCATGCCGTCGATCATGCCCGAAGGGGCGACCATGTCGGCACCGGCGCGCGCGTGGGAGATGGCCTGACGCTGCAGGTTGCTCAAGGTCGGATCGTTGAGCAGGCGCCCGTCGTCGGCCAGCACGCCGCAGTGGCCGTGGTCGGTGTATTCGCAAAAACAGACGTCGGTGATGACGTAGAGGTGCGGGTGGCTCTTTTTAATGTGGCGCACCGCGCGCTGGATGATGCCGCCTTCGGTGTCAAAGGCGTCGGAGCCCACGGCGTCTTTATGCTCGGGGATGCCAAAGAGGATCACCCGCGGTACGCCGGCCTGGCTGATGGCGTCGAGCTCGCGGTCGAGCTCGTCGAGCGAGTGCTGGAAGATGCCGGGCATCGAGGAGATCTCGCGGCGGATGTTGCTGCCGTGCGACACAAAGATCGGCATGATCAGGTCGTCGCGACGAAGATGCGTCTCCCGCACAAGGTCGCGGATATGCGAGGTCGCGCGCAGGCGGCGCGGTCGGCGAGTCAGGTCAAAAGAGCTCATCGTGAAGCCGGGGTTTAAGCGTGGTGAAGGAAGTCGGTGACGCGCGCGGCGTGCGCGTGTCGCGCGTCGAGGAGCGCGGGAAGCGCGACGGTGTCGCGGGTGTTGCCCGCAAAAAAGACGCCGGGCATCGCCGCCTCAATCTCGGAGTAGGCGTCGAGGACGAGCTGGTGGCCCACCTCAAACTGCGGGATGGCGCGCTCCCAGCGCGAGATGTGCACGAACTCCGGCTCCGCGCGCAGCCCGAGGATGCGGTTGAGGTCGAACTTCACAAGCTCGAGCACCGCGTCGTCATCGAGGAGCGCAAGCTCAGGCTGACGCGCGCCGCCCACAAAGGTCGTGAGGTTGACGCGGCCCTCGGGCGCGCGCTCCGGGAACATCGAGGAGACAAAGAGGCTGCCCAGGGTGTGCATCTCTTCAACCCGAGGCGCCAGCACCCCGAAGCCATCGAGAGGGTGGGCGACGTCGCCGCGCTTAAAGCCGGTGGAGACGAGCGTGCAGGGCGCAAAGGTGATCTTCGCTACGCGCTTGAGCGCGGGCTCCGGCGGCGTCACACCCTTCAAGCGAAGATCGGCCACAGCGTAGGAGGGCAGGGTGGAGACGACGGCGTCGACGCTGACGCCGGCGTTGGACTTGCCGCGTCGGTAGAGCACCCGCCAGCTCCCCTCATCGCGGCGAAGACCGGTGACTGGCGCGCCGAGCTTGAGCTCGCCATTGAGCTTTGAGGCCAGCGCGTCGGTCAGGGTCTGGAGGCCACCTGTGAATGAGAGGAGGCGTTTTTTTGCCGGCGGTGTATCGGAGTCGGGGGATTGAAGCTTGCGCTTGATGGCACCGAGCACCAGCGAGCCGGCCTCATCCTCAAGTTCTTTGAGCATCCCGAAGGTGTGGCGCGCCGACATCTGGCGCGGGTCGCCGGCGTAGGTGCCTCCTACAAAAGGATCGAGCAGGTAGTCGAGCACTTCCCGACCCAGACGGCGCTCCACAAAGTTCGCCAGGCTCTCGTCGACGCCCTCCCGATCGAAGCCGGGAATCAGCGGCTCGGCCAGAAGTCGAAGTTTGGCCGAGGTGGAGAGAAGTTCGCTCTTCAAGAACGCAGCCGGCGATTGCGGCAACACCAGCGGCCGTCCGTAGCGCACCACATAGCGGCGCGACGCGCTCTCGCGCGCGTCAACGATGGCGTCATCCAGCCCGAGCTCCGAGAGCAATGAGGCCAGGGCCGCAGAGCGCTGAAAGAGGGTGTGCGGCCCGTGCTCGACCAGGTAGCCCTCGATGCGCGAGGAGCGAAGCGGACCACCCACACGCTCGTTGGCCTCAAAGAGGGTCACACGCATCCCGGCCTGCTCCAGCGCGTACGCGATCGAAAGCCCGGAGATGCCCGCTCCTAAGACGGCGATATGAGGTGTCATGGTCGCTCCGCTCACAGCTCTGATTACTGACCGTAGGAGGTCACCGTCTCGACCAGCGCCTCCATGCACTCGATCTTCGCCTGGGGGGTGATGCCGTGACCCAGGTTGAAGATGTGCCCGTCGAGCCCGCGCATATCATCGAGGATACGCGTGGCTTCTTTGCGCACGATCTCCGGGGTGGTGTTGAGGATGATCGGGTCGAGGTTGCCCTGCACCGCCACGTTGGCCGGCAGCGCGCGGCGCACATCGCTCAGGCGCGCGGTCCAGTCCACACCCAGCACGTCGGCGCCGGTGGCGACCAGCGGGTCGAGCAGATGATGCATGCCCTTGGAGAAGACCACCGTGGGCACCCGACCGCCGATGGCCTCCACCACGCGGCCCATCCATTTGGCCGAGGCGTGTTCAAAGGCGTGTGGCGAGAGCACACCGCCCCAGCTGTCGAAGATCTGCAGGGCGTCGACGCCGGCGTCGATCTGCATCTCGAAATAGCGCACAAGCCCGGCGGTGATCTTCTCCATCAGCGCCTCAAAGATCTCGGGCTCCGAGTAGAACATCTGCTTGGCGCGGGCGTAGGTTTTGGAGGAGCCGCCCTCGATCATGTACGTCGCGAGCGTCCAGGGGCTGCCGCCAAAGCCAATCAGCGCGCGCTCATCGCCGAGCTCTTCGCGAATCAGTTTGATGGCCCCCGGCACATACGCCAGCTTCTCTTCGATCGCATCGATGGAGAGCTTGTCGATGTCGGCCTTCGATTTGAGCGCGAACTCCATCTCGATGCCGCCCACATCCCTAAAGTGGTAGGGCTGGCCCAGCGCCTCGGGAATCACCAGAATGTCGCTAAAGAGGATCGCCGCGTCCATATCGTAGCGACGCAGAGGCTGGGTGGTGACTTCCAGCGCAAGCTCCGGCGTCTGCACAAGCTCATGGAAGGAGTACTTCTCCTTGAGCTTAAGGTACTCCGGCAGGTGGCGGCCGGCCTGACGCATCACCCAGATGGGCGGGCGGTCAACGGGCTGGCTTTTGCAGGCGGCGAGGAAGCGTTGGCGGCGGTTCATGTGGGGTCCTGAAGTATGGCCTCAACCAGAAGGTCGCGGTCGGGGCTCGGGGCAATAAGGTCGACGGGTAAGCCAAGGTCGCGAAGACGCTCTGCTGTGCGCTCGCCAATGGCCGCAAGTCGCGGCCGGGGCTCAAGATCGGGCACAGCGAGCATGGCTTCGTGCAATGCTTCGGCGCCGCGGGAGCTGGTCAGGGTGACCCAGTGGGGCCGATGCTCGACCAGGGCCGCGCGCAGCGCGGCGACGTCGGGCACGCTCTCATAGACCGGCACCGGGTGGAAGGCAACGCCGCGACGCTCGGCCAGCGCGCTCAAGTCGCGCTCTTTATCGAGCAGCCCGAAGGCGATGATGTCGCGCGCCTCCACTGCTTCGAGCAGCTCTTTGAGGCTTTCAAAGTGATGCTCCGCGGGCACCGACACCGGCACGCCCAGCGCGCTTGCGATCAGCTCGGCGGTCATCGGACCCACCGCCACCAGGTGATGGTCGCGGGCGTTGTTGGGGCTCAAGATGTGTTGGGCGATGACGGCCTCGGCGGCGCGCGCGCTGTAAAAGATCACCAGATGCGGCGCGCTCAGGCGCGCGCGCAGCGCGCCGGCGTCAATATCAAGCCAGGCCACCTGCAGCGCCGGGCAGTGCAGAAGTTCGGCCCCCTCCACCGCAGCGGCGGGCCGGGTGCCGGTGTCCAGGATGCGCAACGCGATCTCCGGGGTGGGGGTCATGCGCGAAGGATGCTGCGGGCGCCGCGCTCCAGGAAGTCCTCGACCAGCGCGCTCGCGAGCTGATCGGGGTCCTCGCCAGTGCGACTCTCATGCAGGCACTGTTGACCATCGGTCGAGGAGACCCAGGCGTGGAAGACCCACTGCCCGGGCGTCTCGGCCGGCTCACAGTAAGCCCCCAGCGCCACCGAACAACCCCCTTCGAGCCGGCGCATAAAGATGCGCTCGGCGGTGACCGCCCGCATCGTCGCCTCGTCGAGAATGGGGGCAATCAGCGCGTCGATGTCATCGCGGCCAATGCGCGACTCCAGGCCAATCGCCCCCTGACCCACCGCCGGAACATACTGGTCGGCCGGCAGCGCCGACGTGACCCGCTCGCCCATCTCCAGGCGCTCCAGCGCGGCATGCGCCATGATGATGCCGTCAAAGCCCTCACGCTCCAGCTTCTCGAGCCGGGTGCCGATGTTGCCGCGCAGGTCAGCGAACTTCAGGTTGGGCCGGCGGTGCAAAAGCTGGGCTTTTCGGCGCTGACTTCCGGTGGCGATGGTCGCTCCGTCGGGCACCTCATCAAAGGTGGCGTAGCGCGTGGAGATGAACGCATCCAGCGGGCTCGCTCGCCGCGGGCTTCCGGCGAACTTCATGCCTTCCGGCAGCGTCGAGGGAAGATCCTTGAGCGAGTGCACCGCCAGATCGATGGCGTCGCTGGCAAGCGCCGCTTCCAGCTCCTGGGTGAAAAGCCCCTTGGCACCAATGGCCGGCAGGGGCACATCGGTGCGCAGGTCACCCAGGGTGTCCATCGTCACGATCTCGACGGTGAGCCCCGGATGCGCCGCCCTCAAGAGGTCGGCCACATGATGGGTCTGCCATAACGCCAGCGCTGACTTTCGCGAGCCGAGCTTAAGGTTCATCGGGGTTCTCATCGTTGTTCTGTAAGTTGTAGAGCGAGAGCACAAGGTTGAGATCTTCGGAGCGCAGCGTGTTGTTAGCCACCGAGCTGCGCAGATACGAGATCGGGTTATGCAAAAGCTTTTTGACCAGCCCGCGGCTGAATTCTTCGAGCATCACCCGCTCCTGCTCGGAGATGCGCTTGTTATGGCGGTCGATCTCCTGGGTGCAGACTTCCTCAAAGTAGCGCGCCAGCGAAGCGATGGTGGGGGTCACCGCCATCGACTGCTGCCAGGCGCGCCACTGCTCGAGCATCTGCTCAATGATGGCCTCCGCTGCGGGGATCTCATCTTTGCGGGTGGCCAGGTTTGCGGCCACCACATGCTCCAGGTCGTCGATGTTGTAGAGGAAGACGCTGTCAAAGCGCGCCACCTCCGGATCGACGTTTCGCGGGTTGCTGATGTCGATCAAGAAAAGCGGGCGGCGCTTGCGCGCCTTCATCACCGATTTGAGCGCGGCGTGGGTGAGCAGATAATCGGGTGAACCGGTCGCAAAAACGGCGACCTCCGCGCTCACGATGGCGTCTTCAAGCTCATCAAGCGGCCGGTAGGTGCCCTTGAACTGCTCGGCCAGAAGGCGCCCGCGCTCCTCGGAGCGGTTGAGCACCACAAATTTTGTGCCGCCACTCTTCTCAAAGTGCATCGCCGCGGCCTCGGCCGTCTCACCGGCGCCCACCAGCAAGATCTCGCGCTGGTTGAAGTCGCCAAAAATCTTGCTGGCCAGGTCCACCGCCGCCGAGCTGATGGAGACGGCTCCCTCGCAGAGCGCCGTCTCGGTGCGCACCTGCTTGCCCACGCGGATCGCAAACTGAAAGAGGCGGTCGAGCACAGGTGACTTGGCCGAGCTGGCCAGCACCTGGTCATGCACATCTTTAACCTGCGCCAGAATCTGATTCTCACCCAGCGCCAGCGACTCCAGAGAGGCGGCCACGCGGAAGGCATGGCGCGCCGCATCGTCGTCGTAGGCAATGAGAGGCCGGGGAAGGGCGTCGGGCGCAATGCCGCGCAGCCGGGCGACCTCCGGCCCGAGCTCCTCCCACACCGTGGGTGGCGTGGGGCCGTAGAGGTAGATCTCGGTGCGGTTGCACGTCGAGAGCACCGCGGCCTCACTAAGCCAGCGCTGACGGCAGAGCGGTACCAGCGCTGCAATATCCGCAGCGCTCATCGCCAGGGCGTCGCGTTCAGCCAGTGTCGCGTTGCGATGGCTAAACGAGATGAGGGTGAGCCGGTTGGGTGAGGTCATGCTATTGGAAGGTGTGGAAGGAGCTAAAGAAGGTGTTGACGAGCACCATCGACGCGATCAGCGCCAGGTAGCCCCCGAGCGAGAGGTAGCCCATGCGCAGCCCCGAGAGTTTACGCAGCTTCGCCCAGATAAAGGCCACCGCGTAGGCCGCCCAGGCGACGTAAGTAATGACGATCTTGGGGTCGAGCAAGCTAAAGTCGTCCAGAACGTAGATCGCGACAAAATGCCCCGAAAAAAGGCCCAGCCCTAAGAGCACAATGCCGGCGAGTGTGGCCAGACGGCTCATGTTCTCGAGCGTGTTTAAGGGGGGCAGGCGGCGAAAGAGCGCGCCCAACTCGCGGCTTTTGAGCTGCCTGGCGAGCAACACATACATCAAGGCGTAGATCGCGCTGATGGCCAGAGAGACAAAACCCGAGAGGATGAAGATCACGTGCACCCCGTAGACCGGGTGCTCGTGCAAAAGCGGATGCGCGGTGTTCGGATCGATGATCAGCGAGGACCACGTCTGCGCGATGGCCGACAGCCCCACAAAGAAAGCCCCGGTGTTGGGCTCGCCATGGCGACGTTCCGTCAGCGCATAAATCAGACCGATGGCCAACGCCAGAAGTGAGAGAAACTCTCCCTTCGATGACACCGGGAAATGGTTGAGCTCCACCCCTCGCAGCGCCAGATACGCCACATGCGTGCCCAGCGTGCCGTAGAGCAGCGGTGAGCCCCAGAAGCGCTGATCCCCGCGATCTTTACGCGCGACAAAGCGGCGCACATAAAGCGCGAAGATGGCCATGTAGGCCAGCGGGAGCGCAATCTCAATGAGTTGGAAGACCTGCAACATGCGGGGCCTCTACGGCAGACATCAGAGGGGCGGTCAGGGGTGAGTGATAAAGGAGCAGAGAAAACCTCGCTCCCCTTAAGGACGACCTCCGCGGGCACTGATAGTCCGCCCGGGGCGGCGGGTCAAACCTCGTGTGCGTCTGGAGCGCTCAGTCCCAGACGTTGATGCGTGAGCACCGGCATGCTCGTGCGAATCTCGCGTTGACGCTCCAGGTTGAGATCCGCCACCACCACGCCGTTGCCCTCTTCGAGGCATCCCAGGCAATCGCCCCAGGGATCGTAGATGACGGAGTTTCCAAAGGAAGCGCGGCTCCCGTAATGGTGGCCCCACTGGTTGGGCGCCAGCACGAAGCATTGATTCTCGATGGCGCGGGCCCGCAGCAGGGTATGCCAGTGAGCGCGGCCTGTCGGCAGCGTGAACGCCGAGGGGACCGTCAACATTTCCGCGCCCCGCAGTGCGAGCTCCCGGTAGATCTCGGGGAAGCGAAGATCGTAGCAGATGGTCAGCCCCACACGCGCCTGATCCTCGCCCAACGCGACATCGGTCAGCACAAGCTCTCGGCCGCCCATCACGCTCTGCGACTCCATCAGCGTGAGATCCCCGTCGACCTTCGCGTCAAAGAGGTGGATCTTGCGGTAGACCGCCGCGATGTCGCCGGCAGGGCTCAGGTGAACCTGGGTATTAAAGGTGCGGCCGGGGTCGGGGGAGGTCTCTGCGAAGCTGCCCACGGTGAGGTAGACGCCCAGCTCCCGCGCCATCTTCCGAAAGGTCTGAATCTGCGGCCCATCCAGTGGCTCGGCGATGGGGAGTTTGTCGCGATCCGGCCCCAGGAAAGGTGCGCATTCCGGAAAGATCACCCAGCCTGCGCCTTGCTCTGCGGCGTCTTCCGCCAACTTCTGGCAGGTCTTCAGGTTGGCTTCGATGTCGCGAGTTGAGGCGATCTGAGCGAGGGCAACGCGCATAAAAGGGTCCTTTGCGAGAGAACATCGTCGATAAGCTGCATCTTCTGCCGGCGTCGCATGCCGTTAGGGCCGGGCGGTCGAAACATCGTGAGCGAACGCATGGCTGTCAACGTCGCGCTGCCCACCGGGGATTCCGCGTTCAACCGCGGCGACGAAAGCGGCGAGTGGGGGGCCTGAGGCAGACTGGACCTTGACAGATTCGTGGCCCTTGTTTACTACATCGGCCCGCGGCGGGCACTTCAGTTGGAATCAGTTGGAAGAAGCGCGCCGGGTTGTCAGTTCATCGGGATAGAGCTGGCAGGGAGAAGCCTGAGAGTGTGTTCAGTTTTTGTCAGGTCTCTCCTCGGGCGACGTCAGGTAAAGTAAGGATCATCTGGCGTCTCGCTACATTTCGCGGCGCTGAGCGAAAGTGGGCCCTCCAAGCCCGCTTTTTTTATTTTTCAGGCCCGGGGTTAGCGTCCCGTCACAGCGATGAGTTTGAACACAGGTAAGGCCGAGGACACGTGGGTAAGAAACGACGAAAAGAGCGACGCGCCAAAGCGCCGGCGTTGCCCCTGAGCAATGAGATCGCCGAGGCGATTGAGGCCTGGGCGCACGAGGCCGCAGAGGTGCATGAGCTGGAACTTTACGACGTGGTCACCAGCAGCGCTGGCGGCTGGTCGGTGCAGATCTTTGTGGACCGCCCCGAGGCCGAGCCCGGCACCGGCGTGGCCGTCGAGGAGTGCGCCCGTGTCAGCCGCTATGTCGAGGCGTTGCTCGACGCCGATGAGCGTGTCCCGGAGCGTTACGTGCTGGAAGTCTCCAGCCCGGGCGTTGAGCGCAAGCTCACCAAACCTGCGCATTATGAAAAAGCGGTCGATCGCGAGGTTGAGCTTGTGGTTCGCGAGCAGATCGATGGACAGAACAAGGTAGTCGGGCGGCTGACGTCTTTTGAGGACGACACGCTGACCCTCGAGATGGACGGCGCCACGGTCACCATCCCCCTGAGCGGGGTGAGCCGGGCGAAGTTGACGTTCGACTTTTCAGGAGCGAAGCAGCGATGAATCTCAACAGTGTCATCGAAGAGGTCGGAAGGACCAAAGGGATCGATAAATCGATCCTTGTGGAGACCCTTGAGGCGGCCATCTTGACGGCCGCGCGCCGAACCTACGGCGCGCAGCGCGAGATCGAAGCCGAATACAACGAAGAGAGCGGGGAGGTGCAGCTCTTCCAGATCATCACGGTGAGTGATGACGTGGAGAACCCCTACCGCGAGGTCTCCGTTGAGGAGGTGCGCGAGGCGGGCTTTGAAGCCGAGCCTGGCGATGAGCTCCTCTTCCAGATCTTCTACCGCGAAGACGACAAAGAGAAGGCCAAGGCGCAGGACAAGCGCTACGGCAAGCTGCTCAAGCTCGACTCGTACAACTCCACCTTCGGCCGCATCGCCGCGCAGACTGCCAAGCAGGTCATCATTCAGCGCGTGCGCGAGGCCGAGCGCGACATCATCTACGATGAGTACAAAGACACCGTCGGTGACATGGTCATCGGTCGGGTGCGCCGCTTTGAGAAGGGCAACATCATCGTGGACCTGGGTCGCACCGACGCGATCCTGCCGCGCCGCGAGCAGACCCCGCGTGAGAGCTACCGCCCGGGCGACCGCCTTCAGGCGATGATCAAAGAAGTTCAGAAATCCAGTCGCGATCCGCAGGTTGTCTTAACGCGTGCCGATCCCATGCTTCTGCTCAAGCTGTTTGAACAGGAGGTTCCGGAGATTCACGAAGGCGCGGTGCGCATTGTGGCCGTGGCCCGTGAGCCGGGTGTGCGTACCAAGGTGGCCGTCTACAGCCGTGACAGCGATGTCGATCCGGTCGGCGCCTGCGTTGGTATGCGGGGCTCGCGCGTTCAGGCTGTGGTCCAGGAGCTGCGCGGTGAGAAGATCGACATTGTGCCTTACGTCGAAGACACCGCCCGCTTCGTGTGCAACGCCATCAGCCCGGCGGAGGTCGCCAAGGTCTTGATCGACGAGTCGAACATGACCATGGAGCTTATCGTCCCCGACGATCAGCTCAGCCTGGCGATCGGTCGCGGCGGACAGAACGTGCGTCTGGCCGCTCAGCTCACCGGCTGGAACCTCGACATCATCAGCGAGACCCGACTCAAGAACATGATGGCCGAGTCGCGTGCGCAGCTGCTGGAGTTTGAGGGGATCACCGAGGATATGGTCGATACGCTTTTCACGCTTGGATACAACAAGCTCGAGCATATGGCGCACGCCGCCGCTCCCGAGCTTGCGCAGATCCCGGGACTCAACGCCGAGTCGGCCGCGCGTATCATTGCGGCCGCCGCCGAGATCCTCGCGCGTCCCGCCCCCGGCTCGCCGGAGGCGATGACCGAGGCGGACTACGAGCGTAAGGCGCTCGAAGAGATCCGCGGCGTGGGTACCAAGGTCGCCGCCTCGCTTCACGACTCGGGCTACATCACCGTGGAGCATATCGCGTTTGCCGAAGACGCCAGCAAGCTGGCGGAGGCCGCCGGCCTGGGCAAAAACGTCAAGAAGGCTAAGCAGATCCTCAGCGCCGCTGAAGATCACCTCAAGCGCGAGCTGGAGCTCGACGACGAAGCCTTCGAGGCGCGTCGTGCCGAGTTTAAGGCAGCGCAGGCCGAAGGCGCCGAGTCGACTGACGAGGCCGAGGCCACCGAAACACAAGAAGAACAACCGGCCACCGCCGGCGATGAAGCAGCACAGCCGGCGGAAGCCACCAAGAGTGATGATGAGGAGGACGCCTGAACGTCGGTAAGCACACAGCACCAGGTGAACAAAACCCCGATCTTCCCCACACCCCGCAGCGCACCTGCGTGGGGTGTCGGGAGGTCGCGGAGCCCGCGGGTTGGGAGCGTTTTGTCTATGTTGAGGGTCACGGGTTGATCCACGACATACGACGCAAAGCTCCCGGCCGCGGGGTGTGGGTTCACGCTGATCCGCAATGTCTGCAGAAGGCGCTTGAGCGCGGCGGGTTTCAACGCTCGCTCAAGCGTCGCGTCGAGCTTCCCGCGCTCTCTGAGCTGCTGGAACAAGTTCGCAGCGGCGCGCGCCGCCGCCTCGATGAGGCGCTGCAGATCGCGTTGCGGGCCCGCGCCACCACCCCGGGGCAGACCTTCGTCAAGGAGGCGATGCGCAACGACACCCTTGTCGTGCTCATCCTCGCCAGCGACGCCGGTGAGAGCACCCGCACCAAGTTCGCCACCAACGCGCAGCGCAAGGGCATGGACGTGATCGAACTCTGGACCGGCGATGAGCTGGGCCAGATGGCAAAGGGCGAGGCCTACGTCTCGGTGATCGGCGTTGAAGCCGGCCCCCACGCCGAGCGAATCTTGAAGCATTGGAAGAGTTTGGAGGCGCTCAGTGCGACTTCGAAAACATAGTGATTGAACACGTCGCGGATCCTCGCCAGCCGGTGAGGGTGCCTGCGTTTTGAAGGGCCTTCTCTTTGTGGTAGTAAGCGCTCGAGAAGGCGATAGATGGTCAAGAAAGCCGACGATCGCGACGAGAAAGAAGACTGTCCGCGCGGAGCGTCATCAAACACCGACGGACAGAGTGGAGACGATATGCCTAAGCAGCAACGCGTATATGAGCTAGCCCAAGAGCTAGAGATCAATAAGCAAGAACTGGTGTCCAAGATTAACGAGCTCGACCTGGGATTCTCCGTCAATAACTACATGACGGTGCTTAATCCGCCGGAGATCGACTCGATCAAGGCCGCGCTCGGCGGCAAGAAAGCCGAGGCGCCCAGGAAGAAGGCCACCAAGTCGAGCAAGAAGAAGAGCTCGAAGAAGGCCGAAGAGCCCGCCGAAGAGAAGGTGGAGGCCGCTCCGGCCGCCCCGGTGGTTCGGCGCCGCCGTAAGGCCGCGACCGAGGAGGAAGAGTCCACCGAGGAGAGCACCGAGACTGAGGTCGAGGTGGTTCGCCCGACGGTGCGTCGCCGCCGTAAGGTAGAGACGGCCGACGAGGTCGAAGAGAGCGCCGAAGAGCCCGAGGTTGAGGCCGAGGCGCCCGAAGAGGTGGAGGCCGAAGAGGCGCCTGCCACCGAAGAGCCCGCTGCCGAAGAGGCTTCGGTCGAAGAGGTCGCCGCCGAAGAAGCTCCGGCCGCTGAAGCCGAAGAGAGCGCGGATGTCGCCGAGCCGGCCGAGGAGACCGAAGAGGTCGCCGCTGCCGCCGAAGAGGAGGCTCCGGCCGAAGAGGCTCCCGCTGCCGAAGAACCGGCCGCCGAAGAGCCTGCCGCCGAAGCGAAGAGCGACGCCGGTGAAGAAGCTGCCGACGGGGCGGAGACGCCCGCAGCACCGGTGGCTCCCCCGGTTCGTCGTCCGCCGCCGCGTAACCCCAAGGGTGGCGCCAAGGTGCTCGGTCGCATCAGCGAGAGCGTCCTCAAGGACCGACTCGCTGCTGAAAACAAAGACTTCACCCCGGGCCCCTCGCGGCGTCCCAGCGGAGGAGGCGGTTCGCGCTCCTCGAGCAGCCGTCGCCGTGGCCGCACCAAGCGCGTGGTGGAAGGATCGGATCTTTACGGACCGAAGTCGCGTCGCAGCCGTCGCGGAGCATCGCGTGGTCGCAGCCGCGGTCGGGCCAAAAAGACGCAGAAGACCGAGATCACCCAGGCAGCCGAGCACAAGCGCGTGATCCGTATCGAGGACGTCATCTCGGTCGGTGACCTCGCGCACTCCATGGGCATCAAGGCCGCACAGGTCGCCATGAAGCTCATTGAGAGCGGCATGATGGCCACGGTGAACACCACCCTGGACTTCGAGACCGCCGCGTTGATTGCCGATGAGTTCGACTACACCGTTGAGAACGTCGCCTTCGATATCGCGAACTTCTATGACACGAACCCCGATGAGGAGGAGACCCTCGAGCGTCGCGCTCCGGTCGTCACCGTCATGGGTCACGTCGACCACGGGAAGACCTCGCTCCTCGATGCGGTGCGCGCTTCTTCGGTGACCAGCGGCGAAGCCGGTGGCATCACTCAGCATATCGGCGCCTACATGGTGGAGACCACTGCCGGTATGGTGACCTTCCTGGATACCCCGGGTCACGAGGCGTTCACCGCGCTTCGTGCACGTGGTGCCAAGGCCACCGATATCGTGGTCCTGGTCGTCGCCGCCGATGACGGTGTGATGCCGCAGACGGTTGAGGCGATTAACCACGCCCGCGCCGCCGAGGTGCCGATCATCGTCGCGATCAACAAGATCGATAAGCCCGGCGCCAACCCCGACCGCGTTAAGACCGCGCTGACCGAGTACAATCTCATCCCGGAAGAGTGGGGCGGAAGCACCCTCTTTGTGGAGGTCAGCGCCCTTGAGAAGCTCAATATCGACGGGCTGCTCGAAGCGATCTCGCTTCAGGCCGAGCTCCAGGAGCTCAAAGCCCGCCCCGATCGCGACGCTCAGGGTATCGTGATCGAAGCCGAACTCGACATCGGACGCGGTCCGGTGGCCACCGTGCTCGTGCAGCGCGGTACGCTCAACCGCGGTGATATCCTGGTCAGCGGTCGCTACTACGGCCGCGTGCGTACCATGCACAACGACCGCGCCCAGACCATCGACAAGGCCGGCCCCAGTCAGCCCGTCGAGATCACCGGTCTGAGCGGTATCCCCGAAGCCGGCGAACCTTTCTTTGTGGTGACCGAAGAGCGTGACGCCAAGCGCATCACCGAGAACGTCGCCGAGCAGCGTCGTAAAGAGGTCATGGCCAGCCGCGCCAAGGAGTCGGCCGGTAGCCTCGAAGATCTCTCGGCGATGATCGCCCGCGGTGAGATGAAGACCCTTAAGGTCATCCTCAAGGGTGATGTGCAGGGCTCGGTCGAGGCCATCAAGGAGGCCTTCGGCAAGCTCGGTAATGATGAGGTTCGCACCAAGATCATTCACACCGGTGTCGGTGGCATCACCGAGAACGACGTCAACCTTGCGGCCTCTTCGGATGCCGGCGCGGTGATCGTGGGCTTCAACGTGCGTCCGGACAACCGGGCCGCCGAGGTCGCCGAGAAGTACGGCGTACAGATCCTCACCCACAGCATCATCTACGACGCCATCGAGCAGGTGCGCGGCATTCTCGAAGGGCTCCTCTCTCCGATCGTTCAGGAGAAGGTCCTGGGTCACGCCGAGGTCCGCGAGACCTTCAGCGCGCCGAAGATCGGTACGATCGCCGGTGTGTACGTCACCGACGGGATCGTCCGCCGCAACGCCAGGGCTCGCCTGCTCCGCGGCGAACGGGTCATTTACGAGTCGACGGTCGGTTCGCTGCGTCGCTTCAAGGATGACGCCAAAGAGGTCAAGACGGGCTTTGAATGCGGTCTGAGCATTGAAAACTACAACGACATCAAAGTTGGTGACGTTGTGGAAGTCTTCGAACTCGAAGAGGTCAAGGCGACCTTCGATTGAGGTAGGCACGTCACCTCAGTTACGGGTAGCCGGAGAACACCATGAAACAAAAACGCAGCTACAAACGCACCGAACGGGTCGGGCAGCAGCTCCACGAAGTTATCGCGGGGCTGCTGCTCACCGACGCCGACGACCCGCGCCTTCAGCTGGTGCAGGTCACGGCGGTGGAGATGAGCCCGGATCTTCGGTACGCGAAGGTTTACTTCATCATGCTCGACGGTGAAGAGCCCGAGGACGGCGTAGAGCCGGCCCTGGAGCGCTTCGCCGGTTTCGCCCAGCGCTCCATTGGCGAGCAGCTTCGCCTGCAGTTTGTGCCTCGCCTTACCTTCAAGTTCGACGAGGCGGTGATGCGCGGGCGCGCAATGGATGAACTCCTCTCAAAGCTCCCCAGGGGCACTGAGACGTGAGCTAAATGAATGCATGCCCGCGATGTGCGCGGCGCCTGAATGGAGATTGTGGTCATGAGTGCGGAGACACACCATCCGTCGGGCGCTGCCACAGCGCCGGTTGTTATTCCGACGAGCCCTGAGCTCGAAGCGCAGATCGACGCGTTTGCAGAGCTCCTCGACAATCACCAGCGCTTTCTGGTGGTTGCGCATGCCTACCCCGATGGTGATGCGGTGGGCTCTACACTGGCGATGGGGCTGCTTCTGGAGCAGCTCGGAAAAGACGTCACCTTCTTCAACGTCGATCCGGTCCCCTACAACTTCCGCTTTCTTCCCGGCGCCGATCGTTGGATCACCGACGCTCCCTCGGAGCAGCCGGAGGTCACGGTGATGCTGGACTGCGCCGAGCCCGGTCGCCTGGGTGAGGGGTTCCCTCAGGGCGCGTGGGGCACAACGATCGCGGTGGTCGATCACCACAAAACCTGGGATCCGAACTTCGCCACCACGTATGTGCGTGACGTGAGCGCGGCGTCGACCGGCGAGTTGATCTATCGGCTGGTGCGCCGCTACGGGCAGTTGAGCTCGGAGATCGCGCAGAACCTCTACTGCTGCATGATGACCGACACCGGCAGCTTCCGGTACTCCAACACCAGCCAGACCGCGTTTCGCGTGGCCGGTGAGCTGGTTGAGGCCGGCGCCGATCCCTGGCATATGACCAGCCATATCTACGAAGATCAGCCGCGCGAGCGTCTGGAGCTTCTCTGCCGGGTGTTGGCCACGCTCAATGTCTCGGAGTGTGGTCGACTCGCGTTTTTGCGTGTCGAAGATGCGATGCTCGAAGGGCTGAACTCCGACGAAGACCTCACCGACGGGTTTATCAACTACGCCCGCTCGATTCGCGGCGTGGAAGTGGCCACCCAACTTCGGGAGGCCGAGGACGACACCTGGCGAGTCTCGTTCCGCTCGCGCGGCAAGGTCGATGTCTCCGCGCTGGCCGAGAAGTTCGGTGGCGGTGGGCATCATAACGCCGCCGGATGCCGCATCAGCGGCACCCCTGGCGAGGTCGAGAGTCGCCTCGTCGCCGCGCTCGTCGAGATGCTCGACCAGCCCGAGTCCCCTTAATACCCTTGTGCCTCGCCAGCGGCGATCCACGTGGAGTTGTACGCATGCAAAGCCAGGACGGCTTGATCCTGATCGACAAAGACGCCGGCATGACGAGCTTCGACGTGGTGCGTCGGGTGCGCAGGTTGGCAGGCACCCGCAAGGTCGGCCACACCGGCACGCTCGACCCGGACGCCACCGGGCTGATGGGCGTCGTGCTCGGGCGCTGCACCAAACTCGCCAACTTCCTGACCCTCGACGAGAAGGTTTACGCCTTTGAGATGGTGCTCGGGAGCGCCACTGACACCGAAGATGCCTCTGGCGAGGTGATCGAGGTGGCCGGCTGGGAGCATGTGACGCGCGAGGCCTTCGAAGAGGCGATGGCCGGTTTTCTGGGAACCATCCAGCAGGTCCCGCCCATCTACTCGGCGCTTAAAGTCGACGGGAAGCGGGCCCACGCTCTGGCGCGTGCCGGCGAGGAGGTTCACCTTGAGGCGCGCCCGATCGAGATCTTTGAACTGGAGCTCATGAGCTTTGAGCCGCCGCACGTTTCGATGCGGGTTCGATGCGGCTCGGGGACCTACGTGCGAGCGCTGGTGCGCGACCTTGGAAAAGCGGTGGGCAGCGTCGCCCATACCCGCAGCATCCGTCGCATCTCGGTTGGCGAGTTCGATCTTGAGCAGGCCTATCGCCTGGACGAACTCAGCGAGGAGAACTTCTGGGAGAAGGTGCTCTCGCCGGCGCGTATGGTCGGGAGCCTGGACCAGGTTCACATCGATGACGAGCAGCGCCGCGCGGTGGGGTTCGGGCAGACCATCCTGGTGGCACCTGAACTTCCGATGGATGCGCCCATCGCGGTGATTGATGCCAACGACGAGCTCGTCGCGATCATGGCTCGCAAAGAGAGTCACGACCCGCAGGGAAGTCGCCTGGCACCGCGGCGTGTGCTGATTTAGGCCCCTCCTGGAACCCGGCGTGTGCCCCATCCTCGGCGGGTTCGTGCTTTTGTAGTGAGGTGTGTGAGGTGGACCCGATCATTGCGATCTATGGTGCGAGCGGTTTTGTGGGCCGCATGCTCTCCCGAGCGCTCTGTGAGGGCGGACGTTCGCTGCGTCTGATCGGTCGCGACCTCGGGCGCCTCGAAGAACTCGAGGAGGAGCTGCGCGCCGACGGGTTTACAGCGCTCTCGGTGCGACAGGCGCGCCTCAGCGATGAGGCCGGTCTTCGTGGAGCGCTGCGGGGCTGCACCGCGCTGGTGAACTGTGCCGGGCCTCTGGGCAATAAGACCCGGGCGCTGGTCCAGGCTGCCCTCGATGAGGGCGTGCACATCTTCGATATGGCCGGGGAGCAATCTCAGGTTCACTGGATGTGGGACCACATCGATCGGCCGGCGCGGGAGTGCGGGCTTGTGGTGATGCCGGCCTGCGCCATCGAATACGCGCTGGGAGATTTCGCCGCCGAGATCGCGCTTGTGAAGGCGGCCTCTCGCATCGTGATCTGCTACGCGGTGCGTGAGATCAAACTCAGCCAGGGGGCGCGAAAGACCTTTGTGCATGCGCTTGGCGAGGGGGGCTATAGTTTTGTGGATGGCAAGCTGGAGCAACATCGCGCGGCACATCGCCTTTTTGATGTTCCCTTTCCCGGGGGGCATCACCGAAAGGGCGTGTGGATTCCCGGTGCCGAGGCGATCCTTGTGCCGCCGCGCGGTGGTGTCTCACGCGTGGAGAGCTGCGTGGTCACGGGGGAGGCCGTGGTGCGGATCCTCGCGACCCTCTCCGGCGTGTTGCCCTCGGTCGTTCGGGCGTTGAGGCCCGTCGCCGACCGCATCGTCGAGCAGGGCGATGAGAGCGACCCGTCGGTGGGCGAATATCTGGTCATTGCTTTCGACCCCAAAAGCTCCGAACCCTATGCGATGTTGACCGGCGAAGATGTGTATGCGACGAGCGTGCGCATCGCGGCCGAGTGTGTCAGCCGTACGGTGGATGAGGGGCCTGTGAAGGTCGGGGTGACCTCACCAGCGGCGGTGTTCGACGTGAACACGTTTCTCGCTGCTGTGGGTGTGCGGCGCCTGCTCTGAGCGAAGCGATCGACCTCGAAACGACATCTGTGTTTCAAAAAATCGATGGTGATAAAGGAAGTTATGGAAACTCGTATTGCTCGAGAGTTGGGAGTTCGCGAAGATCAGGTGCGAGGTACGCTCGCGCTGCTTGATGAAGGCAACACCGTCCCCTTTATCGCGCGTTACCGCAAAGAGCGCACCGGGGGGCTCGATGAGGTTCAGATCCGCGATGTGGCGCGCCTCAGTGAGCAGATCCGGCAGACCGAAGATCGTCGTGCGACGATCCTCGCGTCGATCGAAGAGCAGGGCGCGTTGACCTCCCAGCTCCGATCCGCCTTGCTCGCCGCCTCTACACTCTCGGAGCTCGAAGACCTCTACGCCCCCTACCGACCCAAACGCCAGACCCGCGCCACCCGCGCCCTGGAAGCCGGTCTGGGCCCGGTGGCCGAAGCCATCGAGCGCGGAGAAGATCCGTCGCGACTCGCGTCGAAGTTCCGCTGTGAAGACTTTGCCACCGACGACGACGTCATCGCCGGTGCCCGCGATATTCTCGCGGAGGCGATGGCCGATGATGCCACCGTCCGCTCCTATGTGCGCGACGCCATGCGCCGTTCGGGCAAGCTGATGAGCAAGCGTCGCCGCGGCGGTGAAGAGGACCCGAAGTACAAGATGTACTTTGAGTTCTCCACGCCGGTCGAGAAGATGCGGCCGCACCAGGTGCTGGCGATTCGACGCGGCGAGAAGGAGAAGGTCTTGAGCGCCGGGGTTGAGGTGCCCGAGGAGCGGCTTGTGGATTGGATCATCGGCCATCGCGTTAAGGTGGGTGGGGTGGCCCGCAAACACTACAGCGAGGCGATTCGTGACGGGTTCGGTCGTCTGCTGCACCCCTCGCTGGAGCGCGATGTGCGTGGCGATCTTGAGGAGCAGGCCGATAAACACGCCATTGGCGTCTTTGCGCTGAACCTGAAGAACCTGCTCTTGCAGCCGCCCCTGGCCGGCCGCGTGGTCCTGGGCGTCGATCCCGGGCTGCGCACCGGCTGCAAACTCGCTGTGGTCGACGCCACCGGGCGCCTGATCGACACCGGGCACATGTACGTGCACGACGGACGCAAACGCGATGTGCCCGACATCGTGGCGGCGATGGTGCACAAGCACGGCGTGCAGGTTGTGGCCATCGGCAACGGGACCGGAAGTCGGGAGACCGAGGAACTCGTCGCCCAGGGCCTGCGCGGCAAGCAGGGCGTGCATTACGCCATCGTCGATGAGGCCGGCGCCAGCGTCTACAGCGCCTCGGACGTGGCGCGCGCGGAGTTCCCGGACCTGGATGTGAGCGTGCGTGGGGCAGTGTCCATCGCGCGCCGTATTCAGGATCCCCTGGCCGAGCTTGTGAAGATCGATCCGAAGAGCATCGGC
This sequence comes from Lujinxingia vulgaris, assembly GCF_007997015.1. NCBI lineage: Bacteria > Deltaproteobacteria > Bradymonadales > Lujinxingiaceae > Lujinxingia > Lujinxingia vulgaris. Next base: position 676,576 of record NZ_VOSM01000001.1, read on the forward strand.
GTGGGCATGTACCAGCATGACGTCAACCAGAACGCGCTCAGCCAGGAGCTCGACGCCGTGGTCGAAGATGTGGTCAACGCGGTAGGCGTGGATCTGAACTCCGCCTCACAACCCCTGCTGGCGCGCGTGGCGGGCATCGGGCCGACGCTCTCCAAACGCATCGTGGCGCATCGTGACGCCAACGGTCCCTTCGCGTCCCGCGCGGCCGTCAAAGACGTGCGCGGGCTGGGGTCGAAGACCTATGAGCAATGCGCCGGGTTTCTGCGTATCCGCGACGGAAAAGAGCCGCTCGACAACACCGGGATTCACCCCGAGAGCTACCCCCTGGCCCGCGATATCCTCAAGCGAGCCGGAAAGGCGTTGGGTGACGCCGGGCTGAAGTCGGCGCTCGACGCCCTGGAGCGCTCCGGGGAGCTACGCGCCATCGCTGAAAAACACGGAGCCGGCGCCATGACCCTTCAAGATGTGCTCAACGCGCTGGTGCAACCGGGTCGCGACCCCCGCGACGAGCTCGATCCGCCGAAGCTGCGCAGCGATGTGCTCAACGTCAATGATCTTCGCGAAGGCATGGTGCTCGAGGGTACGGTGCGCAACGTGGTCGACTTCGGTGCGTTCGTCGATATCGGTGTGAAGCAAGACGGACTCGTGCACGTCAGCGAGATGGCCGATCGCTACATCAAGAATCCCTACGATGTGGTGGGGGTGGGCGATCGGGTGCGTGTGGCCATCGTGTCGATCGATAAGGATCGCGGTCGCATTGGCCTCTCGATGAAACAGGCCGCCCGCTAATTTGGCCTGGACGGGGGCAAAATACGAACAAAAAAACTCGCCGACCTGGAGGTCGGCGAGTTTTTAAGTGATTGATTTTGCGTGGGAATCAGGCGTCCCAGTCTTCGGTGCGGCGCTCTTCGATCACGTGTTCGCTCTCCAGGAAGCGCTCCGCGTCGATGGCACCCATGCAGCCCGAGCCGGCCGCGGTGATGGCCTGGCGGTAGGTGAAGTCTTGCACGTCACCGCAGGCGAAGATGCCCGGCACGCTGGTGGCGGTGGAGCCGTCCTGGGTGATGATGTAGCCGCTCTCGTTGGTCTTGAGCTGCCCCTTAAACACGGCGGTGTTCGGAGTGTGACCAATGGCCACGAAGACGCCGGTACAGGCCAGCTCGCTGACCTCTTCGGTCTGGTTGTTGTAGACCTTGATGCCGGTCACGCCGGACTCGCGGGTGCCCAGAACCTCCTGAACTTCGCTGTTCCAGAGCATCTCGACCTTGGGGTTGGCGAGCACGCGATCCTGCATGATCTTCGATGCGCGCAGCTCATCGCGGCGGTGCACCAGCGTGACCTTGGAGGCGAACTTGGTCAGGAAGTTGGCCTCTTCACAGGCCGAGTCGCCGCCGCCGACGACCACGATCTCCTGGTCGCGGAAGAAGTAGCCGTCGCAGGTGGCGCAGGTGGAGACGCCGTAGCCCATCAGCTCGCTCTCCGACTCCAGCCCCAGCAGGCGCGCAGAGGCGCCGGAGGAGATGATCATGGTGCGGGTGTGAAAAACCGTGCCGTCATCAAGCGTGACCTTAAAGGGGCGCTTGGAGGTGTCGACGTCGGTGATCAGCGCGATGTGGTTCTCCAGTCCGAAGCGCATCGCCTGGCTGCGCATACGCTCCATAAGCTCCGGCCCCATGACGCCTTCGGGAAAGCCCGGGTAGTTCTCCACGTCGGTGGTGATGGTGAGCTGACCGCCGGGCTGGGGGCCTTCAAAGAGCACCGGCTCCAGGTTGGCGCGGGCGGAGTAGATGGCGGCGGTGAGACCGGCCGGGCCACTCCCCATGATGGTCACGTCGTAGAGTTCTTTCTTGAGTTCAGGCATCGTCTTTCTCCGTTGGACTGCGGGTTACAACAGGGGTGGGGCCGGCCCCGCTCAGTGAGGCAGCCGGCGATACGTCGATCGCCTCAGGGGGTAGAGCCTGGTGGTGTATCGGCGGCCGGAGGGGAGATGTTCTCCCAGGAGGCCAGGATGAGGTCGACCTGAGCGATGAGCGCTTCGCTGTGCTCGTCGCTGGCAAAAGCAATGATCTGATAGCCATAGCCCTGGTGAACCAGGTAGGCGTTGATGTAGCGCACCGGGTCGCCGTGGAGCTCGCCGCGCGCAATGACCGAGAGGCCCTCGACGCCGCCCAGGCGGATCGGGCTCTGGCGGTCGATGATAAGGTTGTCGACGGAGCGGTCGAGGGTCTCCATGCCCAGGCGCTGCAGTTGGTGCACATCGGGGGTGGGGAAGGTGGGCAATTTTTGAGGGATGACCATCAAAAAGAGCGCATCGTCGAGACTTGCAGCCACCTCGGCGTGGGGGTTGATGCTCTGGGGGGGCTCCGCGATCCACTCGGCCGGAAAGGTCAGCGCATACGGCGCTCGTTCACCGGTGACTCGCCAGGCCGGCTGGGCGGCGGGCTCATTGCTGCAGCCCTCGCAACCCGTGATGCCGAGGAGCAGCGCAAACGCAAGGGTCAACAGAGTCAGCTGGCGAGGGAGGATCATCGAAGCTCTTTCCATAAGGAAGCGTGGCACCGCGCCGACGCGGCTAACACCGGGCCAACCGGCGAGTGCGCCGGCATCTTCCTGGAGGGGGATGATAAGGAGGGGGGCTGGAGCGCGGGCCCGCCTGCGGGCCCGCGCTCATGACGTTACATCAAACGTCGTAGTACATCGCGAACTCCAGCGGGGTGGGGTGGAGGTTCGCAGGATGGACTTCTTTCTCCATCTTGTAGGTGATCCAGGCCTCGATGGCGTCTTCGGTGAAGACGTCGCCGCGCAGCAGGAACTCGTGATCTTCGGCCAGCGCGACCAGCGCTTCTTCCAGGTTCGCCGGGGCGCTGGGCACCTTGGCGAGCTCTTCGGGCGGAAGGTTGTAGATGTCTTTGTCGAGCGGGGCGCCCGGATCCATCTGCTTTTCGATGCCGTCAAGGCCAGCCATCAGCATCGCGGCGAAGGCCAGATAGCCGTTGGAGGAAGCGTCCGGGGTACGGAACTCCATACGACGCGCTTTGGGGCTGGAGGCGTAGGTCGGGATACGCACCGCCGCCGAGCGGTTACGGCTGGAGTAGGCCAGACGAATCGGCGCCTCATAGCCCGGGACCAGACGCTTAAACGAGTTGGTCGTCGGGTTGGTCAGCGCGATGAGCGCGCGGGCGTGATGCAGGATGCCGGCGATGAACTGAAGGCCGGTCTCACTCATCCCGGCATACCCTTCACCGGCGAAGAGGGGCTGGCTTCCCTTCCACAGGCTCATGTGGGTGTGCATCCCCGAGCCGTTGTCTCCGTGGAGGGGCTTGGGCATAAACGTGACCGTCTTGTTGTGGCGACGCGCCACATTCTTGACCACGTACTTGAACCACTGAAGATCATCGGCCATGCGCACCAGGCTGTTGAAGCGAATGCCGATCTCGCTCTGCCCGCCGGTGGCCACCTCGTGGTGGTGCACATCGACCTCGATGCCGCAGGCCTCGAGCACCAGCGACATCTCGGTACGCAGATCGTGGAGACTGTCGTTGGGCGCGACCGGGAAGTAACCCCCCTTGTGCGCCGGCTTGTAGCCGAGGTTGGGGCCTTCGTCGCGGCCGGTGTTCCAGGCGCCTTCCACCGAGTCGACCTTGTAGAAGGAGTGCTGGGTGGCGGTGCTGTAGCGGATGTCGTCGAAGATGAAGAACTCGGCCTCGGGGCCGAAATAGGCGGTGTCGGCGATGCCGGTGGTCTTGAGGTAGTTCTCGGCCTTCTGGGCAATGTAGCGCGGATCACGGCTGTAGGGCTGGCCGGTGATGGGATCGAAGACGTTGCAGATGAAGCTGACCGTGGGCTCGCGGCAGAAAGGATCCATGCGCGCGGTGGTGTGGTCGGGGCGCACCTGCATGTCGGAGGCCTGAATCGGCTGCCAGGCACGCAGCGAGCTGCCGTCGATGCCCAGGCCCTCTTCGAAAAGATCCTCGGAGATGCGGTGGGCCGGAATCGTCAGGTGCTGCCAGGTCCCCAGAAAGTCCATGAACTTCAGGTCCGCCATCACGGCGTTGTTGTCCTTGGCGAAATCAATCGCATCTTTGATCGAATTGATGGGCGTTGCGGTGGTCATGATGATCCTTTTTCGGTTGGGTGCGCGATCAACGCAAAAGAACTCCCCAGGACATAATACGATCGCCACACAGCGCTGGGGGCGCGCGCGGCGAACATCGATTCAGGCTTACGAGAGCGCGTCCGGACCGGACTCGCCAGTGCGAATACGGATGGCCTCGTCGACGGGCAGGACAAAGATCTTGCCGTCGCCGACGTGGCCGGTTCGCGAGGCGTCGGTGATGGCCTCAATCGCGCTGTGTACAAGCTCGTCGGGAACGACCAGCTCGACTTTCACGCGGGGCACAAAATCGACGATATATTCGGCGCCGGGATAAATCGGCGCTTTTCCTCCCCCTCGCCCAAACCCTTTGACCTCCGAGACGGTCATCCCGTGGATGCCGGCCTCGTCGAGACGGTCTTTCACGTCGTCGAGTTTAAAGGGCTTAATAATGGCTTCGATCTTCTTCATAGAGACCTGTGGGGGCAGCCGTTGTTGGCGTGGCACCAAAACGCGTTACTTAGCGAATTGGCAGGAAATTATCCACCCGAATCATGCGACGGCTCAGGGGATGTAGGCACGCATTGCGGCGGGGCAAGTTCGATCTCGACGCGGTTGTGGGCTTCAAGGAGCGCGTGAGCCACGCTGGCGTAGTCCGATGCAGAGGCACGAATGCGACCGACGGACTGCCCGACACCGACGCGCTCGTCGATCGTGTCACCGGGCTGCACCCGGCAGCTCACCGCGCTTATGTGGGCCAGCTGGCGGCTGCGCCGAAGTCCGCGCACCGCCTGCACGCGCCCGGCACCCGGGTGAAGAAAGTAGACGCCCTCATAGCGGCGATGGCCGCCAGGGAAGCGCGGGATGCGCCCGGTCTCAATGTCGAGAAAGGCCTGCCAGGCATCAAAACCGTAGGCGTCTCCGATGAGCTCCATCAGCGCGCCCCCCGGAGGGCGTGCGGCGAGCTCGCCGACGATGTCGCCGCGATCCGAGGCGAAAAACTCCATGTGCGTCATGCCCTGTTCCACGCCCAGCGCCGCGATCGTCTGTCGGTTGAGCTGTGCGATGACCTCCACCCGCGCCTCTGGCAAGTCGGCGGGCACGATGTTCGCCCAGCCCGGGCGCAGGTAGCTTGTGACGTTGAGAAAGCGCACCTGGCCGCGATGCACGAAACTCTCAACGCTGAACTCGGTGCCGGGCACAAAGGCCTCGGCCAGCAACCCGGGGCGGAGCGCGGCTTCGACCTCAGCGCGGGTTTTGCAGATATGAGTTCCTCGCCCCCCGGAGCTGTCCGGCGCCTTGATGACCAGGGGGAGCCCCAGATTCTCCAGGAGGTCGTTGGCTCGCGTCGAAGCGCTGATGGTCCGGTACGTCGCGCAGGGGACGCCGGCGGCGAGGAGCGCGTCTTTCATCAGCGCTTTGTCGTGGCAGCGCCGGGCGGTGGCGACGCTCATCCCCTTGATGCCCATGCGCTCGCGGAGCAGGGCGGCAGGGACAACTGCAGATTCGCCGGAAGCGATGACCGCATCAATGGTGGAGCCGGCGGCCAGCTGGCGCGCGGCCGCCTCCCAACTCGCGATGTCGCCGTTGAGGTCGATGCTGGCCCAGGAGACCCCGCTTCGAGGGGGCTGGCGTGTACTGTCGACCAGAAAATGGGCACGCCAGCCGCGCGTCAGGGCGGCCTCATGGGCGTCGCGGCGAAAGCCGATCATCACCAGGTTCATCGCGTCTCGGGCTCGCAGGTCATGTCCTAAAGTCAGCGCAATATAGGGCCGGGCACCGCGGAAGCAAAGTCTCGCCAGGGGGCAGTAATCTCTCGGCTCCTGTGCTTGATGGCCTGTGCTCGGTGCGCAGCTTCTGCGAGCACGCCCCCCGAAACAGATGTTCACTGCAACTTAGTCCGGATTCGGTATGACCTTATTTGAAGACGCAAGTCAGGCCCTGGCCGCCGCCATCGAACGATTGAACTTGAGCGAAGACGTCATCGAACGCCTTCGTCATCCCACCGCCAGCGTGAAGATGTCGCTGCCCGTGCGCATGGACAGCGGACATCTCAAGGTGTTTCCGGCCTACCGGGTGCGCTTTAATACGGCGCTGGGGCCCGGGAAGGGCGGGCTTCGTTTTCATCCGGAGGTTGATGTCGATCACGTGCAGACGCTGGCGTTCTGGATGACGTTTAAGTGTGCGCTGCTCAATCTGCCTTTCGGCGGCGCTAAGGGAGGCGTGCGCGTCGACCCTAAAGGGCTCTCGAAGATGGAGCTTGAGCGTCTCTCCCGCGCATATATCGATGCGTTCGCCGACTTCATCGGTCCCAACCGCGATGTTCCCGCCCCGGATGTCTACACCAATGAGATGATCATGGGTTGGATGGCCGACCAGTACGCCACGATCATGAGACGCCACGTCCCGGCGGTCATCACCGGAAAGCCGCTCGCCCTGGGCGGTTCTCGCCATCGCGACAAAGCCACAGCGAGCGGTGCGTTCATGGTCATCGACGCGTTTATGGCCGAGCATGATCGCAGCCCGGAGCAGACCACCGTGGCGATTCAGGGCTTTGGCAACGCCGGCGCCGAGCTCGCAACCCAACTCTATGATGCCGGTTATAAGGTTGTGGCCGTGAGCGACTCCAAAGGAGCGGTCTGTGATCGAGAGGGGCTCGATGTGCCGGCGCTTCGCGAGTACAAGACCCACGACGAGGCCAACGGAGTCTACGATGCCTACGCGCTGCGCGATTGTGATGACACGCGCTTTGAGCGCATCAGCAACGAAGAGCTCCTGGAGCTGGACGTGGACTTTTTGATCCCCGCGGCGCTGGAGAATCAGATCACCGAGGAGAACGCCGATGCGATTCGCGCCCGCGTCATCTTTGAGGTCGCCAACGGCCCGGTGACCACACAGGCGGCGCAGATGCTGGAGGAGCGCGACATCTCCGTGCTCCCCGGCATTCTGGTCAACGCCGGCGGAGTGACGGTGAGCTACTTTGAATGGGTTCAAAATCGGCGCGGCGAGAGCTGGACTGAGGATGAGGTGGTGGAGCGCCTCGATGCCCGTATGCGTGATGCGTTTGAGCGCGTGCGAGATGCGCGCGAGGAGCACGGCACCTCCTGGCGCGTTGCCGCCTACCTGGTCGCCCTCAAACACCTCAATGAGGCGCTCCATGCGCAGGGGACCCGCGAGTATTATCAGTCGGAGCTCTGAGCCTCGCTGTTTCGTTACATGATCGCGGGCGGGGGCTCGCTCTGGTGTGCGCGTCGATCCTCCGGCGGTAGCGCCACATCGGGCCCCTGAACGTTGAGCCCAAAGGGGCGCTTGATGTCATCGCGCAACCACACACTGATGGCAAAGATCGAGAGCGGCAGCGTGATGAGAAACGCCAGGGAGAGCGCGAGCACCGAGAGCACGAACTGCCAGGCCCAGGGGCGAAGAGGCACCGCCGCTGCAATCCCGAAGGCCAGCGTCAACCCGAACATCACCGAGGTGAAAAAGATCGGATCGAAGCGCACCTGCGAGATCGCCAGTGGGATGTCGAGCGCGCCGCTCGCAACGCCCACGCCCAGCGCCGTCAACCCCAGAAAGAGCAGGGCATGGACGGCCAGATAGACGCTCACAAAGATGTAGCCGGAACGCGCCGGCGGCTGAACCCTGGTGAACCACATCGCATAACTCCGAGGTCGCGGGGGGCGAAGAGCGCACCGTGTATGCGCTGCTCTCGAAGTTAGGCGCGGGCGCGCCGCGCCAAAGTTCACGAAGGAGACGGGGTCAACGCCAGATGTTGCGCCACGCGCTCCAGAAGCTGCTCGGCGATGGCGCGATTTCGGGTGTTCGTGATCCGCACCGTGCCGTCCTCTTCGACCTCGGTCTCGCTGAGGTCGAGCCCCTCGACGATGTCTTCGTTCAGGCCGATACGAAGATCCAGCCATTGCTCAAAGGGGGAGGACGCATCGAATTGCAGGTCGATCGGCGAGCTTAAGCGCAGCCCCCGCACCGGGACATTGGCCCGGTAGGCCCGCGTTTGCCCCTCGTGGGTCAATGCGCCTTGAAGTTCCAGGGCGCCGAGCTCCACCTCGACCTGCGTGACCGCACCCCGGCGGGTCACCTTAAGCCTCTCCTGCGCTGAATCGTCAGTGTCCAGGGTCGCGTCGAGGGGGCGTGCGGAGACCACCTGCGGGCCGCCGGCGCTCTCCTGAAGAACCTCGTCGTAAGGCACAAGACGGCCGTCATCGGCGTGGCAGTGGCCGCCGTGGCATAAGGAAAAGCCCGGCGGCGGGTTGGCCGGGTCCAGCTCCTCAGATGAATCCGATGAAGTCGTCGCGCCGCCCTCACTGAGAAGGCGAATCGAGGTCACCTCCAGGGTGATAGCCTCGATATGTGGGGATGGCGAGTCGGTGAGGCCGGCGTTTTGAACGCTCACGTCGACCCAGCCCCAGGGCTCGCCATCGGTAAACGCGCATCCGGCGCTGCTCACGATGGCCAGGGCGGCGACGCCGATGAGAGCGAAGGGAAGTCGGCCTGAGAAGATGCGGGATGTCATGATGCGAGCCCTCGCAAAAAGGGAAGAGAGGTGTGGGTGGGGCGGGGTAGGATGTGGCAAGCTCAGTAGGCGTGCGCGCCGTGAGCGCCGGCGACAAGATCGAGCTGCAAAAAGACCATATGGGTGAGCGGGGATGCGCCTTCAGGTTGATGATCAAGGCCGTACTCAAGCCGAAGGCGGCTAAAATGCGTCGGGAGGTAACTCAGGCTCACAGAAGCGCGCTGGCGAGGATCTTCCCAGGTGGGGTCGAGAGGATCGTTGGCGACGCCGTGCACCCGCTCGTAGCGTGTGGCGAAGGACCAGTGAAGGTTCGGGCTGTAATAGAGATCGGTGTAGCCGCCCCAGTCCTGCAGCACGGTGCCCGTGGGCGCGTCGAGCGCTCCGGGATCCTGGCGACGGCGCACCATAACCTCGCTTTGCCACCCCAGCTCCGAGCGGCCCTGGCTGCCGGTCGTGGTCCGTTTGAGCAAAAGGTCGACCCCGTAGATGTCGGTGCGGTTGCCTCGCCCGCTGCTGTTCGGCCCGTTCACCGCGTTGAGACCGAGCAAAAGCCCGCCGCGCTGCCCGATGTCCCAGAATTGCTCCAGCCTGAAGGCGACGCTCAGGTCGGTGAGCGAGGTGATGTCGCTGTCGGACGCCAGAAAACTGCGCCCGGTCGCACCGCCGGCGATATTTTGCGCGCTGAGTGTCCAGCTCGCCAGCCAGGGAAGCGGCAACAACCCACCGACCTCTGCACCGAGCCCCCTCAAGCCCTCGCCGCCAAAGAACTTCCCGATGACCAGCGGTTGCGTGGTGAAGTTCCAGGCATGGAGGTGGGTGGGGTTGATGCGCCCGAAGTTGGTCAGAAACTGCCCGGCCCTCGCCTGCAACCCCCAGGGCAGCGCCAGGGTCGTGGCATACGCCTCCTCGACCTCCAGCCCGTAGAGAGAGAGCAGAATGTGACTGTCAAAACGCCAGTAAGGATCGATGCCGGCCGCCAGCCCCAACTCCAACCCCTGAAGATTAAATCCCGTCTGGGTGGCATCATGCCCGCCGAGCAGCGAGGGCTCCTGAGAGAACCAGGCCAGGGCAAAGTCGGCGATAAGCGAGATATCAGGATTCATCGTGGCGAGTACGCCGGCACCGGGCACCTCGGCCCGTCGCGCGGGGGGCTTCGCGGTGTCTTGCTGCGAAGTTGACGCGCCGTCTTCGCCAGAGAGCTCCGACTCCAGGCGCTCAAGCTCATCGTCGACGCCTTCATCCGACGAACCCTCGTCGGTCGGCTCCGGCGGTGGCGACGACTCCAGCTCCGCCTCCAGCGCTTCGAGCTCTGACTCAACCTCCTCTGCCGAACTCTGCGCGCTGGCGAGTCCCGGGAGGGGGAGCGTCAACGCACCCACCAGCGCCACGATCATCGAGAGCCGGGCAGGGGGGCGATGCGCCCGACAAGGGGGCGGCGAAAGCGAAGCGTGGATCATAGCGCGGGCTCGAGCATGCGTTTGGACGTTAAGACGTCGAGGGGAATGAGGCGGCGGCATCGGAGCAAGAGGAGGACGGCCCTCACAGATAGGATAACTTGCACAGATGCAAATCTATTGCAATAGGTGTCGCGAGCGTCGCATGTTCGACCGGCCCACCCGCCTCATAAACCCGCCAGGCACCGGGCAGAAAGCGCGCCTCGCCGGCTTGCACCTTTAGCATCCGGTCGCTATCTTTCGCGCGCCTGCCGGCGCTTACGCGTCGATTGAAAGGCGCACCGCCCTGTCGCAGCACCGGAGAGCGAAGCAGCCATGGAACACGACTCCCCCAAATCGAACGCCTCATCGGACCTGATCGATCGTGTTCATCACGAGCATGTGCACCTGCGCCGACTGTTTGAGGACCTCGCCGGCACCTTTGAACGCATCGGCGCCGAGCAGACCAGCGCTGAGCGCAAACGTGAGCTCATCGAGTCGGCCTCCGAAGATATGGAAGTCGCGCTCGACGACATGCTGGAGCACTTCAATCAGGAAGAAGAGATCTTTTTTGTGGAGATCGAGGAGCGTTTTCCCGTGCTCTCCGACCGCATTGAAGCGCTGGTCAAAGGGCATGAGTTGATGGGACAGCGCACCCGCTGGCTTCACGAGCAGCTGGGCAAGTCGGCCGAAGAGATCGGGCGTAACCTCACGGTGATCCTCGACGTTGTGCGCTCAATGGCCCGCATGATCGAGGAGCATACCGAAGAAGAGACCGCGCTCTTTGATGATGTACTGACCAAGATCCCGGCCGATGAGCGCCGTGCGCTCCTTGAGAAGATGCGCGAGATTTGAGCTGAGCGGGCTTTCTGCGAGGTATGAACGCGATGTCTGATGAGGTGATTGAGCTTCCTGTGCCTGAGGATGCGCCCGTGCTGGCGCGGCTTTTCCAGGAAGATATGAACGATCTGGGCGTGGAGACCACGCTCGACGATCTGGAAGCGCTCGCCAGCGAGGTGATCGCCGATGCTAACGCTGAGCCGGCGCGATGTGTCTGCTACGTGGCCCGTCTGAAAGAAGGCGAAGACGCGGTGGGTGTGGTTCTGGCGAACTTCCACTGGTCGCTGAAATTTGCCGGGCGCGCGCTCTGGATAGAGGAGCTCTATGTCACGCCAGCCGCGCGACGCCGGCGCCTGGGCCGCCGCCTGGTTGAAGAAGTTCTTGATTGGGCCGAGGCTCACGGCATCCGCGGTATTGATCTGGAAGCGTATCAGGGCAACACCCCGGCCTCGATCCTCTACCGTTCACTGGGATTTTATCGCCTCGGGCGCGAACGCTTCTACTATCGGCTCGGCCCGGCGGAGTTTCTCTAACGAAATCAGGGCGCGGTGTAGTTGACACCGCTCGGCCCCCGCAATTAGGTTTCCCCGGCTAAAGGCGTGCTCAAATTGCACACCGATTTTCGCCACCACTTGGAAAGGTCGTCAGATCATGGCAGTTGAATTCTCTGAGAAAGCGGACGCCGAGTTCAAAGAGCTCGTCTCTCGATATCCCAACACGCTGGCCGCGATGTTGCCGGTGCTGCACCTGGCGCAGCGCGAGTTTGGCTGGATTTCGGTCGAGGTGATGGACTACATCGCCGAGCGCCTTGAAGTGCACCCGACCAAGGTGCTCAACGCGGCGACCTTCTACACGATGTACAACAAGTCGCCCGTCGGGAAGTGCCACGTGCAGGTGTGCACCACGCTCTCCTGCGCCATTCGCGGCGGCTACGAGCTCATTGAACAGCTCGAAGAGAAGCTCGGCGTCAAGCTCGGGGAGACCCGCGATGACGGCGCCTACACCCTCTCTGAGGCCGAATGTCTGGCGTCGTGTGGCACCGCCCCGATGTTCCAGGTCAGCTACTCCGATGGCGAGATCGAGTACTTCGAGAACCTCGAGGACGAGGCTCGTGTCAATCAGGTCATCGAGCAGCTCAACGCGCGGCTCGCCAGCCTGCCCGATCCTCGTAAGATGCACTGAGCCGCCCGACTGCCTTGCAGCCGCCGGCACTGAGACGGAGCTCGCCGCCACCTTTAACGGTCGCCCGCGAGCCTGAAGGGAAGAGACGTCATGATGCAGGAAAAGTACCTCAGCCGTAATTTCGACATCCCCAACGCGCACACCCTGGAGGTCTTCGAGGCCAACGGGGGCTATCAGGCCATGCGCAAAGCCTTCAAAATGGACGGGGAGACGATCATCGAGGAGGTCAAAACCTCCAACCTGCGCGGCCGCGGTGGCGCCGGCTTCCCCTGTGGCATCAAGTGGAGCTTTTTGCCCAAGGAGAGCGATCTTCCCAAGTACCTGGTGGTCAACGCCGATGAGGGCGAGCCGGGCACGTTTAAGGATCGCTACCTGATGGAGCTCGATCCGCATCGTCATATCGAAGGCTGCATCATCGCCGCCTGGGCGCTGGGGATCCGTTACGGCTATATCTTTGTGCGCGGCGAGCTCCAGAGCGCGATCCGTCGCCTGGAAGGCGCGATCAAAGAGGCCTACGCCAAGGGGTACCTGGGCGAGAACATCCTGGGCACCGGCTTTGATTTTGATCTCTACGTGCACCCGGGCGCCGGCGCCTACATCTGCGGCGAAGAGACCGGCCTCATTGAGGCGCTCGAAGGCAAGAGCGGTCAGCCGCGCATGAAGCCGCCCTTTCCGGCGGTTGTCGGTGCCTTCCAGGCCCCGACCATCGTGAACAACGTCGAGACGATCTCCTCGATCCCCTGGATCATCGAGAAGGGCGGGGAGTGGTTCGCGTCGATGGGCGTCGAGAAAAACGGCGGCCCGAAGCTCTACGGTGTGTCCGGCCCGGTGGTTCGCCCCGGTGTCTACGAGGCGCCCTCGGGTGTGACTGTGCGTGAGCTTCTCGAAGATTACGCCGGCGGCATGCTCCCGGGCCACGAGCTCAAAGCGTTCATCCCCGGCGGCTCCTCCTGCGCGGTGATGACCCCCGATAAGCTCGACTCGCAGATGGGTTTTGAGACCATGCGCGAGGCCGGAAGCTCGATGGGAACGGCCTGCATCACCTTCATGGACACCGACACCTGCATGGTGCGCCTGGCGGCGCGTCTGGCGCACTTCTACCACCACGAGTCCTGTGGTCAGTGCACGCCCTGCCGCGAAGGCAGCGGCTGGGTGGCCAAGGTTCTCGACGAGATCGAGGCCGGGCGCGGGCGTATGGAAGATCTCGATCTTCTGCTCGATATGTGCGGAAACATCGAGGGCAACACCATCTGCGCGCTCGGTGACTCGATCGCCATCCCCGTGCGCAGCTACGTCCAGGTGTTCCGCGAGGAGTTTGAGCGCCACATCGAAGAGGGCTGCTGCTCCTTCCCGGCCTGGTCGAAGCGCCGCAAGGGCTCCAGCGAAGCGGCCTAATTTTGAACCCTCAAGCGCACGGTCTGGGGCTTTGACCTCGTTGAGAAAGTGCGCTATCAGACCTTCGCCTGCACCGGCCTCCAAAATGGAGGTCGACTTCGGCAGGCTCTGCCAATGCTTCGAAGTTGGCCGTCACGGGCGTACGCGTCCCGGCCTCTCGCGTGGAGTGTTTCAATGGGTTTTTGGGAACCCCTTTTCTTCTGGATGTTTGCGCTGGGGGCGCTGGTCACAAGTCTCACCGTGATTCTTGTGCGCAACCCCCTCTACAGCGCGCTTGCGCTGATCGTGGACTTCTTCTTCTTCGCCGGCCTCTACGTGCTGCTCTCGGCCCACTTCCTGGCGATCGTCCAGGTGTTGGTCTACGGCGGCGCGATTATGGTGCTCTTCCTCTTCATCATCATGCTCTTGAACCTGCGTGATGAGGAGCTTGGCGAGAACCGTTTTCAGCTGCATTTTGTGGCGGCGATCGCCAGCGGACTTGCGATCTTCTTCTTCGCGGGCGCCTCGATTCTGGCCGTCGTCAGCGACGAGAAGGTCGACCAGGGCCGCCAGGAGTATGCCCGGCAGGTGGAGCAGGCCGAGGAGGGTGAGCGCGTCGCGCGTATAACCGGCTCGGAGATCCCCGGGCTTGCCGCCGACCTCAATGAGGAGGGGCTTGAGCGCAGCTACCAGGCGCAGCTTGCGGCCTGGGAAGCCGGCCAGGGCAACCCCGCCCGGGGCAAGTACAACCGCTTTGATACCACCGTACCTTTTGAGCTTCCGCCGGCGCTCAGCGCCGAGACGCGCGAGGGTTCGGTAACCCCCGGTCGTCAGGGGCTCTACGGCACGTTCAAGCCGATCAGCATCGCGCTTGTGAACCGTTTTGTGGTCCCCTTTGAGCTGACCGCGATTCTTCTTCTGGCGGCCATCATCGGCGCCATGATCATCGCTAAACGACGCGTCGCTTAACCGACGCTTATGCGCAACCCGGGCCGCCCACGCAACGTGCGGCCCGTGACCAACCGGTTGCACGTCTTTGTGGATGGAGTGTGGGCATGTCCTGGGAACCAACCCTCGCACATTATTTGATCCTCTCGGCGGCGATCTTCTCGATCGGGATGATCGGGGTGATGGTGCGTCGTAACGCGATCATCCTTTTTATGAGCATCGAGTTGATGCTCAACGCGGTGAACCTGACCTTCATCGCCTTTAGCCGTTATCGCATCGACATGGACGGGCACATCTTTGCCTTCTTTGTCATGGCGGTGGCGGCGGCCGAGGCGGCCGTTGCCCTGGCCATTGTGCTGCATGTCTTCCGGCATAAGCGCAGCGTGAACGTCGACGAGATGCAGCAGCTTCAGTACTAGGACACGGGCCGCATGATGGATGGGCCGCTCCCCTCGATGTGAATGGAAGGGGAGGGGCCGCAGGTGCGACTCCCTGGCGATAGAATAGGCGATCATGGAACCGCTTTACTCCGATAGTTTTTATTTCCTCGGCCTGATTGTGCTGATGCCGATGCTCGGCGCGATCATCAACGGCCTTTTTGGCGCGAAGCTCCCCAAGAACCTGGTCAACTGGGTGGCCTGCGGGGCGATGGCGCTTTCCTTTGCGTTCGCGCTGGTGAGCTTCCAGGCCCTGGTCAACCAGGGCAATGGCGAGGAGGTGGGGCACCTGAGCTACACCGCCTTCCAGTGGATCTTCAGCGGGAGCCTGGGCGCCGAGATCGCGTTTTTGTTCGATCCCCTCTCGGCGGTGCTGGTGCTGATCATCACCGGCGTCGGTCTGCTGATTCACATCTACTCGACCGGCTACATGGCCGAGGACCCCTCGAAGTGGCGCTACTTCGCCTACCTCAACCTCTTTGTGTTCGCGATGCTGCTCCTTGCCCTGGGCAAGAACATGCTCGTGACCTTCATCGGTTGGGAAGGCGTGGGGATGGCCAGCTACCTGCTCATCGGCTTCTGGTACAGCGACGCCGACAAGGCCGCCGCAGGCCAGAAGGCCTTTATCGTCAACCGTGTGGGCGACTTCTTCTTCCTGCTGGGGATGTTTATCCTCTTCTTCACCGCGGGCACCTGGGATTACCTGGAGCTTGAGGCGCTGGCCACGAACACCGCCACCGCCGCTGTGCTACTCCCGATCGCGCTGCCTGTTGGCGTGCTGATCTTCCTGGGCTGCACGGGTAAGAGCGCGCAGATTCCGCTCTACGTCTGGCTCCCCGACGCGATGGCCGGTCCGACGCCGGTCAGTGCGCTGATTCACGCGGCGACGATGGTCACCGCCGGCGTCTTCTTGCTCTCGCGCATCAACTGGATCTTCACCCTCGATCCCAACCTGATGATGATCGTGGCCGTGGTCGGCTCCTTGACCGCGCTGATGGCTGCGACGATCGCGATCGTTCAGACCGACATCAAGAAGGTGCTGGCCTACTCCACCGTCTCACAGCTCGGCTTTATGTTCATGGCCGTGGGTGTGGGCTCGTTCACCGCGGCGGTCTTCCACCTGATGACCCACGCCTTCTTTAAGGCGCTGCTCTTCCTCGCGGCCGGTAGCGTGATTCACGGCATGCACCACGAGCAGGACATGCGCAAGATGGGCGGGCTTAAGAAGTACATGCCCTGGACCCACGCCGCCTTCCTGGTCGGGACGCTGGCGATTGCCGGGGTGCCGCTCTTTGCCGGCTTCTACTCCAAGGACTTCATCCTCTGGAGCGCGCTCTCCAACGTGCACGTGCTTAACGTCGCCGGCGTGCTGGAGACGGCGCAGATGGAGATGTTCACCACCACGCTCGCTCCGGCGGTTGTGGCGGCCGAGGGGCACGCGCTCGAAGTTCTCGGTGGCGCGCTCTTCATCAACTGGTTCGTCTTCATCGTCGGTGTGCTCACCGCGGGTTTGACCGCCTTCTACATGTTCCGCGCCTACTTCATGACCTTCCATGGCGAGTGCCGTGCGGATGACGAGACCAAGAGCCACATCCACGAGTCGCCCTCGGCGATGCTGGTGGCGCTGCTGGTGCTGGCCTTCCTCTCGGTGGTCGGTGGCTACATCGGCTGGCCGCACTTCATCGCGGCGGCCTTCCCGGCAGGCCTCAAGCACTATGCGCTGGGCCTTGAGCACTGGCTGGCCGAGGTCTTTGTGGTCTCGGACACCTACCGCATCATCGGCCGCTTCGGTGAGCACCCCTACCTGGCCGAAGGCCTGGCCGCGGCGACCAGCGTGATCATCGCCGGTGTGGGCATTGGCCTGGCGTACCTGATGTACGTCAAGCGCACCGACCTTCCGGGCGTGATTCACGCTCGCGTGACCAAACTTCATTACGTGCTGTCCAACAAGTACTTCGTCGATGAGGGCTACTTCGCGGCGTTTGTTCGCCCGACGTTGCTTATCGGGAAGGTGATGACCTGGTTCGACAAGAACATCATCGCCGGCCTGCTGGTGGGAGGCGCGGCGTTTATGACCCAGAACCTGGGTCGCATTTTGCGCAACCTGCAGAGCGGCAATGTGCAGCGCTACGCCACGTACATCAGCCTTGCGCTGGCGCTTGTAGTCCTGGCGATCTTCTACCCGGGCTGTCTCGCTTAAAGGCAGGCCCACGTTGGGACGTTCGAGGTAACCCTTAAGGCGCGCGCGCAGCATCGATGGCAACGCGCGTGAACCGAGCACTGGATTAGGACCGATGGTTCAATTGACGAACATCTTTAGTGCCCTGGCGGGCAACCCGCTTCTGGCCCAGGCCGCGGCGGTCAGCGAGGGAGGCATTCCCTGGCTGACGTTGACGACTTTCGGGCCGCTTCTGGGGATCCTGGCGCTGCTCTTGATCCCGCGCGATCAGGTGCAGGTGCTGCGTAACGTGGCGCTGCTCACCTCGCTGGGTGTCTTTGCGGTGAGCATCGGGATTCTGGTGCTCTTCGACCCATCGCTTCCGATGGCGGCAGGGGAGGCGTTCACCTTCCAGCTGACCGAGGGGCCCTACGAGTGGATTCCCTCCCTGGGGGTGAGCTACGCGCTGGGCATTGACGGCTTCAGCTACTGGCTGGTGCTCTTGACGACCTTCTTGATGCCGCTGGCGATCTGGTCGACCTACTCGTCGGTGCACGAGAACGTCAAAGAGTACATGATCTGCCTGCTCTTCCTTGAGGTGGGGATGATCGGTGCGCTTGTGGCCACCGACGTCTTCCTCTTCTACATCTTCTGGGAAGTGATGCTCATCCCGATGTACTTCATCATCGGCGTGTGGGGTGGGGCGGATCGCGTGAAAGCGGCCGCGACCTTCTTCATCTACACGATGCTGGGCTCGATCCTGATGCTGCTCGCCATCATGTACGTCTACTTCCAGGCGGGCGTGCAGACCGGGACCTTCTCCTTCCTTTACACCGACATCCTGGCGGCGGACTTCAGCGCCACCGAGCAGTTCTGGCTCTTTGCGGCCTTCTTCCTGGCGTTCGCGATTAAGGTCCCGCTCTTCCCCTTCCACACCTGGCTGCCGCTGGCGCACGTTCAGGCGCCGACTGCCGGTTCTGTGATCCTGGCGGCGGTGATGCTGAAGATGGGTACCTACGGGATCCTGCGCTACGCCTTCCCGCTCTTCCCCGATGCGCTCAAGACCTTTGCGCCCTATATCGCGGTGTTGTCGGTGATCGGCATCATCTACGGGGCGATCGTGGCCCTGGTGCAGGATGATGTGAAGAAGCTCGTGGCCTACTCCTCAGTCAGCCACCTCGGCTTCTGTGTGCTGGGCCTTGTGGCCATGACGCCCCAGGGCATCAGCGGGGCGATGTACGTGATGCTCGCCCACGGTATCGCCACCGGCGGACTCTTCCTCTGCGTGGGCGTGCTTTATGAGCGTCGTCACTCGCGCCAGATCGCCGACTTCGGCGGGGTGGCCAGCGTGATGCCGATGTTCGCGACCTTCTTCATGATCATCACGTTTGCCTCGGCCGGTCTGCCCGGTCTCAACGGCTTCGTCGGTGAGTTCCTGAGCATTATGGGCACCTCGCAGAGCCACTTCCTTTGGTTTGAGTCGCCCTTTGGTTTCATCAAGCCGGAGAACGCCGGCTCGGGCTACGGGGTCTACGAGCTCTCGGCCATGACCGATGTGGCGATTGGCTCGGCGCGTCAGGCCGGCCCGGAGATCACGGCCTTTGTCTTCACGATCTTTGCGACCTCCGGCGTCATCCTGGGCGCGGCCTACCTGCTGTGGATGTTCAAGCGGGTGATGTTCGGCTCGGTGGTTCACGATGAGATCCGCACGATGCCCCGCCTGAGCGCCCGCGAGATTGGCGTGCTCGTGCCGATCGTGCTGATGGCCATCTTCATGGGCGTCTTCCCCAAATTCTTCCTGAGCCGGATGGATCCCTCGATTCATCAGTTTTTGACCTACATGGACCAGAACGTCACCGAGGCGAACACCGTGGTGGTCGAGCCTCTTGACCCGAGCTGGGTCCCGCAGGGCTCGATGATCGACCTGGCCAAAGAGCGTAACGAGCGCTGAGACCTTCAAGCGCCCGGACGTTAACTCGGCGTGTGTTTCTGCGCCGTAGCTGCTGAGACGGATGTAATGACCATGCAATTGCTCTCCACATTGAACACGCTCGCGATGCTCACACCGCCCCAGGGCGCGGAGTTCGCCGCGATCGTCCCCGGGATGATCGTCACGCTTGTGGCGTTGGCGTTCATTCTCATCGACGTATTTCACCGCAAGGGGACGCCGCGCGACTACCTGGCCTACTTCTCGGTCATCGGTCTGGGCGTGGGCGCCGCGAGCAGCTGGTACCTGTGGGACGGCACCCTGGAGGCTCCGACCTTCTTCGGGATGCTCTACCTGGACCGCTTCGCGCTCTTCTTCAGCGCGTTGGCCTGTGTGAGCGGCGCGCTGGCGATCCTCTGCTCGCCAGCGGTCCTGCGCAGCCACCGGATGGACCGCGGGGAGTATTACCTGCTGGTGCTCTTCAGCGTGGCGGGCATGATCTTTATGGCGGCGTCGGCCGACCTGCTCAGCCTCTTCATCGCCTTTGAGATCATGTCGATCCCGATCTACGTGCTCGCCGGCTTCCTGCGCGAAGATTCGCGCAGCGCCGAGGCCTCGATGAAGTACTTCGTGCTGGGTGCCTTCTCGGCGGCGTTGATGCTCTACGGCATCGCGCTGATCTACGGCGCCACCGGCACGACCAACCTGGAGATGATCGCCCAGAACCTCTACTACCTCGAAGGTGGTGAGGGGCAGCACGCGGGCTTTGGTCTGGCGATGCTCGGTGTGCTCCTGATCTTCAGCGGTTTTGCGTTTAAGGTCGCCGCGGTTCCCTTCCACATCTGGACGCCCGACGTTTACACCGGCAGCCCCACGCCTGTGGTCGGTTTCATGGCGACGGCGGTCAAGGCGATCGCGTTCGCCGGCCTGATGCGCGTCTTCGCGGTGGCCTTCCCGCTCGATGTGCTGCGTGGCGGCTTCTTCGGCTACGGCTGGATTGACATCGCGTTTGCGCTGGCGGCCTTCTCGATGGTGCTCGGCAACGTGGTGGCGCTTGTGCAGAACAACGTCAAGCGCATGCTGGCCTACTCCTCGATCGCTCACGCTGGCTACCTGCTGCTGGGCTTTACGGCGGCCAACGCCCACCCGCGCTTTTTCCTGCACAACGACGCCATCCTCTTTTACCTGGTGTCCTACACCTTCGGCACGATCGGGTCCTTTGCGGTGCTCTCCTACTTCAGCCGCCGCGGTGAGTCGGTGGAGACCTTCGAAGACCTGGGTCAGCTGGGCATCAAGTACCCGATGATGGGTCTTGTGATGGGCATCAGCATCTTCTCGGCAGCGGGCATCCCGCCCACAGCTGGCTTCCTGGGCAAGTTCTACATCTTCCGCTCGGCGATCGATGTGGGTATGCAAACCGATGAGTTCTCCTTCATCGGGCTTGCCATCCTGGGCGTGCTCAGCAGCGTGGCCGGCGTGTATTACTACCTGAAGGTGCTCATCTACATGTACATGAAGCCCGAGAAGCGCGCGTTCCGCCCGCTGGAGCACACCGGTCCGAAGGTGGCGATGGTGGTCTGTGCGGCGATGACCCTGTACCTGGGCATCTTCCCGGCGCGCGCCATCGAGATCACCCAGGAGTCCATCCTCGACTTCCAGGGCGTCTCCTCGGCGGTGCAGGCCACGCTCGACCTTGGTCAGCAAGCGCTGGACGCCCGGCAGGCCGCCGAGTAAGGCGCTCGCGATAGACCTTGGGCCCGCCCGTCGCGGACCGGGGTCACGCACACATTTTGAGTCATAAAAAAGCCCCGGAGCCTCAACGGCTCCGGGGCTTTTTTATGTTCTCGGGTCCGGTCCGCGCCGGTGCGCGCAGAGGTTCAGACCGCCGGCAGCGAGAAGCGCAGCGCGACCTTTTCGCCAAGCACCAGCGTATCGCCTTCGTTGAGGCGCCGGCGATCGCCGGGCTCCAACAACTCGTCGTTGTACTGGGTTCCCGACGCGGCGAGGTTGCAGACGATGTAGTTCTTGTTCTGACGGTAGATCGCCACCTGGCGGCGCGACACCGCCTCGCCAGCGTGCTCACTCAGGTCGATGTGCGGGGTGTGCTCACGCTCAGCATCGGCGCGGCCTACCACCAGCGCGTCGAGCTCCACGGCGTAGGTCTCCAGCGCCTTCTGGTCGCGGAAAAGCGTCAGCAGGGCGGGCTCCTCATAGGGGCCGGGCACCGGCAGAGGTTGAACTTCGGGGCGCTCGCGCGGGGTGGTGCGCTGCGGCTCGAGTTTTGCCGCCGGGGTCTGCTCGAACTCGACCTCTGGTTCGCTGGCGAGCATGTCGGGGACGTCGCCCAGGTCGTCTTCGGCGCCCTCAAAGAGCGGGTCATCCTCGCTGTCGATGGGCTCCACATCCAGTGCTCCGAACTCGGCGAGATCTTCGGAATGTTCGCCCACCGCGGCCTCGACGGCGACCTCGGGGTAGTCGAGCGATGCATCGGCACCGGGCGGGGTCGGGGGCTCCTGGGAGGCGTCGCTGACTTCCACGAGGTCGTAGCCCTCGCCATCGAAGTACTGGTCCTCCTCGTCCGGGTCGCCATAGCCCTGGTCGAGATCGTCGTACCCATCCTCGGCGTCGAGGGGCTCAACCGGGATCTCGGCCAGCTCGAAGTCGTCGTCGGCTTCGTAGCCCTGCTCAGCGTCAACCTCCTCAGGGGCCTCGTCGAAGGCAAAGGGATCGTCGTCGGGGGCCGGCGCCGCCGCGCTCAGGTCGGCACCGCAGCTCTCGCAATACGCTTCGCTGGCGTAGTGGGCAGTCTGACATTGGGGGCAGATGATGGCGTCGGACATGAACTCCTCCAGGGGATGGTTCCAGACGTTGGGTGCGGCCGAGAGCCGGCCTCGATGCGCATAGTCTACTCTACGACCGGCCCGCGCGCCTAGGCCTGTGCGTGACGCCGCAAGCGAAGGGCGTAGGCCTTGCGCACCGGCGCGCAGCCGGTAGAATCCGCCGCCGAAGCTGCCCGCGAGCAGATCGTTGTCAAACCTGCACCCTGAGAGCCCCACCATGAGCGCTGCGCCCCTTGAAACCCCTGAGCCCCCCCGCGTCAGCCGCCCGGTGATGAAGCTTGTGGAGCGCGCCGTGCGCGACTTCGCGCTGGTGGAGCCCGGCGACCACGTGGCCGTAGGCATCTCCGGCGGCAAAGACTCGCTTCTGCTCGCAGCCGCCATGCTGGAGCTCGCCGCGCGCGAGGATATGGGCTTTAAGGTCACCTTGATTCACCTCGACCAGAACCAGCCCGGCTTTGACCGCGAGGGCCTCAACGCCGCGATGGCGCGCCTGGGCGCGCCGCTCGAAGTGATCGACCGCGACACCCACTCGGTGGTGCAGAAGATGCTCAAACCCGGGCAGATCCCCTGTGCCATCTGCGGGCGAATGCGCCGCGGCATCCTCAACGCGTACTGCGCGGAGCAGGGCTACACCAAACTCGCGATGGGGCATCACCTCGATGATGCCGTGGAGACGTATTTCTTAAATCTGCTCTTTGGCAGCCGCCTCGACCCGCTCAAGCCCGCCACGCCGGCGTCGACCCATCCGGTCACGACGATTCGGCCGCTGATTCTCGTCGAGGAGCGAAAGATTGAAGCCTGGGTCGACGAGGTCGGGTTGATGCCGGTGGCTTGCCCGGTCTGCGACAGCTTCCCGCAGTCGAGCCGCCGCGACGTCAAGGCCTTCTGGCAGGGATTTTCCGAGCTCGCCCACCGCGATGTGTACGCCTCGGTGCGTGAGGCCCTCTATGGCGACCCGGCGGTCTTCAGTGACGTTTCGGTTGAGAGTGCCTGAACGAAAAAAAACGCCGCGTTTCGCGGCGTTTTTTTGTGGCGGATGATGTCCTGTTGGGCAGGGCGCCTCAGTAAGGGGACTGGTCGACCAGCACCTCGCGCGGCTTATACCCGTCGGATTCTCCGACGATGCCCTCGATCTCCATAATATCGACCATGCGGGCGGCGCGGTTGTAGCCCACGCGCAGCTTGCGCTGGAGCATCGAGATGGAGGCCTGTTTCGATTCGACGACCAGGCGCACAGCCTCCTCGTAGAACTCGTCTTTATCCTCGTCGGCCACCGCGCTCTCATCATCCTCACCATCTTCGGCGAGGATCGATTCATCGTAGTTGGGCTCGCCCTGGACCTTGAGGAACTCGACCATCTTGTCGATCTCCTTCTCCGAGACGTAGGCGCCGTGGGTACGCTGCAAAAAGCTCGTGCCCGGCGGCACAAAGAGCATGTCACCGTTACCCAGCAGGTTCTCGGCGCCGTTGGCGTCGAGGATAACCCGGCTGTCGGTCTTGCTGGTCACGCGCAGCGCCAGACGGGTGGGGAAGTTGGCCTTAATAAGGCCGGTGATGACGTCGGTGGAGGGGCGCTGGGTGGCCAGGATCAGGTGGATGCCGGCGGCACGTGCCTTCTGGGCCAGGCGCGCCACGGCGGTCTCCACGTCTTTGGAGGCGGTCATCATCAGGTCGGCGAACTCGTCGATGATCACGATGATGAAGGGCAGGTGTTTGTGCTCCGGGTCGCCTTTGTGGTCGATGCCTAAGGAACGCAGCGCCTCGGAGTCTTCCAGGCCGTTGAGCTGGTCGAGCTCGGCCTGTTTGGTGAGCTTTTTGATCTTGTCGTTGTAGCCGGTGACGTTGCGCACGCCCATATCGGCCAGGGCCTGGTAGCGACGCTCCATCTCCTGGACCGTCCAGTTGAGCGCGACAGTGGCCTGCTTGGGGTCGGTCACAACCGGCAGGAGCAGGTGCGGGATGTCGGCGTAGATGCTGAACTCGAGCATCTTCGGGTCGACCATGATCATGCGCACATCGTCGGGGGTGTGCTTGTAGAGCAGGCTGCAGACCATGGTGTTGACCGCCACCGACTTACCCGCGCCGGTGGCACCGGCGACGAGCAGGTGGGGCATCCTCGCCAGGTCGGCGATAACAGGCCCGCCCTCGGTGTCTTTGCCCAGGGCCAGCGGCAGCTGCATCTTCTTATTATCGGCAAAGGCTTCATCGGCGATGATCTCTTTGAGGTAGACCATCTCGCGGGAGGGGTTGGGCACCTCAATGCCCACCACACCCTTGCCGGGGATGGGCGCCACGATACGCACGCTGTGCGCGGCCAGCGCCATGGCCAGGTCATCCGAGAGGTTGGCGATCTTCGAGAGCTTGACGCCGGGAGCCGGGCTGAACTCGAACATCGTAATGACCGGACCGGGGCAGATCTCCACCACGGTGCCCTCGACCTTGAAGTCGGCCAGAGTCTTTTCGATCTGGGCGGCCATATCGCGCAGGGCGTCGGAGTCGACGGCGACCTCCTCGCCACGGTCAAAGTTCAAGAAACTGATGGGCGGAAGCTCGTAATTGCCCTTTTTCTGGGGCTTGAAGAGCAGGCCGCCGTTGTCGTCGCTCTCGAGCATCTGCTGGCGCTCGCGGGCTTTGCGGGTGGCCTCGCTCTCGACGATCTGCGGGCCGAAGTCGCCTTTGACCGGGGCGCTGGCCTCGCGCTCCGAGCGCATGTCGATGACCTGGGTGTCGCTGACCTCGATGGCCTCCTCGGAGGGGCCGGCCTCATCGAGCCCGGCGATCGGAATCGGCTCGGCTTTGATGTCGGCGTCGGTCGCAAGCTCGCCCATCTCCCAGCCCTCGTCGTTGGCGACGGGGTTGGAGGGGGCATCTTTTTTGGCGTCGCTTTTCTTGTTCTTTTTCTCGCTCTTTTTCTCGGAAGAGGTCTTCGCGGGAGCCTCGTCGCTGGCCTCATCGGAGGAGGCCGGAGCGTCGTCGGCGAGCTCGGCGTTGCGCAGGCGCGGGCCAAAGAGACGCGCCAGGCGACCGGCGACCTTGCGCTCGACCTCCTCGTCGAGGCTCTCCTCGAAGTCGTAATTGCGCGTGGTTTTGCCCAGGACGGCGCGCTCCGCTTCCAGGCGTGCTTCTTCGGCGATGGTGAGCTCTTCGCCGGCGAGCAGGCGGTCGCGTTCTTCCTGGTAGCGCTGCTTGAACTCGCGGCGCACCGCGCGGCGGTGGCGCATCCAGGCCATAAAGCGGTGAATCTGGGCGGCGAACCAGCGCGCGACCGCGCCCGGGCTCATGTCGGTGACAAGCACCGCACCGATAAGAAACGCGCTGCCCGCCAGAATAGCCGTTCCCACCGTGCCCACCGCGCCGCGCATCAACTCGCCGCCGAAGGCGCCGATCCAGCCGCCGGGCTCATGGCCGAGCACGAGATAGCCGCTTAGCGCCAGGTGCCCGAGCACCGTGCCCGAGAGCACGAAGAGCAGCTGTCCGATGATCTCGCCAGGGCGCGCTTCAATGTCGCGGCCCAGCAGCATGGAGATGCCGAAGTACCAGAGCAGGGCGTTGATGAAGAAGGCACCGAGCCCGAAGATCGTCAGCAGCACATCGCCCACCCAGACGCCGAAGGGGCCAATCAGGTTAGTGGGCGCAGCTTCGCCACGGGCGAGGTCGGCCGGGTTGAAGCTGGCGATGGAGAGAAGAAAGACCAGCGCCAACGCCAGGAGCACCACCCCGCTGAGCTCACGCTGCAGCGCAAAGGAGGTGCCGTTGACCCGGGGGGCCGCTTTGGCCTTGCTGCTCGAGGAGCGGGAGGTCGACTTTTTCTTCGAGGATTTTGAGGATGAAGATGCAGCGCTCTTGGCCGCCATGACTGCCCTCCGTGGCAATGCATTGGGGTCGCAGAGCTTGCGTTTTGCGCCGAGTGGGCCCTGGCGAGCGACGCGCTTCCGTGCGCGTGACCCGCACCCACGCGATTGAACAGGGCGCGCAAGTCTGCGAGACGATTCCACGCTCAACCTACCACGGCGATCGGAGGCTGCAAGTTTTCAATTCGGCGCTGGGAGGGGGCAGAGCGGGGTGGAAAAGAGGCGGCCGAGGAGGTCTTCGGGAAGAAGGGGGCGGGGGGCCACGTTCAACGGCCAGCGCGGAGAGGGGAGTGGGGCTTGATATTTCGCGCAGAGCCGCTATAGAGTCCGCCGGCGCTCGCGGGAGCGACGCAGGCGCCGCGTCGTTTTCTCTGAGCAACTGGCGAGGATATCACCTTTGTGAGGCCCTCGCCGCTGCCTCCCGGCCCGGGTGGTGGCTTCGTATGCCGTATCCCGAAGATCGTCGGGGCGTGGCAAAAAACTTCGTCAACCGACGTGACAGGCGCTCCGAAATGGGGTAGGCGCTACGCGCAAATCGCGCCAGCCCGTCGTCTCAACATAACCGAGTAGGATCATGGACCTGAACAAACTTCGTAACATCGGGATCTCCGCCCACATCGACTCCGGTAAGACCACGCTCACCGAGCGTATCTTGTTCTACACCGGCCAGATTCACGCCATCCACGACGTCCGCGGCAAAGACGGCGTCGGTGCCAAGATGGACTCCATGGATCTGGAGCGCGAAAAAGGCATCACGATCCAGTCGGCGGCGACCTACTGCAAGTGGGGCGAGAACGCCATCAACATCATTGACACCCCGGGCCACGTCGACTTCACGATTGAAGTTGAGCGCGCCCTGCGCGTGCTCGATGGCGCCATCCTGGTGCTCTGCTCGGTTGCCGGCGTGCAGTCGCAGTCGATCACCGTTGACCGTCAGATGCGCCGCTACAACGTCCCGCGCATGGCGTTCATCAATAAGTGCGACCGCTCCGGTGCCGATCCCTTCTCGGTGACCGAGCAGCTGCGTGACCAGCTCAAGCACAACGCCGTGCTGATGCAGTACCCGATCGGTCTGGAAGACAAGCACGTCGGTGCGGTCGACCTTCTGACCCGTAAGGCGCACTACTTCGAAGGCGACAACGGTGAGATCATCCGCACCGAAGAGGTTCCCGCCGAGATCAAGGACGAGGTCGAGAAGTACCGCGCCAAGCTCGTGGAAGCGCTGGCTGACCTCGATGACGAGATCGCCATGGCGTACCTCGAAGGCGAGCCTGTGACCGCCGAGATGCTGGTTCCGGCGATTCGCAAAGCCACCATCTCGCGCTCGATGACCCCGGTCTTCATGGGCTCGGCGTACAAGAACAAGGGCGTTCAGCTTCTGCTCGACGCGGTGGTCAGCTACCTGCCCAGCCCGCTGGAGATGCCCTACCACGCGCTCTCGATGGACGAAGAGGAGAGCAAGGTGGATCTCGAGCCGGTGCCCGAGAAGCCGCTCGTCATGCTCGCGTTCAAACTGGAAGACGGTCGCTACGGTCAGCTGACCTACTGCCGCATCTACCAGGGCCGCCTCAACAAGGGCGACTTCATCTACAACATGAGCAACCAGAACAAGCACAAGGTCGGTCGTCTGGTGCGCATGCACTCCGATGAGATGCACGACATCGACACGGCGGTTGCCGGCGACATCGTGGCGCTCTTCGGTATCGACTGCGCCTCGGGTGATACCTTCACCGACGGCAACATCGAGGTGACCATGACCTCGATTCACGTGCCCGACCCGGTTATCACCTTCGCCGTTGAGCCCAAGAAGAAGGACGGCCTTCAGAACTTCTCCAAGGCGCTCAACCGCTTCTCCAAGGAAGACCCGACCTTCCGCGTCTCGCGTGACGAGGAGAGCGGCCAGACCATCATCGGTGGTATGGGCGAGCTTCACCTGGAGGTTTACATCGAGCGTATTCGTCGTGAGTACGGCGTCGACGTTGAGGTGGGTCAGCCGCAGGTTGCTTACCGTGAGACGGTCACCACGCAGGCCGACTTCGATTACACCCACAAGAAGCAGACGGGTGGTTCGGGTCAGTACGCGCGCGTCGTGGGTTGGCTTGCGCCGGCCGATGAGGGTGAGCACTACCAGTTCATCAACAACATCACCGGTGGTGTGATCCCCAAAGAGTACCAGCCCTCCTGTGATAAGGGCTTCCAGGACCAGATGGACGAAGGTGGTCTCATCGGCTTCCCGGTGGTCAACGTCAAGGCGGCGATCATCGACGGTAACTCCCACGCGGTTGACTCCTCCGATATGGCCTTCCGCCTGGCGGCCCGCGCGGCCTTCCGCGACGCCTACAAGCGTGCCAACCCGGTCATCCTCGAGCCGATCATGAAGGTTGAGGTCGAGAGCCCCGAGGAGTTCAGCGGGGCGGTGCTCGGTGGTCTGAACAAGCGCCGCGGTATGATCACCGGCTCGCGTACCCGTCAGGGCTACGCGGTGGTGATGGCGGAGGTGCCGCTCAGCGAGATGTTCGGCTACTCCAACGACCTGCGCAGCTCGACCCAGGGCAAGGCGGAGTTCTCCATGGAGTTCGCCAAGTACGCTCCGGTGCCGCGTTCGGTCCAGGAAGACCTGATCAAGGAGTACCAGGCCAAGCGCGCCGCTGAGAACAGCTGAGCCAGATGGTCTTAAGTAGCAAGCAATAAGGGCGGCGCTCCCCGGAGAACATCCGGGGAGCGCCGCTTTTTTTATGCGCGACTTTTTCGCGCGTACCCTTTTTCGAGAAACGTCTTAAAGGCGCTGGAGGTTCACGATGGCATTGAAAGTCATGGGTTTTGCCGCATCGCTGCGTCAGAACTCCCATAACGGAAAGCTCTTTGAAGTGGCAGCCTCGCTGCTCGACGCGATGGAAGGGGTGGAGGTCGACCGACGGAGCTTCGCGGAGTTCGAGATGCCCCTTTATAATCAGGACCTCCAGGAGGAGGGCTTCCCCGAGGGGGCGGAGCGGATGAAGGCGGCGGTGGAGGCGGCGGATGCGCTGCTGCTGGTGACCCCGGAGTACAACTACTCGATCCCGGGCAACCTCAAGAATGCGCTGGACTGGCTCTCCCGCTACCGTCCCGGGCCGCTTCGTGATAAGCCCTTGCTCCTGATGAGTGCGTCTCCTTCGATGATCGGCGGCAACCGCGGTCTGTGGCAGACCCGTATCCCGCTGGAGTCGATGGGGGCGGTGGTCTCACCGCGGATGTTCGGGCTTTCGATGGCCCACCAGGCGTTTGAGGATGATGGCAGCCTCAAGAGCGCCGAGTTGAATGAGCAGCTCGATGGTTTGCTCGCTGATTTCGTTGAATTTGCCAGAGCGTTGACGCGCGCCTGAGCGCGAGGACGAAGAGTCGATGACACTGCTGATAATTTATGCGCTCTTTGCGCTCGGGACCTCCTTTCTGTGTTCGCTGCTGGAGTCCGTGCTCTTAAGCGTGACCCCCTCCTATGTGGCGGCGCTGCGTAACGAGGGCCAGCCCATTGGCGAGCTGCTGCATCGACTCAAAAGTGATGTGGACCGGCCGCTGGCGGCGATTTTGAGCGTGAACACCATCGCGCACACCGTCGGCGCGGTCGGCGTGGGTGCCGAGGCCACAAAGATCTGGGGCGAGGGTTATGTCGGGGTGGTCTCGGCGGTGATGACGCTGGCGATTCTCTTTCTGACCGAGATCATTCCGAAGACCGTCGGCGCGAACTACTGGCGAGGACTCAGCGGTCCGGTCGCGCGTATTTTGCCGGTGTTGATTATCATCAGTTACCCGCTGGTGGTGGTCTCGCAGCTTCTGATGAAGGTGCTCTCCTCAAAAGAGGCGCAGCCGCAGCTGAGCCGCGAAGAGATGAGCGCGATGACCGAGATCGGCGTGCAGGAAGGGGTTGTCGACATCGGTGAGTCGATTCTTCTGCAGAACGTGCTGCGGGTCGGAGCGCTGCGGGTGCGCGATATCATGACCCCGCGCACGGTGCTTCTAGCCGTGGAGCAGGACACGGCCATCGGCGATTTTTTTGAGACACATCCCAACCCGGTCTTCTCGCGCATCCCGATTTACCGTGAGAAAGCCGACGAGATCGTGGGCTATGTGCTCAAAGGGGACCTGCTCCTGGATCTGGCGCGCGACCATGAGACACGCAAGCTCGTAGAACACCGCCGCGACATCAAGTTTGTGCCGGAGCACCTCTCGGTGCGTGAGCTTTTTGAGCTCTTCGTGGCCGAGCAGCACCATATCGCGGTGGTGGTTGATGAGTACGGCGGCATCGCCGGGCTTGTCACCATGGAGGACGTGGTGGAGACGCTGCTGGGTCTGGAGATCGTCGACGAGTCGGACGTGGAGCAGGATATGCGGGATATGGCGCGCAAGCAGTGGCTGCGCCGCGCCAAACGCATGGGCATCTCCACCGAGCAGTTTGAGAGCGTGACGGCCCAGGCCAGCGAAGGGGTCGCGGTGGACGCCGAGAAGAGCGAGCGTACCCCCGACGACGTCTGAGCGTAGCTGGCGCTCTCCATCAAGCGTGCGGCTTTTGAGACAGCCCTGCGGGCTCCTTCGGGAGTTCGCAGGGTTTTTTGTTCAGGGCGCTTTTCTGCGACGAGGTGCCGGGGAGGGCGTCGCGCAACCATGGCGCGTTACCCATCGGCGGGGCACGGTTCGACGGGGACACAGTCGTTGAGGTAACGCGCGCTGCCCGCGCTCCGTGGGAGGTGTTCGTCGAGGTGACGAGGGGTGTCCACGAGCCGTGGGGGGCGTTCGTCGAAGTGACGCGAAGTGTCCACGAGCTGCGGGAGTCGTTCGTCGAGACGACGAAGCGTGTGAGTTACCCATAAGGGGGTATTCGTCGAAGTGACGAAGGGGTGCTTAAGGGCTTCAGGGAGCCTTCGTCGAAGTGACGAGGCGCTTGAGTTACCCATAAGGGGGTATTCGTCGAAGTGACGAAGGGGTGCTTAAGGGATTGGGAGGTGGGGCGTTGAGGTCAAGAGGGACCTGAACGAAAAACCCCGGCCGCGAGCGGCCGGGGTTTTGGGACTTTCGATCAGGTGGAGGCGCGGCGCGTTACGCGAGCGTCTCCACCCCGGGGATGTGGCTTAGAAGCGGTAGCCCGCGGCCACCGAGGTGAACATGCCGCCGCCGGCGCCACCGAGGAAGTCAGGGCCGTTGGTGATGAAGCCGGCCTGGAAGGCGCCGTCGAGGGTGAAGTCACCCAGCTCGACGCCCAGGCCCGCGCGCCAGCCGAAGTCGCTGGTGCGGATGTTGGCGGTGGTGGTGTCGCGCACGTTGTTGCCAGCGTTGGGGTCGATCTCGTTGGAGGTCGTCGCGCCCAGGTAGGTGTACTGCGCGCCGGTGCGGAAGTAGAGCCAGTCGAGGAGCTGGATGTCGGCGGCGACGTGCAGACCCGGGGTCAGGTAGGTGGTGACGCGCTGGCGGTCGAAGTCGGTCTCGACGTCGGGGTCGGTGCCCTCGGTGGCCACGCCGAGCAGGGCGTAACCGGCCAGGGTGGTGGCTTCCTTGAGCTCAAAGACCGGACCGACGCCGGCCATGATGCCGAAGGCGCTGGAGGAGGCTTCGGTGCTGGAGGTCTCGTCGCCGTTGGCGTCGTAGGTGCGGCCGGTCAGGCCGTTGCTCTCAAAGGTCACGTCACCGAGGATGCCGAGGCTGGTGCGCTCGGCCATGGGGACGTAGGCGCGGGCGGTGGCGCCGATGGCCAGGCGAGTGACGTCGAGGACGTCGTCGCCGCCGTTGATCTGGTTGCCGGAGTTGAACTGGATGTTGAGGCCGGTGTCCACGCGGGTGTCACCCATCATGGAGTAACCCAGGGTCAGGCCCACGAAGTTGTGGGTCTCGGCGTCGACGACGTCTTCGCCGTCGACGTTGCGGAAGCCGCCGTTACCCAGCGAGAGGCGGGCGCCGGCGGAGCCTGCGCCCATGTCAAAGCCGGCGAAGAGGTCGAAGATGGTGTGGGCCTGGGGGCTGATCGGGGCGAGCGGGTTGCCGATGTTGCCCAGGTTGGGGTGGCCCAGGTTGTAGGGGTAGCTCTGCGCGGTGAAGAGGTCGCCGCGGTAGATGCCCAGACCGAAGACCATGGCGTCGTTGCCGATGAGCGCGAGGCCGGAGCCGGCGTTCTGCGCGCCGCCGTACTCCAGGCTGAGCAGGTTGTTGTACTCGGTGGAGGTCTGGGGGAAGAGGTAGACGTCGTTCTTGTCGAGGATCAGGCGGTTCTGGCCGAGGCTGGCACGACGCGCGGCGTCGGCTTCCGGCACAAGGGTCAGGGTCATGGCGCCGGCGGCGGCCAGGGTGAACATCCATCGCAGTTGCGTATTCATCTTCATGTACAGCTCCGTGTTTGCGACACCTACATTGGTGTCCATCCAAAGCGGCCGGCGGCCTTGCCGGCCTACAACTCAAACGGTGATACAGTGACGATTCAACTTCTGCATGGTACTTCGACGTTCATCTCGTCCCGCGAATCGCGAGCTCTCTAAGTTCGGGTTTTCTCGGGAGTGAGACGCGGCCATCGTGCACACGTCAGAAGGGTCGTGCAAGATATTTCTTAGACACGCCGCGTCGTGACGGGCCAGTCATTTCAAGGGTTTACGAGACTTTACGAGGGTGGAGATGGGACGAACAAGCGTGGGGCTGGTCTCAGATACGCACGGCTGGCTGGACGAACAAGTCCTCGAAGTATTCAAAAACGTCGCGCATATTGTGCATGCCGGTGATATCGGGCGAGAGGAGGTGATTCATCGCCTGGAGGAGGTGGCGCCGGTGACGGTGGTGCGGGGCAATATCGACGGCGGGGAGCTGCGATTTTATCCGCTGGAGGCCAGCGTGATGGTGGCCGGCAAGAAGATCAGCGCGCTGCATATCGCGGGCTCGCCCAAGCGCCCACGACCGGCGGCCCGCGAACTTATCTCCAGGCTGCGGCCGGATGTGCTGGTGGTGGGGCACAGCCATATCCCGGTGGTGGGGAAGGTGGGGCCGACGCTCTGGGTGAACCCGGGGGCTGCGGGGCGGGTGGGGTTTCATACGGAGCGCTACGCGGCGATTCTGCATATCGAGGAGGATGGCAGCTTCGCGATGGACCGGGTGGTGCTGGGGCCGCGCAGCGCGTCGTTGGAGAAGGGAGAGCGCTGAGGGGCTCATGGGGCTTACGCGCGCTCGAAGATGCCGAGCCACTCCATCTCTTCGCGTCCGGGGTGGCTTAGGTCCGGGGGCACGGGGTCGAGCCGGCGTGTCTTGAAGTGGGGGGCGACGAGCGCCTCGACGCCTGTGGGGCGAAGGGGAAAAGGCGGGCCGTTGGCCATGCGCTCCGTCTCGCGCTGCGGATCGTCTTCGAGCACCGGGAAGATCAACGTGGCGAGCAGGCCGCCGGGGGCGATGAGGGCGGCCATGCGCTCGGCCCAGCGGGGGCGAAGGGTGGGGTCGATGGCGCAGAGGAAGGTGTAATCCCACACCACATCGAAGGGGGCGTGCAGATCGTCTTCGAAGAAGTCGCCCACCTGGTAGGGCGCGCGCTCTTCGGAGAGGCCGGCGGCGTCGCGAAGTTCCATAAAACGCTCGCGGGCCGTCGGCGCGAGGTCGAGGCCGCGGGCCTCGTCGAAGGTGCTGGCCAGGGTGATGACGTCGTAGCCTGCCCCACACCCGGGGACCAGGGCGGAGCGACCTTTGAGTTCGCCGCGTTCGACTAAGGTTTGAAGAAGGGGGGAGGACTGGCCGGCGTCCCAGCCGGTGCGTCCCTCGCGCCAGGCGTCTTCCCAGGACATAGGGTTCCTTTGCGGTGGAGGTGGGAATCAGGTGGTGGAGTAGGAGGCGTCTTCGTCGGCCGGGGCGAAGAGTTTGCTCTCGTCGATGGCGTCTTCGAAGTGGGCGATGGCGGTGGCGCCGATGGAGTCGCTCCAGACGTTGATCATCGTGCGCATCATGTCGAGGGGGCGGTCGATGGCCCAGAGAAGCGCGATGAGCTCCAGGGGCAGGCCCACGGCCTCAAAAATGATGACCATCATCACCAGGCCCGCGTGTGGGATGCCGGCGGCGCCGATGCTGACCATAAGCGCCAGCACCACGATGGTGAGCTGGGTGCCGAAGGTGAGTACGAAGTCGGGGTTGGCGCTGGCGTAGACCTGGGCGATGAAGAGCACGGCGACGCATTCGTAGAGGGCGGTGCCGTCCATGTTGATGGTGGCGCCGAGGGGAAGCACAAAGCCGCCGACCTCGTTTTTGACGCCGACGTTGTCTTCGAGCTGCTCGAGCGTCATGCCCAGGGTGCCGGCGGAGGAGGCGGTGGAGAAGGCGGTGAGCAGGGTGGCGCCCATGGCGCCGAGCACCCGGTAGGGGTTGCGGCGGGTCAGCGCCCAGAAGAGGAGGGGCAGGGTGAGGAGGCCGTGTAAGAGGAGGGCGGCGGCGACGGTGCCTGCATAACCCACAACGCTTGTGAGCGCTTCGGGGCCGGTGATGGCGAGCAGGCGGGCGATGAGGGCGGCGATGCCCACCGGGGCCAGCGCGATGACGAAGAGGGTCATCTTCATCATCACGGCGAAGAGGGCCTGAAAGAAGCCGTCGATGGTCTCCAGGAAGGGCTCTTCGACCTGGAGGGTGAAGATGCCAAAGAGGATGGCGAAGAAGATCAGCCCCAGGAGATCGAAGCTGGCCGCCGCAGCTACCACGTTGGTGGGCACGACGGAGAGGAGCATCTCCCAGGGTCCGCTGGGCGCGGGGATATCGACCTCGCCAATGGCCATGGGCATCTCAAGACCGACGCCGGGCTTGAAGAGGTTGACGAGGATGAGGCCTAAGAGGATGGCGAGCAGGCTTGTGGTGACGTACCAGCCGGCGGCGCGGGCGCCGATGCGGCGAAGGCGGCTGAAGTCGCGCATGCCGGTGACGCCGCAGACCAGGGAGGCGAAGACCAGGGGAATGACGATCATGCGCAGGAGCGCCAGGAAGAGCTCGGCCAGCCCGTGGGCGGCGGCGCCGGCCGGGGTCTGGTTCATCAGGCTCTGCAGGGCGGTGTTGATCTCGCGGGTGGCCCCGATCAGGCTTTCGGGGCGGTAGCCCTGGCCGAGCACCTGCTGGCGCGCCTGCTCCAGGAGATCGTCGTAGTAGGCGCCGTGCAGGGCCATCCCCCAGACGACGCCGGCGATCATGCCCAGGAGGATCCACCAGTGAAGTTTGATCTTTCGCATCGGGTACGCTCACGTCTTGAGACTTCGACAGCACACAGGTTGTGTGCGTGGAAGTAGAGCGCGAGCGGGGCGCGGGCACAAGGGCCGCGTCTTATCTGAGGCGATGATCAGGTGGCGAAGTCGCCTTTTTTGCGCGCGATGAGGTGGTCGAGGGAGAAGCGCCCGGGGCCGGTGAGTATGAAGGTGATGTAGGGGAAGGCGTACATCAGGGCGAACTCTTTTTTCTGCCAGGGATCGTCGCCGTGGATCACGAACGCGGCCATGAGCATCGTGAAGAGTAGCGGCACGCTGACGAAACGGGTGCCAAGGCCGAGCATCAGGAGGATGGAGGCGCCGACCTCGGCGCCCACGGCCATTGTCAGGCTCACCGGGCTGGAGAGGCCCAGGGGGTCGGCAAACGTCTCCGCACGCTCGCTAAAACTTAAAAGTTTGGGCATGCCGTGGGCAAAGAGCATCGCGCCGCCGATCCACAGTCGGAGAATCAAAAGGCCGAGATCGTTGAGGAGGGGGCGCTGGCGAGCGGGGATGAGGTGTTCCATGGGGGGACTCTACGGCAAGGTGAGCAGCAATGTGCAAGAGGGGAAGGCAACCAAAGGGGGGCGAAGCGGATATGCTTCGATGTGCCCCCAAACGTCGGTGGGGAGGTGGGGATTCCCGGGGCAGGCCGGAAAGGCGGGGATGGCGCGGTTGCGTGTGATCGGCCCGGAGCTTTATCCTGCGGGCGAAACGCGATCATGGCGACATTCAATGACGGGCAGCTGGTGACGCCGAAGGGGGCGGACCAGTATCAGGAGCGAGCGATGGCGGAAAACAAACGCATGCGAGAGCTGGTCGAGAAGTTGCGAGAGCGCCGTGCCGATGTGGTGCAGATGGGCGGCGAGGAGCGCGTGGCGCGCCAGCATGATCGCGGCAAGCTCGATGTGCGCCAGCGCATCGCCTACCTCTTTGATGAGGAGAGTTTTAGGGAGTTCGGGCAGCACGCGTTTTTTCACTCCAACAGCCAGCCTGTGCCCAAGGAGAAGGTGCGCACGCCGGCGGACGGGGTGGTGTGCGGGTTTGGTAAGATCCGCGGTCGGATGGCGGTGTGTGCGGCTTATGATTTTACGGTGCTGGGCGGTTCGATCGGCGATGTGGGGGAGTTGAAGGTGACGCGGGCGCGGGAGTTCGCGCTGAAGAATCGCGTGCCGATGATCTGGCTGATCGACTCAGCCGGGGCGAGGGTGCACGGGGGCTCGGGGATTGACGGTGATCAGATCACGCTCTTTGCCAACACCGGTTATCTTTTTCGGGAGCAGGTGATCATGAGCGGGGTGGTGCCCCAGGTGGCCGCGATGCTGGGGCCGGGGGCTGCGGGCACGGCGTATATCCCGGGGCTTGCGGACTTTGTGCCCATGGTCGATGGCACGAGCTTTATGGCGCTGGGCGGTCCGCCGCTGGTGAAGGCGGCGGTGGGTGAGGATATCGACGAGCAGGCGCTGGGCGGGGCGCGGGTGCATAATGAGGCGTCGGGGGTGGCCGACCAGATCTACAAGAGCGATGAAGACTGCCTCGACGCCATCAAAGACTATTTGAGCTACATGCCGCAGCATTGCGAGGGTCGTCCACCGGTTGCCGAGGTGGCGCCGGATGAGGCGCGCGAGCCCGGCGGTGAGCTGTGTGAGGGGCTTCTCGACGTGCTGCCGGAGTCGAGTCGGCGGGCGTACGATATGCGCAAGCTCGTGGGGGCGGTGGTCGATGAGGGCTCGATGTTTGAGATGAAGCCCAAATTTGCGCGCAACATCGTCACCGCCTTTGCGCGTATGGGCGGGCAGCCGGTGGGGGTGGTGGCGAATAACCCCAAATATCTGGGGGGGATTCTGGAGAATGACGCGGCCGATAAGGCCGCGCGATTTATCAACCTGTGCAACAGCTTCAACATCCCCCTGATCTTCTTCCAGGATGTGCCGGGCTTCATCATTGGCAGCAAGGTGGAGAAGGCGGGGATCATTCGCCACGGCGCGAAGATGCTCTTTGAGGTGGCCAGCGCGACGGTGCCCAAGCTGACCGTGATTGTGCGTAAGGCCTACGGTGCGGGTTATTATGTGATGTGCGGGCGGGCGTATGAGCCGGATCTGATTGTGGCCTGGCCCACGGCTGAGATCAGCGTGATGGGCCCGGAGGGCATGGTGTCGATCTTTGCCCGCAAGATGCTCGATAGCGCGCCGGACGCCGAGGAGGTGAAGGCGCAGATGGTCGAGGCGATTCGCCCCTACATCGACATTTACAAAGTGGCCGGGCGCGGGCTTATCGATGAGGTGATTGATCCGCGGGAGACTCGCGACTATCTACTGGCAGGGCTGGAGCTTGCGCGGGAGAAGCGCGTGGAGCGCCCCTATCGAAAGAGCGGTGTGCGGCCGGTCTGAGCAGAAGACACGACGACTACGAACAAAGGTAAGACGATGGCACTGACCTGGTGGATGATAGTGGCGGCGATCGCGGCGGTGGTCGTGGTGCTCTGGCAGTTCGGGGCGGGGCGTTTGCAAAAGCCCCTGGCGCACGCGATGCGCACGGGGGAGCTGGCCGGGGTGCTGGCGGCGGTGGAGTCGGCCTCGCCAGCGGAGCAGCCCACCCTGTGGGATCACGCCATCGGGGAGTTGTGGAAGGCGTATCAGCGCGAGACGGCGACGCGGCTCATCACCGAGGCGGCGGCGCGCTCCGATGCGGACATCGTGCAGTACTGGGTGCGCCAGGCCATGGAGGTGGAGCCGGAGATCGCCGCGCAGTATTTTTCGCCGGAGTTTCTGGAGGCGTTCTTTAAGCCGGAGGTCGCGGCGCGCTGCGGGCGAAAGGGCTGCTGCGGTTGAGTGGTGGCGGAGTGATGCTCGGGTGGCAGGAGCAAGAAAAGAGAAGAGCCCGGCGCGTTGGCGCCGGGCTCTTTTTGTTGGCTCAGGGATGCTTAGCCCTGCGATTCTTTATCGTCGACGATGATGCGGTCGAGGACGGACTGGAGGATCTCGACGTCGTCGTAGAAGATCTCGATCTTGCCCTTGCCCTGGCGGTCTTTGACTTTGACGCGGGTGCCCAGGCTGTGCTGGAGGCGCTCGGTGAGGTCGCGCACGAGCGCATCGTCGCGGTAGCGGTTGCGTTTGGGCTCAGCTTTTTTGCCCGGGGGCTCTTTGAGGTTGCGCACGTACTCTTCGGTCTCGCGCACCGACCAGCCCTCGGCGACGACCTGGGCGGCCAGGCGCTCGGCGGGCTCCTCCTCGAGGGTGATGATGGCGCGGGCGTGGCCGGCGCTGAGCTCGCCACTGGCGACGAGGTCGAGCACAAACTCGCTTAAGGTGAGCAGACGCACGGAGTTGGCCAGCGCGCTGCGGGACTTGCCGACGCGGTTGGCCAGGTCGGCCTGGCTAAGCCCCGAGTCGTCGAGGAGCTTCTGGTAGGCCAGGGCTTCTTCGACCGGGTTGAGGTCTTCGCGCTGGATGTTTTCGATGAGCGCCAGGGTGTAGGCCTCAAAGTCGGTGACGTCTTTGATGACGACGGGGACTTCGCTCAAGCCGGCGCGTTTGCAGGCGCGCAGGCGCCGCTCTCCGGCGATGAGCTCGTAGCGGCCCTGTCGCTCGCGTACGACAAGGGGCTGGATAAGCCCGCTCTCTTTGATGCTTTCGGCGAGCTCGTCGATGCGATCGCCGTCGAAGTGGGTGCGGGGTTGGGGGCGCGCGGTGTCGATGCGGGCGATGGGAAGTCGAATAAACTCGCGCTTCTCCGCGCTCTCGGCCTGTTTGGGGATGAGCGCGCCCAGGCCCTTTCCGAGCGCTTTGCGCGTCGGCTTCTGATCGTCGGTCGGTGCCATAGATGTCCTTATCAGGCGGAGGCGCTGACGCCGCCGTGCCCGTTACGCTTTAAGAATTCGCGGGCGAAGTCGCGGTAGGAGATCGCGCCGCGGGAGCTGCGGTCGTATTCGCTGATCGGCATCCCAAAAGACGGCGCCTCACCCAGACGCACGTTTCGAGGGATGACCGTCTGAAAGACCAACTCGCCGAAGTGAGTGGAGACCTCGGTGGCGACCTGCTCGCTTAGGTTTGTGCGCGAGTCGTACATGGTCAGAAGGATGCCTTCGATGGTGAGCGCCGGGTTGAGGTGTTCGTGAATCAACTCGATGGTGCGCAGCAGGTGGCCCAGGCCCTCAAGGGCGTAGTACTCGGTCTGAATGGGGACGAGCACGGTGTTGGCGGCGGCCAGCGCGTTGATGGTGAGCAGGCCTAAGGAGGGCGGGCAGTCGAGGATCACGAAGTCGTAGTCGTCGGGCACCTTCTCCAGGGCCTGGCGAAGTCGGAATTCGCGGTCGTCGGCGCTGACCAGCTCGATCTGGGCCCCTGCAAGATCGGTGGTGCTGGGGATCAGATCGAGGTTTTCGGTGTGGGTGGGGCGGATCAGCGTCTCGACGGTGCGCAGGCCCACGAGCGCATCGTAGATGGAGGTGTCGCACTCATCGCGATCGACGCCGACACCGCTGGTGGCGTTGCCCTGGGGATCGAGGTCGATCAGGAGCACCCGGCAGGACTCACCGGCCAGGCAGGCGGCCAGGTTGACTGAGGTCGTGGTCTTTCCCACGCCTCCTTTCTGGTTCGCAATTGCGACGATTTTTTTCACGATCGCACCTCAGTGCTGCTGCGCGGGCCCTCAAAGCCCCGACGTTGACGTCTACCCCGGCCTCCCTGGCACGTGTCGGCGCGGGGCCGACGAGGGCAGCGCATGATGGATCGCCGATCGGGAAAGTTCAAGGGTTGGGAAGGGAGGGTTTTGGATGAAAAGTGAAAGTTTTTCAAAAAGGGTGTTGACGCCATCGGGGGGGCTGGGTATTTAAGCGCTCCACTCAACGAGGGGCTGCCGCAAGGGGCCTTGAGAAGAGTCGGATGTCGGGGCGTGGCGCAGCCTGGTAGCGCACTTGCATGGGGTGCAAGGGGTCGCAGGTTCAAATCCTGTCGCCCCGACTTAAGAGACCCGCGAAGCGAATGCTTTGCGGGTTTTTTTATGCCTGAAACATCGGGGGCGGGGTGGCGC
Source organism: Lujinxingia vulgaris (assembly GCF_007997015.1). Lineage (NCBI taxonomy): Bacteria > Deltaproteobacteria > Bradymonadales > Lujinxingiaceae > Lujinxingia > Lujinxingia vulgaris. Next base: position 716,430 of record NZ_VOSM01000001.1, read on the forward strand.
GGGCAGAATGTTCGTCGCACTTTTATTGCGCGTTGCGGGTTGCTAAGCAAAGCGGCGGTGGTTTGAGGCAGGAGTCTGCGATGCGCGTTGTCAGCGCACTGATCTTTTCGAACATCTGGATTGCGGCCGGGGCGGGCGCGTTGACGCTGGCGAGCGCGAGGCTTGCGGGTGGTGATCCGGTGGAGGTCGGGGCGCTGGGGGCGATGGTGTTCTGGGCGACGCTCGCGGTCTACAGCCTGGACCGGTGGGTGGGCGGTCGGGGCGAAGATCGGCTTGTGGGGAGCGTGCGGCACCGCTGGTTGAGCGGACATCGCGGGGTGGTGACGGCGTTGATCGGGATTGGCATTGCGGGCAGCGCTGTGTCGGCGTTGATGTTGCGCCTGCCGACGATATTGGCGCTGGTGCCGCTGGGTGTGGTGTCGGTGGGGTACAGCCTGCCGCTGATCTTCTGGAAGGGGGCACGGCTCAAAGATCTGCCGGGCTTGAAAACACCGGCGACGGCGCTTGTGTGGGCGGTGGTAACCTGCGGGTTGCCGGCGCTGGAGTTGGGTGAGGCGATGGCGCCGGGCCTGTGGGTATGGCTTGTGCTTGAGCGCGCCCTTTTTATGTACGCGCTGACGCTGCCCTTTGATGTGCGGGATATGCGCAGTGATCGCGCGGGCGGGGTGCGTACGCTGGCCGGGCGGCTTGGTGAGGCGCGGAGTTTCGGGCTGGCGCAGCTTGCGGCAGTCGCGGTTATGGGATCTGCGCTTGTACGCGTGGTCTCCGGCATGGGCGTGGGAAGTGTGGCGGTGGTGCTCGCCAGCCTCGCTTCGCTTGGCTTGCTTATCTACGGCAAGCGCCGCTTCGCGGCGCGCCGCCCCCCCGGTGAGCTCTATTATGGTGGTGCGCTAGACGGGATGATTCTCGGTCAGGCGCTCCTCCTGCTGGTCTTCGGCTGAGGCGGGTTCCGGGGCGGTGGCGATGTGCACCCGGAGGTGGCTGGCGAGGGCGCTGGCCGGCCCGAGATCTTCGAGCGCTGGCGAGGCGTAGTCGGGTGGCGAGACCTCGGAGAGGTTGGCCTGCTGCGCGCTGCGCCGGGCGGCGAGTGCCTGCCGGTGGCCGCGCTCAAAATGGTAGATCTGGGGGCGACCGCCGGGTGGGAAGGCCACGAGCACGGGCTCGGCGTCGGGTGCGTCTTCGAGCGCGTCGCGCTCCTGTCGGCGCGTGAGCAGCGCGTCGAGCTCGCGGCGGATTTTGATGATGCGTCGACTTTTGAACCCGAAAAGATTCCAGCGAAAGTTCAGTCCCATCACGTCCCCTCGTCATGGTGTTTCATGTGGTTTCGGGTGAAACGTCCCCCGTGTCGGTGCCCTTGGTGGGCGAGTAGGATCTATTATCGAGCGCGTGCGGTGAGTTTTGCGTGATAGGGGGAAAAAAGTGAAAAAAATTCAGCGCAGGGGAGCGCCACGCCAGAGATCGACGGAGATTCCGCCGTTGAAGATCGTGGCGACGCGTTGCAGGCGGTCTGTGGCGAGCTTTTGAACTTCGGCGGCGCGCTCGCGGGGCCAGATAAAGGCGACCGACCAGCGGGGGAGCTCGTTTTGCCAGCGCTCCAGCAATGTGGGCAGGGCGTCGCCGCTGGCCAGGCGTTCGCCGTAGGGCGGGTTGGTGAGGATGAGCCCCGGTGGGGTGTCAGGGGCCTGAAGCTCGGAGAGGGGGGCGGGCGTAAGGTGAAGGTGGGCGTTGACGCCGGCGCGGCGGGCGTTGGCGGCGGCCGCTTCCAGGACGTGAGGGTCGCGATCGAAGCCCAGAAGGGAGGGGGCTGCGTCGGGCTTCTGTGTCGACTTTAAGTTCGCCCGAAGGCCGCGAAGTTTCGGGGGCTCGAAGTTTTGCCAGCGCTCGAAGGCGAAGTTTCGCGCGAGATTTGGCGCGGTCTTCGTGGCGAGGAGGGCGGCCTCAATGAGGATGGTGGCGCTGCCGCACATCGGGTCGAGGAGCGGTTGGTCGGGCGTCCAGTCGCAGAGGAGGAGAAGACCGGCGGCGATATTTTCACGTAGCGGCGCGGGGCCGGATTCGGTGCGCCAGCCGCGTTGTTGGAGGCGCGGTCCGCTGGCGTCGAGGCTGAGCTGGCAGCGATCGCCTTCGATGCGGACCATGATGCGCTGGGCGGCCTCTTGGTCGCCGAAGTCGGGGGCGGGGCGCTTAAGATCGTCGGTGAAATGTTCGCGGATTGCCTGGGCTGTGACCTCGCTGATGGTGCCGGTGTGCACCATGCGGCTCTGCTGGCTATGGGCCTGTATGGTGAGGGTGAGGTCGGGGCCGAGGAGGCGTTCCCAGTCGAAGCGCCGGCACTTCCGGTAAAGCTCGGAGGTGTCTCGGGCGCGGAACTCGTCGAGGCGAAGCCAGACGCGCGTGGCGCTGCGCAGGGTGAGGTTGGCTTCGTAGAGGGTGGCGTAGGTGGCCTGAAACTCGACGCCGCCGGTGAGCACCTGCGGCTTTTTGATCTTGAGCTGGCGTAGCTCAGCGAGCAGGGCGTTTTCGAGGCCGGGCTGGGTGGTGGCGAAGTAGGTCTGGGCCATGAGGAGAACCGGGGGCAGAGAGAAGGGCAGTGGCGCGGGCGACGATGCCCGCGCCGCCGTCCGGGTGCAAGAGGCCTCCGGCGCGTGGAGCATGTTCAGGCCAGGTCAAAGAAGAGCACTTCGGATTCTTCGGTGGCTTTAAAGCTCAAGGTGGGCTCCTGGAATGCGGCCAGGCCATCGCCTTCGCTGAGCGCTTGGCCGTTGACCTTGAGTGTGCCGCGCACGACCTGAACCCAGCCGTAGCGGCCTTCGGGAAGTTCGATGTCGGCGGATGCTCCCTCGTCGAAGTGGGCGGCGAAGATGCGGGCGTCCTGGTGGATCTTCAGGGCGTCGCCCTCGGCGTCGGGAGAGACGATGAGGTGGAAGGAGTTGGGGGCGGCGTTCAGATCGAACTTGCGTTGCTCATAGGATGGCGAGAGGCCGGGCTCGGAGGGGGGAATCCAGATCTGGAGAAAGCGTACCGGTTGGGTATCAGAGGCGTTGAACTCGCTGTGGCGCACGCCGGTGCCGGCGCTCATGCGCTGAACTTCACCGGGGCCGATGGTGGAGCCGTTGCCCATGGAGTCGCGGTGGGCGAGTTGGCCATCGACGACGTAGGAGATGATCTCCATGTCGCGGTGGGGGTGGGCGCCGAAGCCTGCGCCGGGGGAGACGATGTCGTCGTTGATGACGCGCAGGTTGCGAAAGCCCATGCGTTCGGGGTTGTGGTAGCCGCCAAAGGAGAATGAGTGGCGGGAGTTGAGCCAGTCGATGCGGGTGGTGCCGCGTTGCGTTGCGGGGAGGTGTTCAAGCATGAGTACTCCTGAGAAGATGCGGCCGCCGGGGCGGCCTGGCGATTTAGGTCGGCGAGAACTTAAGCAGCAGAGTCGCCGTGGAAAGGGACGCTTCGCGACTGTGAAGCGACGGGGTGGGCGGTGCGTTGCTCGACAGGGTGACCGCCCGGAGGACGGCTATTTAAGCGGTCGTGAGAGGGCTGGTGCGTAAGGGAGTGAGGCCTGGTGCAGAAGAAAAGGAGTCAAAAACGGGCAGCTCGTGATGGCGAGGCACGTGCGGGGTTGGTTCCGGATGAGCGACCCTGGGAGTTGGTTGAGCATCAACCGCTGGATCGCGAGGCGCTGCAACGACGCCTGCGGCGCTGGGAGCCGGTTGAGGTGATCGGGAGGTTGCCCGGCGGGACCAACCCCGGCGTGGAGGTGAGGCTGGGGGACGGGCGTCGCGCGGTGTATCGGGAGTACGCCGGTGGGAAGCGTGCGTGGGCGACCGAGTGCGGGGTGTGTGGTGAGTTGGCGGCCGAGGTGGGCGCGCCGGAGCTGCTGGGCGTCGGGGAGGAGCGTGATGGGACGGGGCAGGCCCGTGCCTGGTCGCTGGTCGCGTTTGTGCAGGGCAGTGACGATGCGCGGCCGCAGGCGCTCGATGTGGCCGAGGCGATCGTGCGGGTCGCCAGTGCACGCAGCTATCCTTGCCCGGGGTTGTTGGGGGAGGGGCTGGCGCTGACGAAGCGCTGGGCGACGCATCGCGAGGAGTATGAGGGGTTTATGGGGTGGGCGCTCGGCCAGGAGGTTGTGGTGGGGCGGCTGGGGGAGGAGCGGCTGAAAAAGGTGCGCGCGTGGATAGCAGAGGCGGAGGCGTCGCTCGCCGGGGTGGGGGCGCGGGCCTACCTGATGCACGGGGATCTTAAAGATGCGCATATGCTTGGACGGCGTGTGGGTGGGGCGTGGGGGTGGTGGCTGGTCGACTGGGAGATGGGGCGTGCGGGGCATCCGCTGATCGAGCTCGGGCGCTGGTCGGCGTCCCGAGCGTTGAGTCGCTGGCGCGCGGAGACAGCCGAGGTGCTGGAGCATCTCGACGCGCTGTGGTTACACGGAGGCGTTGAGGATGCCCGGGAGGTTGTGGCGCTTTACCGTCTTCAGACGCTGGTGGGGACGCTCAAGGCCGGGGGGCGGCGCGACGACGCGGTGGGCTGGGCGTTGGCGGCGATGGATGAGCTCGTGGCTTGATAGCGCGGGAGGGCTGGCGCATAGTCGGCGCGCGAAGACGCAAAGAGGTGCGCCTGAGGTTGCACCGCCACTGCAGAAGAGAGGTGAGTGATGCCACGCGTATTGATTTTGCACACCGGAGGGACGCTGGGGATGAGTGGCTCGCCGCTCTACCCCGACGCCTACGCTACGCGCCTGACCGAGGCGGTGCCGGAGCTTGAGCAGCTGGCGACGATCGAGACGCGTATCGTCTTTAACCTCGATTCCAGCGATATGGGCCCGCCGCATTGGGAGGCGCTGGCACGCGAGATCGATGCGAGCCGCGAGGATTTTGATGGCTTTGTGATCGTGCACGGCACCGACACGATGGCGTACACGGCGGCGGCGCTGAGTTTTGCGCTGGTGGACCTCGGAAAGCCGGTGATCCTCACCGGGGCGCAGCGGCCGCTGGGGGCTCTTCGCACCGATGCGCGTCGCAACCTGGCTGATGCCGTGGAGCTTGCGACCCGGGCGATTCCGGAGGTCGGGATCTGTTTTGACGGGATCCTGGTGCGGGGGACGCGCGCGACCAAGAGTCACGCCAACGACTACCGTGCCTTTGATAGCCCGGGGACCGCGCCGATTGCGAAGTTAGGGGTCGACATTGAGCTGAGCGCGGGGCTGCGTCAGCCGGTCGGAGACTATGCGTTTCGACCGGGCTTCGACGCCCGCGTGATGATGTTGCATATGACGCCGGGCTTAAGCCCGCAGCTCATCGAGCCGCTCCTTAAGGGAGGGGCGCTGGGGGGGCTTGTGCTGGCGGCGTACGGGATGGGGACGGTGCCGGCGAGCAAGCCTGATATGACGGCGATGGTCGCGCGGGCGGTGGAGGCGGGCGTGGAGGTGCTGGTGATCACGCAGGCCGCCGGGAAGGTGGATCTGGGGCTCTATGAGAACAGCCGCCGGCTGGCCGATGCTGGAGCGATCGGTGGCGGTGGACTTCATGTGGAGGCTGCCGTCACGAAGATGATGCACGCGCTGGCGAACTTTGAGACGTCGGCGTCGCGGCGCGACTATCTGCTGCGCGACATCGCCGGGGAGCGGGGCTGAGAGACGCGGCGCGTCTTTCCCGTCCCCCCGGCGATGGATGAAGCGTAGGTGGCGAGCTCAGGCCACGAAGAACTGGTAGCCCTTGCCGTGGACCGTCTTGATCCAGTCGGCTTCGCCGCCAAACTCGACGAGCTTTTTGCGCAGGCGGCTGATGTGCACGTCGATGGTGCGGTCGAGGCCGTCGTACTCGCGATCGAGCAGGTGACGGTAGAGCTCATCGCGGCGCACGGTGGTGCCGGAGCGCCTGGCGAGCATCCAGAGCAGGTCGAACTCAAAGGTGGTCAGCTCGACCAGGGTCTCATCGATGGTGGCCTGGCGGGCGCGTCGATCGATGAAGAGCGGACCCATGTTGAGTTTCTTGGAGTCACCACCGGCCACCGAAAGATCGGTGACTTCGCTGATCTGCTCAAGGCGGCGCAAGAGCGCTTTGAGGCGGGCCAGGAGCAGGGGCGGTGAGACCGGCTTGGTGACGTAGTCGTCGGCGCCAACCTCCAGCCCGCGAATGTGGTCGTTATCGCCGTGGGAGCCGGTGAGCATGATGATGGCGCCCATGTATGCGGGACGCACCGCCTTGCACACCTCAAAGCCGTCGGAGTCGGGCAGGCCCAGATCCAGGAGCACCGCGTCGGGGTTCTCGCTGCGGATGCGCTCAATGGCGCGCTCCCCACTATGCTCAACCTGCGTTTTATAACCCTCGACTTCCAACAGCTCGCTGAGCGCGCTTGCCAGGCCGGGGTCGTCCTCGACGATCAAGACAGTCGCTTCACTTTCCATCATGCCAACAGTCTCCTCAGGAAGACGCAAAATCTAATTCGTGGCGAGTTAAGCTCAATGAGTGCTCGCCGGAGGGGGCGGCTGCAGTATCCGGAAGCATTGCATCGTTCTGCGCGGCGACAAACCCCTCCGGCAGACGTTATCGCGGCGGAACTATAACACCGGGGATAACTTCGGGCGCGGGGCGATTGCAGTATTTTACAAGATTTCACAATGGGCGCCAGCGCAACGTTCAAAAAGAATGAAAGCCGCGCCCGGGGCGGGCGCGGCTTCAAACTTAACAGCTGTTAAGAGTGCGGAATGCGCTCAGGGGATGGTGAGGGTCTCCTCGGGAACCTCGACGGTGACTGTGGTGCCGATGTCGACGCGGACGCGGTAGGTGAGCTTGGACGCGTCGACGTCGGCGTCGGTAACGCTGGCGGCGTTTGCGGCGCCGAAGGTCTCCCAGACAACCGGGTCGGCGGCCAGGCTGGCGCGCTCCCAGGTGAAGGAGAGGGAGGTCGCGGGGCGGAACCCGGTGGCGTCGGCCGAGGCCGAGGCGTCGATGCCGCTCTCGCCGCGGGCGATGACGTAGACGGTGATGGGCGCACCGTCGACGGGGGTGCCGTTGGTGATGGTGAGCGCCATGTCGTTGTTGACCGCGTCGTAGGTGCCGTCGATCGGGTCGAAGGTGTAGGTGGGCGCGTTGGCGGGAATCGCTGTCGAGCCGGCGGAGGCCGACGAGCCGATCTGGGAGTCATCGCTGGCGTCGAAGATGTCGTAGCCGGTGATGGTGGGAGCGGCGCGTGAGCCGGTGGCTTCGTTGGACGCGTCGGAGGATCCGTCATTGGTCAGGGCGCGCACAGTGTAGTTGTATGCGGTGCCGGCGCTGGTAGCGGGGGGCGTCCAGCTAAGGTCAACCTGGTCGGGGTTGGAATTCGAGGCGCTCAGATCGGCGACAGCGTCGATGGTTCCGGGGGCCGCAGAGGTGTCGGCGTAGGAGGTGACGTCGCCCACGGAGTCGAGTGAGGCGCCGTCGCGGAAGATCTCGTAGCCGGTGACGGCGGGAGCGGCACGCGAGCCGGTGGCCTCATTGGACTCGGCCGAGGGGCCGACGTCGCTCAGGGCGCGGACGGTGTAGGAGTAAGTAGTTCCGGCGTTGCCTGTGGCGGCGCTCCAGGAGAGGTCGACCTGGGCGGCGTTGGTGGAGGAGGCGGTGAGGCCGCTCGGAGCGCCGGGGGTGCCGGCGTCGGCAGAGGCGTCGGCGTAGGAGGTGACCACGCCCACGGAGTCGAGTGAGGCGCCGTTGCGGAAGATCTCGTAGCCGGTGATCTCGGGAGCGGCGCGCGAGCCGGTGGCGGCGTTGCTGTCGGAACTCTCGCCAGAGACGTTGAAGGCGCGCACGGTGTAGGAGGCGCTGGTGCCGGCGGAGGCCGAGGCAGCGCTCCAGCTAAGGTCGACCTGGGCGGCGTTGGTGGAGGAGGCGGTGAGGCCGCTCGGAGCGCCGAGGGTGCCCTCGGTGGCGGTGGTGTCGTCGAAGGTGGTCTGCGAGCCGTCGGTGACTTCAGCGATCTCGGTGCCGTCGCGGTAGACGCGGTAGCCGTCGGCGCCGGCGACGGCGCTCCAGCTCAGCGCGACGAGATCGGTGTCGTTGGTCGAGGCGGTCAGGTTGGTGGGCGGCGTGGGGATGGCCGGGTCGGTGGTGAAGGACAACTCACCGGAGTAGGAGGTGCCGGTGGCGTTCACGATGAAGGCGCGCACGAAGTAGGTCGTGGCCGGGTCGAGGTCGGAGAAGGTTTCGGTGAATGTGCCGGTGGCGGTGGGAGCGCCGCGCAGGGTGCAGTCGGTAGCGCCGGCGGCCGGGTACTCGACGCCGGCCTGGGTGCTGATGCAGATGCCGTGCTCGGTGGCGGCCGGATCGCCCAGACCGGTGACGTTGGCGTTGATGGTGGCGGCGCTGATGCCCACACCGGTGATGTCGACCAGGGTGACCTGGGCGCCGAAAGCGCGGTAGCCGGCCTGGCCCGGCGTGGTGACCGAGGGGGCACCCGGAGCGCTTAAGACCACGCGGTAGAAGCGCGTCTCACCGGTTGCCGGGGCGTCGAAGTCGCTGTAGGTCGCCGAGGTGGCGCCGCTGATGTCCTGGTAGTCGCCTTCCTGATCCTGGTCGGAGCTTGTGCGCTGCCACTGGTAGGTGAGGTCTTCGGTGCCGCGGAAACCCGAGACCTGGGGGCTGGGAGCGCCGGCGTTGGCGTCGGCCAGAGCGCGGACGCGGTACTGGCGCGGCTGGCCATCTGCCGTGGTGCTGCCGCTGATGCTCAGCTCGACGCGATCGGCAAAGTCGCCAGCGCTCACCTCGGTGGTGCCGGCGGTGATGGTGCCTTCGGGGGCGTCTTCGTCCAGGTAGTCGGTAACAAGGCCCACATCGATCCAGGTGCCGTCGTCGATCTGAACTTCGTAGGAGGTCGGCGTGGGTGCGGGAAGTTGCGCGGTGACGGCATCCGAAGGATCGCTGTCGGCGTCGGGGTACGAGGCGATGATCTCGTAGCTGAGCTCATCGCCGGCGCTACCGGTTGCGGCGGACCAGGTCAGGCGAACGCCGCCGGTCTCAGTGCCCTGGGTTGCAGCGAGGTCTTCGTAGCCGGAGAGGGTGCCGGCGGGGGCGTCTTCGTCGGCGTAGGTCGTCTCACTGACCACGGCGATGGAGGTGCCGTCGCGCAGAACCTCGTACTCGACGATGCCCGCGGCCTCATCCCAGCTCAGGGTGATGACGTCGCCGTCGACGGTGGCGGTGACGTTGGCCGGCGAGGGGGCCAGGGTGATGAAGGCCAGGGTGTTGCCGTAGCCCGAGTCGGCGTCGCCGTCGATGAAGTAGGTGGACACGTTGTAGCTGGTGCCCGGGTTGAGACCTTCAACGCTCAAGGAAAACTCGCCAGGGGCGCTGAGAGCGGTCTCAATGGCCATGCAGTCGGCGTTGTCGAGCGTGGGGCTCTCCTCGGTCGCGGACCAGCAGAAGCCCAGCTCGCTGATGCCCTCGACGGGAAGCTCAGCCAGCTCGCCATTAAGTTGCGCGCCATCGGCGGTGATAGCGGTGGGGGTTGTGGTGATGACGTCGGTTTCCGGGCAGGGGGTCTCGCCCGAGCAGACCAGCTCGGCGCCTTCGCACTGGTACTGGTCGAGGTTGCAGGGGCCGCAGGGATCGCCCGGATCGTTCTCCAGCACCTGGATGCCGCCGCAGGCGTTGAGGTCGGCGTCAGGGCCGACATCGGGGAGCTCGGTGCGCAGCACACAGACACCGGCCTGGCACGCTTCATCGGGGAAGCAGTCCTGGTCGATCTCACAGACCTGGTCGTTGAACTGAGGCTCACAGCCTAACAAGCTCGCCGCTGCGCTCAGGGTGAGGGCGGCGCGCGCGAAGATGGAGAAGCGTGGGGTCATTGCGAGGTCTCCTGCCGAGATTTGGGGCGTCGCGTCCGGTCTGGAGCGCGGCAAACATAAAGCGATATCACGATCAGGGTTGAGCCTAGTACAAATAGAAACGAGTGTCGACGCGTTGCGCCCGAGCGCGTGCTGCGGCGTTGAATGCGGCGGTGGTGTGCGCACTCTTAGGGGCGCTTAGCTGTAGGAAGTTCTGATGATGGGATGCGAGAGACTATGGATGTGTCGATGAGGGTAGCGCGGGGAAGTACGCCCGGGTGGCGGCGGGGCGGCGAGGTGTGGCGATGATGGAACCCGGGTTTATGGAGAATCTGGGGTGGATTATCTGCGCCTCGACCCTGGTGGTGTTGCTGGCGGATCGCCTGCGGGTGCCCTCGATTGTCGCGTACATTGTGACAGGACTTCTGCTGGGGCCGGTCTTCGGGCTGCTGGAGGTGACGCACGCCGTAGAGCTGATCGGGGAGGTGGGCATCGCGCTGCTGCTCTTTGTGGTGGGGCTTGAGCTCAGTCTGGAAAAGATCCGGGACGTGGGAAAGGTCGCCGCAGTGGCGGGCCTGACGCAGGTGGGGCTGTCGGCGGCGGGCGGCTTTGGCATTAGCTACGCGCTGGGATACGAGCCGATGCAGGCGTTGTTGCTGGGCATTGCGGTAACGTTTAGCAGCACGGTGGTGGTGGTCAAACTCGTCGATCATAAGGGGGAGCTCGACGCGCTCTACGGGCGGATCGCGGTGGGGATCTTGCTGGTGCAGGATATCGTCGTGGTGCTCGCGCTCACGGTGCTTGCCGGCGTGTCAGAGGGGGGCGGAGATGTTGGGGCCGGTGCGCTGCTCTCGAGCGTGGGCTTTGCGCTGGGCGGTACGGCGATGCTGATGATCGCGGCGCTGGCGGCCTCGCGTTGGGTGTTGCCTCGACCGATGGGGTGGGCGGCGCGGTCGGCCGAGACGCTCTTTATGTGGAGTCTGGGCTGGTTCTTTGTGTTCGTGCTCGTGAGTTATGTGCTCGACTTGAGTCTGGAGATCGGGGCGTTTCTGGCCGGGCTGAGTCTGGCGCAGTTGCCTTACAGCGAGGAGCTTAAGCGGCGAGTGCACCCGCTGATGAGCTTCTTCATCGCGATCTTTTTTGTGACGTTGGGCTTGCAGGTGGACCTGGGCTCGGCGCGGCAGGGGCTGGGGGTGGCGCTGGTGCTCTCGGCTTTTGTGATGATCGGGAAGTTCCTGATCTTCATGGTGACGGTCAGCCGAAGTGGGTATGGGGAAGGCACAACCTTTCGCACGGCGGTGTCGCTGGCTCAGATCAGTGAGTTCGGGTTTATTTTTGCCTCGATGGCGCTCTCGGCGAAGTTGATCGGTGAGGAGGTGCTCTCGATTGTGGCGGTTGTGGGGCTGCTGACGATCGCGCTCTCCTCGATGTTCATCCAGTACAGCGATCCGCTCTATGCGTGGCTGCACAAGAGGGGGTGGTTGCGGATCTTCGGGGCGTACACGAATCCCGAGGAGGAGGTGCGCAAGGAGGGGGCGCGCGATCACGTGATCATCGTGGGGATGAACCCGCTGGGCAGAGAGCTTGTGCGTTATCTGGAGGGGTGTGGCGAGCAGGTGGTGGCGATCGATACCGACGTGGCCAAACTGCAAGATCTTCCGGCGGAGACGATCCTGGGCAACGTGGAGCACGGTCCGGTGCTGGAGGAGGCCGGGCTTGCGCATGCCCGCGCGATCATCAGCGCGCTGCATATCGATGATACCAATCGGGTGGTGGCGCTGAAGGCCCGGCGGGCGGGGGTTCCGGTGGCGATTCATGCGTTTGACGGGGCGCTCATCAGCGAGCTTGAGGCGCTGGGAGTCGACTATCTGATCACGCCCCGTGCCGATGCGGTGGAGCAAGAGTGGGAGCGTTTGAAAGCCTCGTTGTTGGAGAATGGAAACGGGCAGGGGTCTGCGCATGATTGAAGTGGCGGTGATTGTCTTTGGGGCTGCGGTGGCTTTCGGGCTGGGGCGAGGGTTGCGCATCCCGGTGATGCCGCTGCTGATCGTGGCGGGGCTGCTCTTTTCGCTCACCGGCTTGCTCGATGACCGTGAGGTGGTCGGTGCGATGCTGGAGATGGGGCTGACCTTTCTGGTGTTCACCGCGGGGTTGGAGATGGCGCCGTCGCGGGTGCGCGAGCAGGTGGGGGCGGTGTGGCGGGTGGGTCTTGCGCAGTTTGTCTTGCTCGGCGGGCTGGCGATGGTGGTGTTGTGGCTGGGCGGTCAGAGTGTGGAGGAGTCGCTCTATGTGGCGCTGGCGGTTGCGGCGAGCTCAACGCTTGTGGTGGTGCGGCTGTTGCGTCAGCGGCGCCAGATTTTTGAGCCGCTGGGACGGATGCTCATCGGGGTGTTGCTGCTGCAGGACGTGCTGATCATTCTGGGGCTGGTCATCGTCTCGGGGCTTGCCGAGGGGCCGGCGGTGGTGCTGCAGCGCGTAGGAGGAGGGACGCTTGTGATGGGGCTTGCAGCGTTGCTCTACTGGCAGGTGCTGCCGCGGTTGATCGATCGTTATGAAGATGATGATGAGATCGGGTTGCTGATTGTCGTCGCCACGCTCTTTGCGATGTTGGGGCTGGCATCGCTTGTCAGCGTGCCGATTATTGTGGGTGCTTTCGCCGCGGGGCTGGCGCTCTCATCGTTTCCGACCAATGCGCTGGTGCGGGGGTTGATCGGACCGCTGATCGACTTTTTTATGGCGCTCTTCTTTGTGGCGCTGGGGGCGTTTCTGGTGGTGCCTTCGCCGGAGGAGCTGCGGGTGGGGCTGGGGCTGGTGGTGCTCTTGTGGGTGGTGACCCCGGTGGTGGTCGTGCTTGTGGCGGAACGCGCCGGATTTACAACGCGCGGGGCGGTGGAGGCGGGGCTATTGCTGGCACAGACCAGCGAGTTTTCGCTGGTGGTGGCGCTGCAAGGGGTCACCAGCGGTCAACTCAGCGAGGGGACGTTGACGATTATTACGCTTGTGACGGTGGTGACCATTGGTCTGACGCCCTGGATTTCAGGACGGGGGCTGGTGCGCCTGGGGATGCGGTTGCATCCGCGGCCGCGGGCGGTGGAGGGGAGCACTGATCGCGAGGATCATGTGGTGGTGATTGGCCTGGGGGTTGCCGGCGCGATGTTGATGGAGAAGATTCAGGCCGCGCAGATGCAAGCCGTGGGGCTGGATTATGATCCCGGGGAGGTCTCGAATCTGAGGGAGCGCGGCTATCAGGTGGTCTGGGGTGATGCTGACGATCCGCGGGCGTTGGACGCTCTGAATCTCGGGGGGGCGCGCGCGGTGTTCATCACCACGGGCAGGCTCTCGCATGTGGAGCAGGTCGCCGAACGTGTTGGCGAGGAGACGCCCATCTGGGTGAATCTGATGGACGACTCCCAGGTGAGCGCGTGTGAGGCGGTGGGGGCGCATACGGTGAACTACTCCCGGGCGTCGAGTCGCCGGGTGATGGCGTGGTTTGAGAGCTTGAACTCGGGCGAGGCGTCATCCTGACGACGATGGTGGCGAGGGGGGGACGATGGTGGGAGGCGTGTTCTGGCGCGTGGTGCTTTTCGGGGTTTTGTGGTGGGTGTGGGCCGGCGACAAGCCTGCGTCATGGTGGTTTGGGGCGCCGGCGGTCATGTGCGCCGCGATCATGGCAGCACGCCGGGTGCCGGCGGAATCCCATGCACTGAGTGTGAAGGGGCTTGTCGCGTTTTTGTTTTATTTTGTGCGCGCCTCGTTGCAGGGGGGCGTCGATGTGGCGTGGCGGGCGTTGAGCCCGCAGATGCGACTTCATCCGGGCTTTCTGGAGTATCCGATTCGCTTTGAGGCTGGGGGGGCGCCGGCGGTGTTTTTCGCCAACATCATCAGCCTCTTGCCGGGCACGCTCAGTGTGCGGTTGGTGGGGCACTCGGTGATGGTGCATGCCATCGATTTGCGCGCGCCTGTTGAGGCGCAGCTGCAGGAGCTGGAGGCGCACGTCGAACAGATGTTTGGCGGTCCGGGCAGGGAGGGGCGATGATCGTGGTGGTTGCATTGGTGATGGGGAGTTTTTCGGCGGCGATCGTAAGGATCTGGCTTGGCCCCAGCGGCGCGGACCGAATGATGGGCGCGCAGCTCTTCGGAAGCTCGGGGGCGGCTACCGTGCTGGTGCTGGCTGCGATGCTGAATGACTGGTTGTTGGTCGACGTAGCGCTGGTGTTTGCGTCGCTGGCGGCGGTCACGGTGGTGGCATTTGTGGAGCGCACTGAGCGGGCATCGAGCCCGGAGTGAGGGGGCGATGGAGGGGGTGAGGGCGGTGCTGGCGTTGGTGCTGATGATGATCGGGGCGCTCTTCTTTGTGGCCGGTTCGGTGGGGATGCTGCGCTTTCCCGACGTGTATACTCGCCTTCATGCGTTGACCAAGGCCGACAATCTGGGGATGGGTTTGGTGGTCCTCGGGTTGAGCCTCAAGGCGCCGGGATGGCAGCCGGTTCTCAAGCTGGTGTTGACCTGGATCTTCGTGATGATCGCCGGGACGGTCTCCTGCCATCTGGTGGCGCGGGAGGCCTATCGCCAGGGGGTAAAGCAGGAGGATGGGGGGGAGCCGTGATTGTCTTCGATGTCGTGCTCACGTTGACGCTGTGGGTGCTTGCGGTGGGGGCGGTATCGCAGGCGGATCTTTTTAAATCGGTGGTCCTCTTTGTGACGCTGGGGGTTGTGGTGGCGGTGGCCTGGGTGCGTCTGGGGGCGGCAGATCTGGCGATGGTGGAGGTTGCGGTGGGAGCCGGGGTGACCGGTGCGTTGTTTCTGAACACGCTGGGGTATCTGGAGCAGGGGCGGGGCGAAGGGGGGGCAGATGAAGACGAGACGGGCGTTTGAGACGGGGGTGGCCCTGGCGAGTCTGGGGCTGGGAGCCCTGGTCGCGCTTGGCGCGATGCGTCGCCGATCTCTAGGGCCCGCCGCGGGTCATCTCGTGCGAGACCGGCTGGAGGAGAGCGGGGTCAGCAGCCTGGTCACTGCGGTGCTTCTGAACTTTCGGGCCTACGACACCATGCTAGAGGTGGTCGTGCTGGTGGTGGCGTTCTGGGGGGCGTGGTCGTTGCGGCCGATGCACACCCGCGTGCCCGAGCGCGAGACCGATCCGATCTTGTTACGGACGGTGGGAGGCATGCTGCCGGTGCTCTGGTTGCTGGGGATCTATCTGTTGTGGGCGGGAACCAGCCGTCCGGGCGGGGAGTTCGCCAGCGGTGCGGTGCTGGGCGCAACCGGCGTGCTCACGTTGCTGATTGGCGAGCGGGTTCCGGGGACGGGGCGTCGGGTGGTGCGCAAGGTGCTGGTGGTTGCCGGGGTGGTGGTTTTTATGATCGCCGGGGTCGTCGGAGCGCTAGGTGCGATAGAGGGGCACGAACTCTGGAGTTACCCGGCGGAGGAAGCGGGGCGATGGATCGTGGCGATTGAGGTGGCCGGCGCGGCGACCATCGCGTTTGTCCTGATCGGGCTGTTTGCGGGGGGGCGAGAGCGCCTT
Source organism: Lujinxingia vulgaris (assembly GCF_007997015.1). Taxonomy (NCBI): domain Bacteria; class Deltaproteobacteria; order Bradymonadales; family Lujinxingiaceae; genus Lujinxingia; species Lujinxingia vulgaris. The sequence continues at coordinate 731,747 of NZ_VOSM01000001.1, forward strand.
CATGGGGCTGCATCCGTGCGCTCGGAGGAGGGATGATTCCATCGGAGATCTATGTGGTCGCCGGAGCCGGGCTGGTGTCGGTGGGGTTATTTGCCTGGGTGGTGCGACGTCATCTGGTTCGTCGGATGATGGGAGTCAACGTCTTGAGTACAGGCGTCTTTATGATGCTCATCGGAGGTGCACGACGCGTGGACGGTGTGCCGGACGCGGTGCCTCAGGCGATGGTGCTTACCGGGATTGTGGTTGCAGTGAGCGCGACGGCGTTGGGGCTGGCGTTGATTCAGCACATCTATGAGCATCGGAGCCAGCAATCTGTGGGAGAGAGGGGGCCGCTTTGAGCTCGCTTCCGCTGATCAGCGCCGCGATCTGGGTGCCCCTGCTCGGGGCTCTCTTCGTGTCATTGTGGCCGCGTCGCTATGCTGCGCTGTGGGGGATGGGGGCAGCGCTCGTGAGCGCGACTTCAGCGTTGGGACTTGTGGTTGCGGTCGCAGTGGCAGGGCCACGTCGCGAGCGCCTGGGTGGATGGGGGGCGCCGGCGGGTATTGAGCTGTGGGTCGACGGTCTCTCGGCCTTGATGATCGCGATGACGGCGGTGGTCGGCCTGGTCATCAGCGTTTACGCGGTAGCTTACTTTCGGGCCGCCGATGGAGCGGCCGACTCGGAGCGCCGGGAGATTGATCTTCGGCGCGAGGCCTACTTCTGGCGGATCTGGCTCGTGGTGTGGGCGGCGATCAATGCGGTGTTTGCTTCTGCCGACCTGTTCAACCTCTACGTCACCCTGGAAGTGGTGGGGCTGGGGGCTGTCGCGCTTGTGGCGCTGGCCGGGGGGCGCGCGCTGCCCGCGGCGATGCGCTATCTCTTTGTGACCTTGAGCGGCTCGCTCCTCTATTTGCTGGGCGTGGTGTTGATTTACAGCGAGGGAGGGACGCTGGCGCTCTTTCAGGCCGGTGAGATGCTGGTGGTGGGCGCGCTCAGCCAGGCGGCGCTGGTGGTGATGGTGGTGGGACTGGCGCTGAAGACGGCGCTCTTTCCCCTGCATTTCTGGCTGCCGCCGGCGCACGCTGATGCGCCGGCGCCGGTGAGTGCGCTGCTCTCAGCGCTGGTGATCAAGGTCACGTTCTACATCCTGGTGCGATTGTGGGTGGTCGTGTTTCCCCCGGAGGTGAGCCAGCCGGTGGGGGAGATATTGATGATTCTGGGGCTGGTCGCGGTGATCTGGGGCAGCTGGCGGGCGCTGCGGCAGGAGCGCTTAAAGATGCTGGTGGCGTACTCGACGGTCGCTCAGGTGGGGTATCTTTTTCTGGTGTTCGGGTTAGGTCCGCGGGCCGACGGGAGCGCGGGGTGGCAGGCCGGGGCGTATTTTGCGATCTCGCACGCCTGCGCCAAGGGAGCGATGTTTCTGGCCGCCGGGGCGATCGCGCGGGCCGTGGGGCATGACCAGATCGAAGAGATGCGCGGGGTGGGGGCACAGCTTGCGCTTCCATTCTTCGCATTCGGCCTGGGAGGAATTAGCCTGATGGGGTTACCCCCCAGCGGCGGCTATGTCAGCAAATGGTTGTTCATCACGTCGGCGGCAGCGACCGGAGATGTGATCGTCGTTGTGGCGGTGGCGTTGGGAGGGCTTCTGGCGGCGGCGTATGTTTTTCGGGTGCTGGCGTTGGCCTTTGAGCGCGCGCCGCGGGAGGGGGCACCTCCGCTGCGTCCGATCCCCTCCACGCTGGGGTGGGCGGCGTTGGCGCTGGGGGCGGTCGCGGTGGCGTTGGGACTGGCCGCCGGCGCTCCGCTGGCACTTCTGGAGGTGGGCCTGCCCTTCGGTCAGAGTTTGGCCGAAGGAGTCACCCCTTGAGCGTCCTTTTCTGGCTACCGCTGGCGGTTGTGCTCAGCTCCATGATCCCGGGGCTGGCGATCTTTTTGCTTCGTGAAGATCAGGTCATCACCCGCACTACCCTCAACGTTCTGGGCGCGCTGACCAAGCTCGCCCTCATCGCCGCGATGGTGCTCGGCGTCTACCGCGGGCAGCTCTACGAGACGCGCTTTCCGCTGATGCCCGGCTTTGACCTTGTGCTTCACGCCTCGGCCCTTCCGATGCTCTTTGTGGTGCTCTCGGCGGTGCTCTGGCTGATCACCACCATCTACGCCATCGGCTATCTGGAGCGCTCGCCAGGGCGTAGCCGCTTCTTCGGCTTTTTCAGCGTATGCGTCAGCGCGACCACCGGGATCGCGCTCTCCGGCAACCTCTTCACCTTTGTACTCTTCTACGAGCTGCTCACCCTGGCGACCTACCCGCTGGTGGTGCATCGCGGCACCCGTGAGGCGCTGCGCGCCGGCAAAATCTATCTCGCATACACGCTCACCGGGGGCACCGTCTTGATGGTTGCCGTCGTGTGGATGCACGCCGTGGTGGGGCCCTTCGACTTTATGGAGGGAGGGGCGTTGGCCACCCATTTTGAAGATCATCGCCAGGCGCTGACGATCCTCTTCTGGGTGATGGTGGCGTCGCTGGGGGTGAAGGCGGCTCTGGTGCCCCTGCACGGCTGGTTGCCGGTCGCCATGGTCGCGCCGGCCCCGGTCAGCGCGCTTCTGCACGCGGTCGCCGTGGTCAAGGCCGGCGCCTACGGCATCGTGCGCCTTGTGTACGACGTATACGGCATCACCTTTGTGCGCGATCTGGGGTTGGGAACGGGCCTGGCAATCTGGGCGTCGATCACCATCATCTATGCCTCGTTGCGGGCGCTCTCCCAGGACAAACTCAAGCGCATGCTGGCCTATTCGACGGTCAGTCAGGTCGCCTACATCATTCTCGGCGTGGGGCTGGGCGGGCCGCTGGCCAGCGTCGGGGGCATCGTGCACCTGGTGCACCAGGGAGTGATGAAGATCACGCTCTTCTTTTGCGCCGGTAACCTGGCGGAAACGCTGGGGATTCATCGCATCTCCCAGACCCGTGGGGTGGCCCGCCGCATGCCCTGGACGATGGCCGCCTTTACGGTCGGCGCGCTGGGGATGATCGGGGTGCCGCCGCTGGCGGGCTTTATCTCCAAATGGTCACTGGGCACGGGCGCTGCGGCAAGCGGATCGCCCTGGGCGCTGGCCGTGCTTGCAATCTCCAGCGCGCTTAACGCGGCCTACTTTTTGCCGGTGGTGTTTCGGGCCTACTTCCAGGAACCGCTCCGTCCCTGGCCGCGGGAGAGTGAAGCCGAACGCTTTGAGACCCACCTGAGCCTGCTGCTGCCGCCGGTGATCACCGCGCTCTTTGTCATCGCGATGGGGCTGGCGGCGAGCAGCACCTGGAGCCCGCTCTCCTGGGTGGAGCTGTTAGTGGCGCGCATCTATCCCGGTCCGGCGTCCGGGGCAGGGGGAATGTAGCCATGGAAACCATGGTGGAGATGAAGGTGGTGGGCCTTATTCTCGCGCTGGCCTTTCCTTTGCTCGGGGCGCTCTTCTCGGCGCTGGGAGTGGCGAGACGTGCGCTGCTGGCCGGTCCCCTGTGGGGGGCACCGGCGATCGCGAGTCTTTTCGTGGTGGGCGCAAAAGAGGGCCAGGTGCCCACGCTCTTGCTCGACGCGCGTTCTGGTCTCGACGCCACGTCGATGGCCTTTCTGGCGGTCAGTGCGATTGTGTGGTCGATGGCGGCGCTCTACGCCGGCGCCACGATGGCCCCGGAGGGAAACCTGCGTCGTTTTGGCGTCTTCTTCTTTGGCGCGATGGCGGGCAACTTCCTGCTGATCGGCGCGCTCGACATGATCAGCTTTATGTCCGGCTTTGCGCTGATGAGTTACGCGGCCTACGGGCTGGTAGCGCACGCGATGAGCGTCTCGGCCTGGCGGGCGGGCCGTGTCTATCTGGTTCTCACCGTCGCCGCCGAGCTGGCGTTGTGGGCGGGCGCGGTGCTGGCCTGGTCGATGGCCGATACCTGGGAGTTGGCTGAAATTCGCCAGGCCCTGGCAACCTCCGAGGGCGTTGCACCTCTGGCGACGGCGCTGATCTTTGGCGCCTTCGGAGTCAAGGCTGGTCTTGTTCCCCTGCATGTCTGGCTGCCTCTGGCCCACCCGGCCGCTCCCACCGCTGCCAGCGCCGTGCTCAGCGCCGCGATGATCAAAGCCGGCGTGCTCGGTTGGCTGCGCTTTTTGCCCCTGGGCCTCATCGAGCTTCCCACCCTGGGCGCGATCGCCGTTGGGCTGGGCGCGCTGAGCACCTTTGGCGCTGTCATCATCGGGCTGATGCAAACAAAGCCCAAGACCATCCTCGCCTACTCCAGCATCAGCCAGATGGGCTACGTCGCCTTGCTGGTCGGAATCGCGGCGCGCTGGCCTTCGACCTACCCCACCGCGCTGCTCGCGATCGTCGTCTTTGTGGTGCACCACGGGCTCGCCAAAGGGGCGCTCTTTTTGAGCGTGGACGCCGCACCCCGACAGGCCACATCGAGCTCTCGGGCCCGCACCATCGTCAGCGCCGCGCTCGTACTTTTGCCCGCCGTCGCGCTTTGCGGTGCCCCGCTGACCAGCGGCGCGCTGGCCAAATACGCGCTCAAGAGCGTCTCGCACCTCGACGAAGTGAGACTGCCCACCGCCTTGCTCGACGCCTGGCTCGTTGCCGGGGCGCTGGCCACCGGCGTGCTGATGGCGCGCTTTCTCATCGTCATGTGGCGCGCCCGCAATAAGGCCGATTCCCGATCGCTCTCGGCTGTGGGGTTTGCCGCCTGGGTGTGTCTGGCCACCGGTTCGATCTGGGCGCTGGCGCTTGTGCCTCCGGCGCTTCCTGCTGCGTGGATTGGCGGCATTCAGACGCTGACCTCGGTCTGGTCCGCGCTGTGGCCTCTGCTCATCGTCGCGGCGCTGGCCTGGGTGATGCTGGGCATCTCCAACACCTTTGTGCACCGCGGCGTGGGGCGCGTTGCGCCCGGTGACCTCCTCACTCCGACTGTCGCGCTGGGGCTCTACGGACTTCGATGGCTTAATCGCCTCAGCGCGCTTCTGGAGCGCTACTGGACGCGCGGGCTGGCGCGCCTGGGCGATCGCCTCAACGCGATTGAGCTGCGCGTAAAATCCACGCCCGGAGCTCGCTACGAGCTTCTCGCCAGGTGGCTCTCCGGCGAGTGGCTCGCGCTGGCGCTTGCCCTCATGCTCGCCGCGGCGATCTGGCTCAACGCGTAGCGTCATGTTTCGATCTGGGCGCCCTCCGTGGTATGAGAGGCCCGATTGAGGTCGAATGATCGCGCCGCCGGCTCCTCGCCGTGCTCTCGGCGTAACTTCTGAGGATGACGCATGAAGAAACGTGGAATTATTACCCTGGTCGCCATCTTTGGCGCGCTCTTCTTCGGCTTGATGGTCTTTATCGCGGTGCTCATCACCGCGTTCTCCCCCGAGGGCTTCAGCGGCCCCGGCGAGAGCATCGGTGTGGTGGAGGTCGAAGGCACGATTATGGACGCGAAGGATACCATCGAAGACATCCGCCGCTTCCAGAAAGACGACAACATCAAGGCCGTTGTGGTGCGCGTGAACTCCCCGGGCGGCGCGGTCGCCCCCTCTCAGGAGATCTACGAGGCGGTCAAAGATCTTAAAGAGGTCAAGCCGGTCGCCATCTCGATGGGCGCGACCGCCGCCAGCGGCGGCTATTACATCGCCTGCGGCGCCGACACGATCTTTGCCAACAACGGCACGCTCACCGGCTCGATCGGGGTGATCACGCAGTTTTTCAACGTCGAAGGGATCATCAACCGCGTCGACCTTGAGGTGAACACCATCAAGAGTGGTGAGTTCAAAGACTCCGGCTCTCCTTTCCGGGAGTTTTTGCCCCAGGATGAGGCCGTGTTCGCCGAGATGGTCAACGACATCCACAATCAGTTTGTCGAAGACGTCGCCGCCTGTCGCGAGCTCGATGAGGCCACGGTGCGTCGCCTGGCCGACGGGCGCGTCTACACGGGCCGTCAGGCCAAGGCCAATAAGCTCGTCGACGAAATCGGCACCCTGCAGGACACCATCGATTATCTCGCTGCCGAAGTCGGGCTGGAAGATCCGCCCGTGGTCTACCCGCCGGAAGAGAGCATGAGCTTTGTGCAGGAGCTGATGAGCGCCGGCGTGCGCTCAACCGCCGAGGCCGCCCGGGCCGAGGCCGCTCCGCGCGTTCAGCTCCTCTACACCGGCCCGCGGTAAGCCCATGCCTTGCACACGACTTTCCGCCGGTGCGCTCGCGCTGATCATCGGAGTCTCACTCGTCGCCAGCGCGCCTGCCGCACGGGCCGAAGATACGCCGGAAACCTCGGCCGAAGGGCAGGGCGCAGACGACGCTCTGCTGCTGACGCTCGATGAGGTGGAGGCGCGCGCGCGCCGCAGCGACGACCTTCAGGCCGAGCAGCAGGCCCGGCGAGATCACGCCCGCTGGCAGTCGTACCGCGCCGATCGCGCCTGGTGGCCAAAGCTCGAAGCGCAGACCCTGGTGGCTCCTGTTCCCGCCAACGCCGACCCCTCCCGCATCGACGAAAACCTCGACGAGATCCTCGCCCTCAACCTCGGCCCGCTGGTGCGGCAGACGGCACGGGTGATTGTGCCCGTCTATACGTTTGGCCGCATTGGGCTGGCTCAGGAGCTCGCGGAGGTCGGGGTGGACGTGGCCGAGATTCAGGCGGCTGAGGCTGTAGAGACCCAACTTCTCCGCGCTCGCCAGGCCTTCTTCGGACGCCAGCTCGCCGAAGCCTTCGGCAGCCTGCTGACCGAGGGAGAGGCGCTGGTCAATCAGACCCTGCGCGACATGGAAGATGCGCGCGACTTCGGTGAAGCGGACTTCTCCACCGAAGATCTGCGACGCCTTCAGATCTTCAAAGCGGAGCTCGACACGATGGTGCTCGATAACGCGCGCCTTCGTGATCTGAGCGAGTCTGCGCTGCGTTATATCACCGAGGTGGACCAGCCCCTGAGCGTGCCGCCGCTGGATCCGGCGCAGGCGGATATGCCGCTCGCCAGCCTTCAGGCCTGCCAGAGTTTTGCGGAGGCCAATCGCCCCGATCTCAAAAAGCTCGCCGGGGCGATCCGCGCCCGTGAGCTGCAGAGCACGATGGCGCGTCGCGACTTTTTGCCCAACGTCTTTGCGGCGGCCGACTTCGGGTTTGCCTGGTCCACGGAGTCACCGGCTCTGCAGCGCGTCTGCCGTCGGGCGGCGTCGGGCGAGCCCTGTGTGAACGTCGACACGCTGTGGACGCGACCTTACTCAAACCCGCTGAACTCACTGACCTTTGGTGTGGCGTTGGGGCTGCGCTGGAACTTCGACTTTGCCCAGCAGCGCGGCAAGGTCGGTGAGGCCGACGCGAAGCTCGCCGAGCTTAAGGCACAGGCGCGCCGCGCCCGCGGCGCGGTCGCTCTGGAGGTGGAGCAGGCCTGGCGCACCGCCGCGGACGCCCGCGAGCGTCTGCATATTGAGCAGCGCCGACTCGACGCCGCCCGCCGCTGGCGAAACCAGTACGGGCTGACGCAGGAGCTCAGTGAGGCCACCGATATGCGCGACGCCCTCGATCCGCTGCGCGCATATTATGAAGCGCAGGTCGCGGTGCTCGAATCGGCACACAGCTACCTGGATGCCCGCGCGCGCCTTGCTCGCGCTATCGGCGCGCCCTCCCTCGACAGGCTCTCCGATCTGGGCGGGCAGCCTGCCACCAACTGAACTTTCTCATGCGCTGTGTTGAATGAAGACCGCCGGCCCGCTGTCTTAGTGATGAGCGCGGCCAGATGCGTCGCACAAAATGACCGACTTTGCAGGAGCACGACGTATGAAGACCCACACGTCCATCAAACGACTGGTTGCAGGACTGAGCGCCGGCGCGGCGTTGGCACTTTTGAGCCTCAACGCCTGGGCCGATGCGCCGGCTGAGGTGGTTGAAGAGCGCACCTCGGCGATCGCGAAGGTGCTTGAGAAGCCCGACAGCGAGGCGCGCAACGCCGAGCTGACCCGCGAGCTCAACGAGACCCTGGACTTTGCCTATCTGGCCTCACAGGCCTTCGGCGAGCACTGGGAGGCGCGCACCCCGGAGGAGCGCGCGGAGTTTCTGGACCTGCTCCAGCGCATGCTGCAGGCCAACTACCAGGACAAGCTCAGCGGTCGCACGCTCAACGAAGATTACACCATCACCTTTGGCGATGAGCGCACCCGCGGATCGCGCGCCTTCGTGCGTGGCGAGGTGACCCGTGAGGGCAAGACCTATCCGGTGGTCTATCGCCTCTATCAAGATGGCGAGTCCTGGCGCATTTACGACCTTGTCATTGACGACATCAGCCTGGAAGAGACCTACCGCGAAGGCTATGTCCCGATCATCGAAGATGAGGGCTGGGGCGAGCTGATTCGTCTGATGCGCGAGCGCATCGAAGAGATGGAAAAAGACTGAGCCTCAGTCTAATGACCAGGCAAAAAAGAAGCGCCGGCCCATGGAGCCGGCGCTTCTTTTTGAGGTCTACAACCGGCCTTCAGGGAGCCGGGGCATAGGCATCAAACGCGATGCGCTTCTCGCGCATATGCGCCTCGACCTCATCGAGGAGAGCGCGCGACTCCGGATCGTCGGGGAGCACCTCCAGCGCCTCGACCAGCAGCGCGTGGGCCGCTTTCGGATCGGCGTCGCGGCGGCTCTTGAAGAGACGGCTGGCCTCGCTGCGCAGGTTGTAGGCGATGGTGCGGTTGAGGTGAGCCAGCGTGGTCTGCGCGCGCTGCTCGGCGATGGAGCCTTCCGGGAGCTGCAAGAGCATCTCGCGGGCTTCCTCGTGGCGGCCCTGTTCGCTGAGAAGTTCGCCCTGGGCGAGCTTCTCGGCAGCCTGGCGCTCCACATCGACCTGGTCGCGCAGCGCGCGCGCCTCGGCACTTTGAGGCGCGAGTGCCAGCGCCTCATTGGCCGCGGCGATGGCGCCGTCCCAGTTGCCAAGCTCGAGCTGGGTGCGGCCGTCGGCGACGTGCTCGGCGACCTGCTCCTCAAGGCTCGGCGGGGCCTGGGCTTGAGCCTGGCCTTCATTTTCACCGGATCCCACCAGCGCAAAGACCGCCGCGCCGCCCAGCGCCAACCCCAGCAGCACGAGCACCGCAAGACCGGCGTAGGTCGTCATGGCGCTGCTGCTGCCGCTACCGGCAAAGTCGGCCGGGTTAACCGACGCATTGCCCTCCACAAAGACGAACTCCAGGTTACCAAACTCCACGCGGTCGCCCGGCGAGAGCGCCTGCTGCGACTGCACGGCTTTGCCGTTGAGGCGCGTGCCGTTGGAGCTGCCGCAGTCGACTACCGAGTAAAGATCGCCGTGCCGCGCGATGATCGCGTGGCGCCGGCTGATCGAGGCGTCCGAGAGCAGGATGAAGTTCTCGTCGGTGCGACCGATGGTGTTCTCAACCTCCGAGAGGCTGAACTCCTCACCGGCAAACGCATCATTGATGCGCACCAGTTTGTGATGCTCGCTACCCGAGTCGATGAAGAGGGTGGAGAGCACGTTCTGGTTCTGCATGCGCGCCGAGCGCTTGAACTCAAGATAGAGGTAATAGTCGCCGATGCGGATCTGGCTGGCGGTGCCCAGGTCGCGCTGTTGCACCACCTTCTGCCCGTCAACCACGACGCCGTTGGCGCTCCCCAGGTCTTCGATGTAGCAGCGGCCGTCCTGCACGAAAATTCGCGCATGTTCGCGGCTCACACTTCCGGTCGGAAGCACGATATCGCAGGTGTCCAGACGCCCCACCACGTAGGAGCCGTGGTCGAAGGAGAAGGTGTCGGCGACCTGGTTATTCTGGTCTTCGATCGTGATCGTAAACATGATGTTCGCCGATGATGATGGCGGCCGAGCCGAACGCCGCATCCCATGAAAAGGTCTGCGGCGTCGGGCTCAGCGCGCTACTCGCGGAAGATGCCCAGGTCGACGTCGACGCCGGCGTGGCGCAGGTCTTCATAAAACATCGGGATGTAGCCCGTCGGGTAGAACTCGCCGGTGCCGCCTTCGACGCGGTAGTAGAAGACGTCGCCCAGGCGGAAGGTGTCGAGATCGACGCCCTGAACCTCCGAGATCTGCTGGACGCGGAAGCCGCCTTCGCTGGTCGCATGAAGGACGACCACCAGGTTGACCGAGCGAGCGACCTGCTCGCGCAGCCCGCGGGGGCTGAGGTCGGCGGCGCCCAGCAGGCTCAGACTCTCCAGACGTCCCAGCGCATCGATCGCGCTGGAGCCGTGCAGGGTGAGCATGCTGCCTTCGGTGCCGCTGGCCGCCGAGGTGACCCAGTCGTAGGCCTCCGCGCCGCGGCACTCGTCGAGCACGATGCGCTGCGGATGCATGGCGACCGCACCCCGAAGCAGGTAGCGCATATCGAAGCCCTGGGCCGGGTTCGCCTCGAGGCGAAGCGCGGTGGGGGCGTCGAGGTTCAGCGAGCTATGCTCTTCGATGGCGATAAGCCGCGAGCTCTCGGGCACCAGGCGGCTCAGCGCGCCAAGCAGCGTGGTCTTGCCGGAGCTGGTCGGGCCGGCAATGACGATGGAGCGACCGGCCTCCACCGCGCGACGGAGGAAGTCGGCCATTCCGACGCTCATCGCGCCCTGGGCGGCAAGCTCATCGAGCGAGGGCTGGTAGCGCTTGGGCTTGCGGATCGTTAGCACCGGGCCGTCTACCGCCAGAGGCGGCATCACGATATGCACGCGGGTCCCATCGCTGAAACGAACCTCGTCGGCCGGCGAGACGCCGTCCTGCGGGCCGAGCAGCCGGCGCGCGGCCAGGGTCAAGAACTCGGGGTGGCTGAAGGCCCTCGGCGCGATCACGAGCTTGCCGCCGCGCCGCAGGATGATGCGATCAAAGCGGTTGACGTAGATCGCCTGAACGTCCGGATCATCGAGGTAACTCTCCACCGGCCCCAGGCCCACCGCTTCGGTGAGCAGGGTCTCGATGAGTGCCTCGCGGTCGCCCGCCGGGCTGACCACGTCGATGGCCTCATCGATGATGTTCTCAAAACGCGCGCGGTCGCTGTCTTCGGGCGGGTAGGCCAGCGGCAATTCTTCTTCGCCGAGCTGCTCAAAGAAAACGCGCGCGACATCGACCTGAGCCAGATGCGCGTCGGCGTCGAACTCATCTTCGAGCGCGATGCGAGTGGCGAGCGGACGGATGCCCAGAGGTCCGGGCGTCTCCACCACACCCTCATCAAGCGGGGCCGGGGGAGCGGGCTCTTCTTCGGCCGGCGCGTCAAAGACGGGCACGTCGAAGGCCGGGGCCGCGGGCTCGGCGCTTGCCGGAGCTTGCGGGGCGGCCTGTGGTGCGGGCGTGGGAGTTGCGGCCACATCGAAAGGATCGACTTCCTCGTAGGCCGGTTCATAGGCCTGACCTTCGCCGGTGACGCGGTCGTCTTCGGTGAGGGGCTCGACCTCGGGAGACACTTCCAACACGTCCACTTCGGCGTGATGGGCGTCCATGTCGGCGTAGGTCTGTCGAAGATCCTGGCCCATCGCCCCGCCCGGGGGCGGGGTGGGCGTCGGAGGCGCAACCGGAGCGCCGGGGATCGAAGGCGCGCGGGGCGGCATATTCTGCGGCCCGCTGGCGGGCTGCTGCGGTGCCGAGGGCTGCTGCGGAGCCTGGAAGGGCTGCTGCGGGCCACTCTGCGGCTGCCCGCCGAAGCCACCGGACTGAGGACCGTCCATCACCGTGGGGAAGTGACGGTCCATCGGGCGATTGCCACCCGGGGCCTGCGGAGGCTGAGGCGGAAGCCCTCGACCCGGAGCCTGCGGAGGCATCGGCGGACCCGGGTTCACCGACGCATTGGGCTGCTCGACCTGCAGGATGAAGTCGCCGATGTAGATCTTGTCGGCTTCACTCACCGACTGCTCGGCGGTGACCTTGCGTCCGTTGACGTAGGTGCCGTTGGTGCTCTTCAAGTCGACGATAAAAAAGGCGCTATCGCGCAGCACAATGCGGGTGTGCTGCTTGGAGACGTTGCCTTTGGGAAGGACGATGTCGTTGCCCTTCATACGCCCGATGGTGATCTCGGACTTGTCGAAGTCGAGCCGTGACTGCTGCCCACCTTTCTCGCTGATAAGTACGCTGAACATGAGGGGCAGATCCTCCTTAGAAAGATAAACGGACGTGAGGTGCAAGAGGGGAAAACGCTGTCGCGGTGGTCCCCGCGCCAGGTTGGCCTTACACGCCTGTCGCACCCGCGAAAATCGGGGCGCAGGCGCGTGATTTCAGGCCCATCTCAAACTGCCCGGATGGTCGCACCGGGTCTGGAGGGTGTCAAGAAGCCTGCCGGCGAGCCGGTGGGCTCAGACCTTGCTCTGCTCGCCAGCTTCCGGCTCGGCGCTCTCGGCGGGTGCTTCGGCGGTCGAGACATCGGAGCTCTCCGCGCCGGCTTCGGCGTTCTCGGCAACTTCGGTCGTTTCGGAGGCCTCGGTGCTGGCCACGCCGTCGGTGCCGTCCGGTGCTGGTGCGTCGGTTGTGCTCGACGCCTCGTTCGCCGGCGCAGCCACATCGACCGGCTCGCTCTTCGGCGCGTCGGGCTGGCGGGGAAGTCGCGCCCAGATGTCCGGATCGTTGGGCGCAAACTCCGGATCGTAGAGGTGGCAGCGAACCTTATGGCCCGGGGTCGGCTCCACGGTGCGCGGCTCCACGGTCTTGCAGGGGGCGAAACACGCCGGGCAGCGCGTATGAAAACGGCAGCCCGAGGGCGGGTTCATGGGGCTGGGAACATCACCCTTGAGAATGATGCGCTGGGCGCGACGACGCGGGTTGGGCTGCGGAATCGCCGAGAGAAGCGCCTGGGTGTAGGGGTGGAGCGGGTTCTCGTAGAGCTCGTCGCACTCGGCGAACTCCGCGATCTGCCCGAGGTACATCACGGCGATGCGATCCGAGATATGCTGCACCACCGAGAGGTCGTGAGCGATGAAGAGGTAGCTCAGGTTGTACTCCTGCTGAAGATCCATCAGCAGGTTGATGACCTGGGCCTGAACCGACACATCGAGCGCGCTCACGGCCTCATCGCAGACGATGAAGTCCGGGTTGAGCGCGAGCGCCCGGGCGATGCCCACACGCTGGCGCTGCCCCCCGCTGAACTCGTGCGGGTAGCGGGTGATGTACGAAGGTTGAAGACCCACGCGCTCGAGAAGCCCCTCAACCATCTCGCGCACCTCGGGCCCCTGGGCCACCTTATGGAAGGTGATCGCCTCGCCGATGATGCTCTCAATCGTCATGCGCGGGTTGAGGCTGGAGAAGGGGTCCTGGAAGATGATCTGCAGGTTGCGCCGCAGGCTGCGCATCTCGGCCGGGCCCATCTTCAGGATGTCCTGACCCTTGTAGAGCACCTCGCCATCGGTGGGTTCGAGCAGGCGCAAGAGCGAGCGCCCCGCGGTGGTCTTGCCGCACCCCGACTCCCCCACAAGCCCGACGGTCTCGTTGGCGTTGACCTCAAAGGAGATGCCGTCGACGGCTTTTACCGAGCCGACCTGACGGTTGAAGAGGCCCTTCTTGATGGGGAAGTGCTTCTTAAGGTTGCGGACTTCAAGCAGAGTAGGGGCGACGCTCATAGCGAGTACCTTGGGGCCTTAAGCAGGTTACCGTGCGACTTCAGCCGCATCTTCGTTGGGGGCGACCGAGCCATCGGCCGCCACACTTCCGTCGGTGGTGGGCTGGGTGCCCGCGCGCACCTTCTCGGCGTACCAGCACGCCGCGGTGTGGCCGGGCTCAAGCTCCACCGTCGGCGGAAGCTCGGAGCACTTCTCGGTGGCAAACTTGCAACGCGTGCGGAAGCGGCAGCCCGAGGGGAAGTCCTGAGGACGCGGCACCATCCCGGGGATCACGTAGAGACGGTCGTCGCGCCCGCGCGCCCCGGTGGTGTCGATGGTCGGCAGGCTGTTAAACAGCCCGATGGTGTAAGGGTGAGCCGGCTTCTCGAAGACGGTGTAGACGTCGCCGTACTCCACGATGCGCCCGGCGTACATCACCGCGACGTCGTCGCAGGTCTCCGCCACAACGCCCAGGTCGTGGGTGATGAAGAGGATCGACATGCCCCCCTCGGCCTGAAGCGACTTCAGAAGCTCCAGAATCTGGGCCTGAATCGTCACATCGAGGGCGGTGGTAGGCTCGTCGGCGATGAGAAGTTTGGGCTTGCTGGAGAGCGCCATCGCGATCATCACGCGCTGCTTCATGCCCCCGCTCATCTGGTGGGGGTACTCGTCGATGCGCTGCTCCGGAGCCGGGATGCCCACCTTTTCCAGCATGTCGATGGCGTACTCGCGGGCCTCGGCGTACTCCATGTCCTGGTGGAGCAGGATCGCCTCAATGATCTGGTTGCCGACGGTGAAGACCGGGTTAAGGCTGGTCATCGGCTCCTGGAAGATCATCGAGATGTCGTTGCCGCGCACCTTGCGCATCTGCGCTTCGGTAAGCTTGGTGAGGTCCTGTCCGCCGAAGAGGATCTGCCCGTCGACGATCTTTCCGGGCGGCTGCGGGATCAGCCGCAGCACGCTCAAAGAGGTCACCGACTTGCCGGAGCCCGACTCGCCGACCAGCCCGAGCGTGCGCCCGCGCTTGATCTCGAAGCTCACGCCGTCGACCGAGGGCAAAACCCCGTCGTCGGTAAAGAAGTAGGTCTTGAGCCCGTCGACCTTCAGGATCACGTCATCCGACGCGTCAGTCTTGTTGCTATCGTTGGCCATAAGGTCCGCTCTTACTTACGAAGTTTGGGATCGGTGGCGTCGCGCAGCCCCTCACCGATGAGGTTGAGCAGGCTGATGGTGACGAAGATGGCAAAGCCCGAGCTGAGAATCAGCGTCATCTGCTGGGTGTTGCGCCCGCTGGTCAGAATCTGCCCCCAGCTCGGCGCGTTGGCCGGACCCACACCCAGAAAGCTCAGCGTGGCCTCAATGAGGATGGCACCGGCCACCCCGAAGGTCGCCGAGACAAAGACCGGCTGCACCGCGTTCGGGAGCACGTGGCGGAAGATGATGCGCGCGCGGGTAAAGCCCAGCGCGATCGCCGCCTGCACGAAGTCCTGGTTGCGCAGGCGCAAAAACTCCCCGCGCACCAGGCGCGCGATGCCCGTCCAGCCGGTCAACCCGATGATGAGCATGATGTGGAAGATCGAGGGCTCCTCAATGAACCCGGCCAGGGTCAGGATGAGGAAAAGCACCGGGAAGCACATCATAATTTCGATCATGCGCAGAATGATGTTGTCGACCCGTCCGCCGAAGAAGCCCGCCAGGCTCCCCAGCACAAGACCGATGGCGGTGTAGATGCTCACCGCCACAACGCCGATGGTGAGCGAGATGCGCGTGCCGTAAATCAGACGCGTGAACACATCGCGACCCTGGCGGTCGGTGCCCAGAAAGTGCTCCAGACTCGGACCCTGGCTGACCGCCATCAGGTCCACATCGCGGTAGGAGTACTCGATAAGCGGGAAGAACAGACGCGCACCTTCCAGCTCTTTGAGCGAGGCGTAGTCCACGTAGGGCTGGCTGAAGGCCATCATGTAGATGACCGAGAAGAGCACCACGCCCACCGCCGTGACCGCCCCGATGTAGCGCAGCCGTGTCTGGCTGCGTTCGGTGTCGGTGAGCTCGGTTTTAAAGCGCATCATCAGCGTCCAGGCGATCAGGCTCACCGGGACGTAGAAGAGCAAGAAGTTAAAGAAGATGTCGACGCCGCTATCAAAGAAGTTCTGATCGAAGAGCGCCGCAAACCACGGAAAACTCGTGGTGCCGTGCAGCTGCGTATACGGCCCGACCCCCTCGGGGATATGCATGTAGAAGGGCACGTTCATCGCCAGCACAGGCGCGATCATCGCGATGACGAAGAGCGCCAGCACGCCGTAGACGCTGTAGTAGCTGAGTCGGTACTTCTTGAACTGACCCCAGACAATCTGCCCGTAGGTCTTGTACTCGGGCCGCGGGGGGCTGGAGGAGGTTTGGGAGTCGGTCATCGTCGCCTGTCCAACGTAAGGTGCGAGCCGGGGGCTCTAAGCGCCCCGGCAAAAAAGGTCGAATCCTGCGGGCTCAAAGAGCGCTCATCAATCGAAGGTGATGCGCGGGTCGACCAGCGCGTAGCTGATATCCGAGAGCAGCAACCCGATCAGCGTGAGCACTGTCGACATCAGCAGACAGGCCATGATCGCGTTGTAGTCGTACATGTAGATGCTCTCATAGAGGTAGAGCCCGATGCCGGGGATGTTGAAGATGAACTCGATGACGATCGAGCCACTCACCAGCGTCGGCAGAAGGGTGCCCAGCAGCGTCAGGATCGGGATCATGCCGTTTCGCACCGCGTGCTTGAGCACGACCATCGACTCGGCCAGACCCTTGGCGCGGGCGGTGCGGATGTAGTCGGCGCGGATCACGTCCAGAAGACCGGTACGGGCATAGCGGCTCAGAGCAGCGAGCGAGCCGTAGGTCAGACAGATCAGCGGCAACAAGATGTGCCAGGCAATCGAGCCCATCTGCTCAAGCACCTCCATATTCTCCGAGCCGTCGCCGATGAAGCCGCCGGCCGGGAACCAGGAGAAGGGGCGACCCACCGCGAAAAACTGGATGAGCAGAACCGCCGTAAAGAAGCTCGGCAGGCTGTAGAGCACAAAGAGCGCGATTGTCACCACCTGGTCGCGTTTTGTGTTCTGGTTGTACGCGCTCCAGATGCCCAGCGGCACGCTGATAAGGTACGCGATGAGGATCGAGAAGAAGCTCAAGGTCATCGTGTAGGGGAGCTTCTGCATCACCGTATCGAAGACCGGGCGGCGGTCGACCGTGCTCACCCCGAAGTCCAGCTTGAGCAGGTTCTCCCAGTACTTGGCGAAGCGGGTATCCATAAAGAAGATGCCCACTTTGTCGGCCGCAGAGTACTCGAAGCGCTCCTGATTCTCTTCGAACCAGGGGAGCCACTTCTCTTCGAGGATCGTCGCGACGTCTTCCTCGGTCACGTCCTGGGGGATAGTCCAGGAGCGGAGCTGGTTGTTCTCCGAGGCGATCTTGCGGTTGGTCTCGCGAAGCTCGGCGGTGGGCTCCGGGTTGAAGCGGTCAACCTGCGGGCGCTGGGCGTTGATCGCCAGGCGCTGCACGGCCAGTCGGCGGATGTCGAGGCGCTCGTGGTTCTGCGCCAGCGCGATCAGGTGCGGCACCGCATAGTTACCCAGGTTCTCCACGTGCTCCTGAGCGGCGATGATGTCGGCCGACATCGGGCGCTCATTGGCCGGGGTGCACGAGGCATCCGCCGGTGCACCTTCCGGGCAGACCGGACGCTGGAAGTCGGCCACAACCCGCAGCTGCTCTTCGACCTCGGCGATGGTGAGGTTGTAGCGGGTGTTGAGCAGGATCGGTTTGTCCAGATTGAACTGCTCTTTGAAGATGCGATAGCTCTCGCGAGCGTCCTGCGAGACGGTCTCGGTGCCGTCCGGGTTGGCCGCTGCCGCCGGATCGCCCGGTGCCAGGTTGAGCACCAGGAAGATGATCAGCGAGATGATCGTAAACGTCGGGATCATCAACAGGACGCGCTTTAAAATGTAAGTAAACATGCTGCCTCGCCCTCAGGGGGGCCGGTTGCGCGCGAGTGTCAGGCGCGCGAAGGATGCCTTAAGCGCACAACGCCGAGGCCTGCCGCAGTGGGCGAGCCTCGGCGCCGGCGCTGCTTACTCGCCGGACTCGTCGATGTACCAGGGCAGCGAGTAGGTCTGCGGGCGAATCTTCTGGAAGACCACGTTCTTGACGCGCGGGTTCCAGGCCACCGATTCCTTGGGAGCGTAGAAGAAGCTGTAGGGCTGCTCCTCGTGCACGATCTGGTGGAAGCGGCGCAGCAGGCGCATGCGCTCTTCGGTGTCGAAGGTCACGCGCAGGGTCTCAATGATCTCGTCGGCCTCGTCGTTGCGGAAGCCCACGCGGTTGGAGCCCTTGGGAATGTCGGCCTGGCTGGAGTGCCAGATCTGGAAGGGATCGTTGAACCAGCTCAAGCCCCAGCCGCCGGTGAAGGCGTCGAACTGCTTGTCATCCATGCGGCGCTGCATCAGCGGCCACTCCACGAAGTCGCCACGCATCTCAATGCCGATCTTACGAAGATCTTCGCGGTAGACGGTCACCCAGCTGCGCACGGTGGGGCGGTTGTACGAGGTCAGCGTGAAGCGGAAGTCGATGTTCTCGCCACCGATATTCTTCTGGCGGATGCCATCGCCATCGGTGTCCACCCAGCCGGCCTCGTCGAGGAGGGCGGCAGCCTTTTCCAGATCGAAGGGGATAGGCTCGATGCTCGGGTCGTTGGCCGGGTGGTCGTAGTAGAAGGGACCGGTCTGCAGCTCGCCCAGGCCGTTGAGCACGTTGTCGATGATGCTCTGACGGTTGAAGGCATGCGTCATCGCCAGGCGCACCTTCTGGTCGGCGAACATGGGCTTATCCATGTTCCAGCCCACGTAGTAGTAGGCGAAGGCGTCGATGATCTCATGCTCAAGCGTGCCGTTCTTGAAGGGGCTGTTGGGACCGGCGTTCAAGATCTCGCTGCGGTAGCGGGGCTCGGGAAGCTTGGGCAAAAAGTCGAGCTGGCCGCTGAGGAGGCGAGCAAAGCCCTGCTCGGGGTCTTTGATGATGTGGAACTCGATGCGCTCAATCGGAGGCCTCGCGCCGAAGTAGTCACGATTTTTGGTGAGCACGACCTGACCGCTGGGGGTGTAGCTGTCGAAGATGTAGGGGCCGGTGCCGATCGGGAAGTCTGCCGACCAGTGGGTGTTGAACTCCACCGGGATGCTCTCTTCGGGAAGCTCGTTGCCCTCGCGGTCACGCGAGAAGAGCCACTTGGGCAGCGGGTAGGCCATCAGCGTGGTGGTACGGGAGTGGTAGACCGGGCGCTTCCAGGTGACCTTGAAGGTGTAGCGGTCAACAACTTCGACCTTCTCGATGTCTTCGACGTAGCTCTTGATGAAGCCTGCCTCAACCTGCGGGTTCATCGCCATCTCGAAGTAGAAGGCGGCGTCTTCGGCGGTCATCTCGCGGGGCTCGCGCAGCCACTCAAACTCGGGGTTGCTGAAGTCGACCTTGGGCACGTGCCAGTAGACGCCTTCACGCAGGCTGACGGTGTACTCGGTGTTCTCCTCGTTGACTTTGACCATGTAGGCCAGGTCGGAGACGAAGTTGTCGGGGTTGTTGAAGTCCTGACGCACAAAACCGCTGTGCACGTAGGACTGGATCTCGCTGACGTCGACGGAGTTCTCGGTCAGCCAGTTGAACCCTTTGGGGTCGCTGGAGATCAGGCGCTTGAGCGTGCCGCCTTGCACCGCGTCGGGGGCGATGAGCTGGTCGGTGGCCGGGCTGAGCAGGTTGTCCGGATCGTTGATTGCCGCGGCGTAACGGTCGTTCGAGGCGCCGGCACCTCCGCCGGCGTTGCCGGCCACAGCCACACCCGACTCCAGCTGGGAGAGGATGCGCTCGGTGGTGCGATTGAGGTCACCCAGGCTGCGGTTGACTTCAATGATCTTTTTGTTGGCCTGGTAGGATTGCGCGATGCTGATAATCGCCAGCAGGGCAACCACGATCAGGACTCCGATCAGGGCGAGGGTGGCTTTGAATGTTCTCGGCATGAACTTTACCGCTCCAGGGGTCGGACCAGGGCTTGGGCGAAGACACAGGGCTGCGCCGGCCAGGTTCAACGATCACTTTAAGACGTTATCATCCGGCGAATGCAACCGGGCGCGCTCAGGCGCACGCGGGCTCGCCATCAAAGAGGGCGTAAGCTACTGGACCCTCTAAAACTCTGTCAACCACCCCGAGGCGCTCCTTTTGCAGAGCACTCGGGGTGGTTGGTGGTGTGTTAAGTGGTTGTTATTGTTCGGTTTCTTGTTCCGTGCGGGCGGCTTTTGCGCTGACGCTCAGGCTGAGCTCGTCGAGCTGAGCGGCGTCGACGGCGCTGGGGGCTTCCGACATCAGGTCGGCCGCGCGCGTGGTCTTCGGGAAGGCGATGACGTCGCGCAGGCTGGCCGCGCCGGTGAGCAACATCACCAGGCGGTCCACGCCGAAGGCGATGCCGCCGTGGGGCGGGGTGCCGTAGGTGAGCGCCTTGAGCAAGAATCCGAACTTCTCGTTGGCCTCTTCCTGCGAGAGCCCCAGGAGCTCAAAGACGTTGTTCTGCACGTCCTGGCGGTGAATACGGATCGAGCCACCGCCGATCTCGTTGCCGTTGAGCACCAGGTCGTAGGCCTGCGCGCGCACCGAGAGCGGGTCGGTCTTGAGCTTCTCAAAATCTTCGGGCAGCGGGCTGGTGAAGGGGTGGTGCATCGCGTAGAGACGCCCCTCTTCTTCGTCGGCCTCGAACATCGGGAACTCGGTGATCCACACAAAGCGGAAGGCGTTGGGGTCGGCCAGGCCGAGGTCTTTTCCGAGCTGCTTACGCAGGTTGCCCAGCGCGGGGTTGACCACCGACTCGCGGTCGGCCACGAACACGATGAGGTCGCCGGCCTCGGCGCCCATCTTCTGCTCGATGGCCGTGCGGGCGGCGTCGTCGAAGAATTTGGCGATCGAGCCGCTCCACTCGCCATCGCCCACCTTGGCCCAGGCCAGGCCTTTGGCGCCGTAGACTTTAACGGTGTCTTCCAGCCCGTTGATGTCTTTGCGGCTGAGCGTGTCGGCGCCGCCCTTGATGCAGAGGCCACGCACGGTGTTGCCGGCGGCGACGGTAGCGCTGAAGACCTTAAAGTCGCTTGTCGCCACAAGCTCGCTGACGTCGCTGATCTCCATGCCGAATCGAAGATCGGGGTTATCGACACCAAAGCGGCGCATCGCCTCGGCGTAGGCCATACGCTCAAAGGGGAGGTTGATTTCGATGTCCAGCGTGCCCTCGAAGATCGACTTGATGAGGCCCTCACAGACCTTCATCACGTCTTCGGCGGTCACAAAGGAGAGCTCCATATCGATCTGGGTGAACTCCGGCTGGCGGTCGGCGCGCAGGTCTTCGTCGCGGAAGCATTTGACGATCTGGAAGTAGCGGTCGAAGCCGGAGACCATCAGAAGCTGCTTAAAGATCTGCGGGGACTGCGGCAGCGCGAAGAACTTGCCCGGGTGTACGCGGCTGGGCACGAGATAGTCGCGCGCGCCCTCCGGGGTGGAGCGGGTGAGCACCGGCGTCTCAAACTCCCCGAACCCCTGCGAGGTGAGGTAATTGCGGGTGAGCGAGTAGACCTTGCTGCGCGTGAGCAGCGAGCGCTGCAGCATCGGGCGGCGAAGATCCAGGTAGCGGTACTCAAGGCGCAGGTTTTCGTTGGCGTCGCAATCGTCGCGGATGGCAAAGGGCGGAGTTTTGGCTTCAGAGAAGACCTCAAGCGTCTTCACCACGACCTCAACGGCGCCGGTGGAGCGATCTTCGTTGACGTTCTCGCCACGGCTGACCACCTCCCCGATGATCGCCACGCACCACTCCGAGCGGAGCTGGCCGGCGCGGGTGAGCGTCTCGTCGTCCAGATCCGGATCAAAGCGCAGCTGGCAGATGCCGGTGCGGTCGCGAAGATCGACAAAGACCATTCCGCCAAGGTCACGGTGGCTGGCGACCCAGCCGACCAGGGTGACGGTCTGACCGATCTGGCTCTCGCTGAGCTCGCCACACATATGGGTGCGCTTGTGCTGATCGAGGAAGGTACTCACGAGCTGCTCCTTAAAAGGGATCATCAAAGGTTCATGCCCGGCTTAAGCCTCAAGGGGCCCGGGCGAATTTGACGCAAAGCGTCGATGGAATCGCGGACTAAAACACGCGCTTTGCCGCAGTGTCAACGACGGCGCTTATGCCACCGGCTGTGCGACTTCTTCGAGAAAGTATTTTGTGACTTCAAGGCCGTGCTCATCATCCCACCCTCAAAGCGACCTGGTGAGCTGCGCACTCGCCATATGGACTTTCCACGACGAAGGAGGCGATGATGGCGCTCGTAGAACTGGGACTTACGCGAGACGTAGCGATGGATGAGAAGCTCCCCGTAAAGTGGGGCAAAGACAGGCCTGTCAGCCCGGGGCCGAGCGCGCAGGTCATCTCGACGCCGGGAGCGCGGATGGTTTACAGCCCCTTTCTAAAGGAGCGACCCGGGCGCGCGCTGCAGGTGTTGGGGGAGCGCGACAACCCGGCGGTGGTCCCCTGGGGCTTCTGGGGGGCGGTGATGCTGGCGGGGTTACTCGCCGCGATGATCGTCTTTCGCGGCAGCTCCGGCCTGCAGTCGATGTGGGACCTGCTCTGGGTGATGATCGCTGTGGTGGTGGGCTCGGTGATGCTCAAACTGGGGAAGAAGACCAGTCTTGAAGAGCATCTTCTGTGCGAGCTCGATCTGATGCGCGGCATCGTGACCTGGCCCGTGCAGGGGAGTGAACTTGCGGTGACCTTTGATGAGGTCGAAGAGATCGTGTTTGGCATGACGCAGTACCCCATCTCCAGCGATGGGGAGGGCACGAAGGTGCATGCCTTCTCGTTGCTCTTGCGCGACGCGCAGGGGCGGCTTGTGCCCATTGTCGAGGCATCGCCGCATAAGGGAGAGACCCACGCGATCGGCAAGGTCTTCTCCCGGGTGCTGGAGGTGCCCCTGACCTATGTGGGGATGGGCATTAAATAAGGTCGAATTCGGGGGCACCGGTGCGTCGGAGTAGGGCGAGCAGGCCGCCTTGACGCGCTGGCACCCCGGCGGTAATAAGGCGGCGGCCGCGCATTGCGGGCCGCTATTTTTGTGTTTTTGGCAGGGCGTGGAGGCCGGCAAAGCGGGTCGCGCTGCGCGTAGGTTGATCTTCCAACGGCAGGTAAGTTCGTATGAACATCCATGAGTATCAGGCCAAGCAGATCTTTCGCGAGTACGGGGTGACCGTCCCCCAGGGGACCCCGGCGTTTAGCGTCGACGAGGCGGTGAAGGCCGCCGAAGAGCTCGGCGGAGAGCTCTGGGTGGTCAAGGCCCAGATTCACGCCGGCGGTCGCGGCAAGGCCGGCGGCGTCAAGCTCGCTAAGAGCCTCGATGAGGTTCGCGAGATCGCTACCGAGCTGCTCGGCTCGACGCTGGTCACCCACCAGACCGGCCCCGAAGGCCAGGTTGTGCGTCGCCTCTACATTGAGAGTGGCGTGGACATCGCCCGCGAACTCTACCTGGGGATGGTCGTCGACCGCGCCCGCGACGGTGTGGTGCTGATGGCCTCGACCGAAGGCGGCGTCGATATCGAAGAGGTCGCCGAGAGCCATCCCGAGAAGATTCACAAGGTCTTCATCGACTCGCTCACCGGTATGGCCGACTTCCAGGGCCGCCAGGTCGCGTTTGCGCTTGGCCTGGAAGGCAAGGCGGTGTTCAAGGCGGTGAAGTTCATGAAGGCGCTCTACAAGCTCTTTGTGGAGAAAGACGCCTCCATCGTGGAGATCAACCCCCTGGTTGTGACCGGCTCCGGCGACCTCATCGCCCTCGACGCCAAGGTCAACTTCGACGACAACGCCCTCTACCGTCACGCCGACGTTGAGGCGCTGCGCGACGTCTCCGAGGAAGATCCGGCCGAGCTCGAAGCCAAGAAGCACGGCCTGAGCTACGTGAGCCTCGATGGCAACATCGGCTGCATGGTCAACGGCGCCGGCCTGGCGATGGGCACCATGGACATCATCAGCCACTACGGCGGCGAGCCGGCCAACTTCCTGGATGTTGGGGGCGGAGCGACCAAAGAGACCGTCGCCGAAGCCTTCAAGATCATCACCCAGGATGAGGCGGTGAAGGTCATCTTCATCAACATCTTCGGTGGCATCATGAAGTGCGACGTGATCGCCGACGGCGTGGTCAACGCCGTGCAGGAAGTTGGCCTGAAGGTGCCGCTTGTGGTCCGCCTGGCGGGCACCAACGTGGATCTCGGCAAGAAGATCCTCGAAGAGAGCCCCTTCGACATCGTGAGCGCCGACAGCATGGCTGACGGCGCCCGCAAGGCCATTGAGCTGACCCAGGGCTGATCGCCCCGGCGCATTCCAAGACGCGTTGACCGGCGCGGCCGCCCCCCCTCAAGGGGCGCCGCCCAGAGACATATAGAGGTTGAAGATGAGTGTAATGGTAGACGAGTCCACCCGGCTGATCGTGCAAGGGATCACCGGTTCGGTCGGTAGCTTTCATACCGAACAGATGATCGAGTACGGCACCAACATCGTCGGTGGCGTGACCCCGGGCAAGAGTGGCCAGAAGGTTCACGGCGCGCCGGTCTTCGATACGGTGGCCGAGGCGGTCGCCGAGACCGGGTGCAACGCCAGCGTCATTTACGTGCCGCCCCCCTTTGCGGCCGACGCGATCATGGAAGCGGCCGACGCCGGCGTGGAGCTGATCGTGGCCATCACCGAAGGCGTGCCCGTCCAGGACATGATCACGGTGGTGCGTTACCTCAAAGACAAGAACGTGCGCCTCCTCGGTCCGAACTGCCCCGGTGTGATCAGCCCCGGTAAGTGCAAGATCGGCATTATGCCCGGTCATATTCACCTCCCGGGCAAGGTCGGCGTTGTGAGCCGCTCCGGCACGCTGACCTACGAAGCCGTCGGTCAGCTCACCGCGCTGGGCATCGGTCAGAGCACCTGCATCGGTATCGGTGGCGACCCGATCAACGGCATGAACTTCATCGACGCGCTCGAGCTCTTCGAGAACGACCCGGACACCGAAGCCGTCGTCATGATTGGCGAGATCGGTGGCACGGCCGAAGAAGAAGCCGCCGAATGGGTTCAGAAGAACATGAGCAAGCCTGTGGCGGGCTTCATCGCCGGCGCCTCGGCCCCTCCCGGAAAGCGCATGGGACACGCCGGCGCGATCATCTCCGGTGGCAAAGGCACTGCCGAAGAGAAGTTCAAGGCCATGGAAGCCGCCGGCATCGCCGTCTCGCGCTCGCCGGCCGAGATCGGCGAGACCCTCAAGAAAGCGATGGGCTGAGTTTGCCCTTTGTTTTTATAGCGACACCCCAACATCCAACGATTGAATCTGGAGAAACACCATGGCGATTGAACGCACCCTGAGCATCATCAAGCCCGACGGCGTGGAAAAGAACGTGATCGGCAAGATCATCGCGCGTTTTGAAGAAGAAGGCCTCACCCCGGTGGGCATCCGCATGGCGCACCTGGCCAGGCACGAAGCCGAAGGCTTCTACGCCGTGCACAAAGAGCGTCCCTTCTTCGGTGAGCTCGTTGAGTTCATGACCCGCGGCCCGGTGGTCGTGATGGCGCTGGAAGGCGAAGATGCCGTGGCCAAGAACCGCGAGATCATGGGCGCCACCAACCCGGCCGAAGCTGCCGAAGGCACCCTGCGCGCGCTCTACGCCACCGATATTGGCGAGAACACCGTGCACGGCTCCGACTCGGCTGAGAACGCCGCGATCGAAATCAAGTACTTCTTCAGCGACGTGCAGCTCTTCTCACGCGGCTGATTTCTGGGGCCGTCGCCGGCGTTGTGCCGGCGGCGGCCTTCACCTCGCGCACCGCATCGCGGACGCGGGGTGAATGCTCGGCTGACGCACCCATCACCAGGGGAGCGTGTGTTGAGCTGGCGGCACGGTTTGAGATCCCTACGCACTCGGCGTAGGCTCAGCTCGGCCGCCTTTTTTCTGAGAGAGAGACTCCCATGCGACGCGAACGCTCCCCGAGCATCGACCAGGCGCTCGAAGCGCTGAGCCAGGGCACCGACGAACTCGGTCCCATTGACCTGAAAAACTTTAGCCAGGCCGAGCTCAAGAAGCTGCTCGCTGAGGGTTTTGGCGAGAAAGCCTTTCGCGCCAAGCAGGTCTACCAGTGGCTCTACCTGCACCTGGCCGACGACTTTGAGGCGATGACCAACCTCTCCAAAGGGCTGCGCGAGCAGCTCAGCGCGAAGGCCCGCGTCTCGCCATTGGAGTTTGACGGCTCGCATACCGCCAGCGATGGCACGACCAAGCTCACGTTTAAGTGTGACGATGGGGCGGTTATCGAGACGGTGTTCATTCCTTCGGAGGGGCGCAACACGCTGTGCATCTCCAGCCAGGTGGGCTGCGCGATGGGCTGCACCTTCTGCTACACGGCGAAGATGGGCCTAAAGCGCAACCTGAGCACAGCCGAGATCGTGGAGCAGGTCGTGCAGGCGCGCCGACGCATGGGCGATGTGAATGGCCACATCGGCAACATCGTCTTCATGGGCATGGGTGAGCCGCTGCATAACGTCGACAACGTGATTCGCGCGATCCATATCCTGACCGATGAGCAGGGGCTGAACTTCTCGCGGCGCAAGGTCACCGTGTCGACCTCCGGGCTTGTGCCGGCGATCAAACGTCTGGGCGAAGAGACCGATGTGCAGCTCGCCATCAGCCTCAACGCCACCACCGATGAGACGCGCGGGCAGATCATGCCGGTCAACGACCGCTGGGATCTTCAGACGTTGATGGCGGCGCTCAAGGAGTTTCCGCTGACCAACCGCGAGCGCATCACCTTTGAGTACGTGATGATTCGCGACTTGAACGACACGCTCGAAGACGCGCAGCGCATCATTGAGCTGACGCGGGATATCCCCTCAAAAATCAACCTCATCCCCTTCAACCCCCACCCGCGCACCCCCTTCCAGACCCCGCCGGAGGAGCGCATCGACGCGTTTCAGAAGTATCTGGTCGATCGTAACGTCGGCGTGTACCGTCGGCGCACCCGGGGGCGCGATGAGATGGCCGCCTGCGGCCAACTCGGCAAACCCGGGGAGAAAGAGCCGCCGCACGTGCGCAAGCGGCTGGAAAAGTTTCGCAATGAGAGCCCGGCCAACGCCTGAGTGTGAACAGGCCGAGCGCGTAGTTCATTAAAGCATCGGGCGCTGTGGTGCGTCTGAACGGAGTGAGTCCAGGCATGAGTCTTTTGGTCGTAGGGTCGGTGGCGTTTGATTCGGTTGAGACGCCTTTTGGTAAGGCAGAAGAAGCCATCGGCGGGTCGGCGATGTTCTTCTCCACCTCCGCCAGTTATTTCACCGACGTGCAGCTCGTCGCGGTGATCGGGGAAGACTTCCCGCAGGAAGAAGTCGACTTTTTAAACTCCCGTAAGATCGACTGTGAGGGGCTTCATCGTGTGGCCGGCAAGACCTTCCGCTGGGAGGGCAAGTACGGCTTCGATCTCAATGAGGCCATCACGCTGGACACGCAGCTCAACGTCTTCGGTGACTTCCACCCGAAGTTGCCCGAGAGCTACCGCAACGCCGATATCGTCTTTTTGGCCAACATCGACCCCAGCCTCCTGCTGGTGGTGCTTGAGCAGGTCAAAAATCCTCGCCTGGTCGTGGCCGATACGATGAACTTCTGGATCGACGGTCCCAAGCGCGACGAGCTCGAGCGGGTCTTGAGTAAGGTCGATATGCTGGTGATCAACGAAGGCGAGGCGCGTAAGCTCGGTGGTGAGGCCAACGTGGTCAAGGCCGCGCGTGCCATTCAGGCCAGGGGGCCGAAGCACCTGGTGATCAAGCGCGGCGAGTACGGCGCGCTGCTTTTCAGCGGCGAAGAGATCTTCTTTGCGCCGGCCTATCCGCTGGAGTCGGTCTTTGATCCGACCGGCGCCGGCGACACCTTCGCGGGGGGCCTGCTGGGCTACCTCTCGAGCTGTGAGACCATTGGTACCAGAGAGCTTCGCCAGGCCACCGTGGTGGGCTGTGTGATGGCGAGCTTCTGTGTGGAAGATTTCAGCCTCAACGCGCTGCGCGATCTGAACACGAAGGCGATTGAAGAGCGTTTTGGGCTTTTTGAGCAGCTTGTCGGGTTTGGTCCGCTGGAGCCGCTGGACGCCTGACGATGTCGGTAGGAAGGGTCGGCACCCGCTGCCGAAGATGAACTTAGATGAGGTAGAGCGATGAAAATGTCGAATGCGTGGATGGTGTGGTTGGCCTCGGCGGCCCTTCTGGGCACGGCGGCCTGCGGTGGAGAGACCGATGAGGAGGTCGACGCGGGCGTGGAAGCCGACGCGGACGCCGGCGATGACGAAGCTGGCGAGTACGCCGAAGAGCCCGAGTTTGAGGCGCAGTACGACATGCGCTTTAACGCCTTTGCGTTTGAGCAGGGCACGCCGGGCTTTTCGCTCAACAGCCCGCTTGAGTACTTCCTGGACCAGAGCCTGGATTACCCGGTCGTGGTGCTGGTGGAACTTCGCGATATCGACACCGCCGCGGGCACCCTGCAGGTGCGCGGCGGTGCCGGGCTGAAGACCGCCACCGAGGGTGAGTACGTCTGGGATGAAGAGGTCGCGGAGCCGGAGGCGGTGGCGGGCACCATCGCTGCCAATGGCGATTTTGAGGCGACGCTGCCGCTCCTGAGCTTTGTGGCCACGGTGGAGTCGGGCGACGAGATCAACAAGACGGTGATCCCGATTCGCGACCTGGCCATCGACGCGAAACTGCAGGCCAGCGCGGCTGGTGAGAACCCGGTGATCAACGACGGGATGCTCAGCGGGTTTGTGCTGCTCTCCGAGATCGAAGATGTGGGGCTGACCATTGTTCCCGGCCAGAATCCTCTTCCGCTGACGCAACTCTTCGGCGGACCGGAGTCGGTGAATTACGATTACGATGAAGATGGCGAGAACGACGCCTGGCAGCTCAGCGCGACGTTCAGCGCCGAGCAGACCGTGATCGTGGAGTGATTGCAGACCGACCTCGTGGCCGAAAGTGGTCGCGAGGTCGGTGCTGGCTGCGGCATGGTGAGTGCGCCGCTACACGGGCCGATTGACACCGTCGATCGGCCCTCTCTACAATCGCCGCTTCGATCGGGTGACTCATTTCCGGGTTCGACTGGCGACGCGTTGTGCGAGAAGCCGGCCCGACGCGCAAAAGACGTAGGCGAAGCGTGGAACGCGAGAACCGACAGCTCGGGGAGTATCGGCTGCTGGCCCATCTGGCCAAAGGTGGGCAGTCGGCGGTGTTTCTTGCGGCGCGCGGTGGGCCGCACGGCTTCTTCCGCCCGGTGGTGATCAAGGGCATCCCGGACCGCAACCTGGGCGATCGCCGCTTTGAGGCGCTCTTTTATAAAGAAGCGACGGTCTCCTCGCGTTTTTCGCATCCGCACGTGGTCACGGTGCACGACGCCAAGCAGGTGGGCGATGAGCACTTTATGGTCATGGATTATGTGGCCGGTCAGACCGTCGCGGACCTCGCGCAGCGGGCGTTCTCGCAGGGCGACGGGCTGAGCCTGCACGAGTCGCTGCTCATCGTGGCGGATGCGTGTGAGGGGCTCGACTATGTGCACGGTTTTGTGGACATCGATCAGCAGAGCTACTCGATTGTGCACTGCGATATCAGCCCGCAGAACCTGATGGTGACCTACCAGGGCATCACGCGGGTCTTCGATTTTGGCATCGCGCAGGTGGTGGGGGAGACGGCGGGGGGCAGCGATGAGCTGGTGGGCGGAAAGTTTGCCTACATGAGCCCGGAGCAATGCCGTGGTGAAGGCGTGGACGGGCGCTCGGACATCTTCAGCCTGGGTGTGATCGCCTATGAGCTTGTGAGCGCGCAGCGACTCTTCCGCCGTGGTTCGGTCGAGGAGGTCAAAGAGGCGCTTTTGACGGAGCCGATCGATGCGCCGAGCACGGCCTCGGAGTGGGTGCCGGCGGAGATTGACCCGATCATCATGAGGGCGCTTGAGCGGGATCCGGCCGAGCGTTATCAGCGCGCTGGCGAGTTCGGCGCGGCGATCCGGGCGTATCTGACGGGGCTGGGCGTTGATCTCGAAGCGCTACGTGAGGGGCTCGGTGGGAAGGTTGCGGCGCTCTTTGCGCAGGAGCGCCAGGAGGTTGCCCGCGCACTCCGAGACGCCCGCGAGCAGATGAGTGACCAGGCGCTCCGACCGCCCAGTGAGGCGTCGGTGGAGGTCGCGACCTACCGCGCCCAACTCGTCGCCAGCGAAGAGGCGCTGGAAGAAGCGCACGCCCGCGTCGAAGAGCTGAGCCTGGGGGCGCAGCGGGGCGCGGAGCTTATCGGCGCGCTCTCCGACGAGGTGCGCGCGCTGCGTCGGCGCCAGAGCTACTTTGTGGCGGCGATCGTGGCGCTCTCACTCTTTGCGGCGGCGATTGCCACTTTCTCGATGACCGAGCTGGGCGCCGGCGCGACAGCGAGCGCCGAGGCCGCGCAGCAGGACTGAGGCCGCTGAGGCGCATCATTAAAGAACTTCGGCGCAATTGTGCATGGATCAAAAAAGCCCGGGCTCGATGAGCCCGGGCTTTTTTGCGTCATTCAGATGAGCCTTAGCTCAGCGCGTCGCGCACCGCGTCGGCAAAGGCCTCGACCGCCGCCGGGATGCCGGCCGGGTTCTGACCGCCGGCCTGCGCCAGGGTGGGGCGCCCGCCCCCTCGCCCGTCAACGTGGCTGGAGACGCGGTTGATGAGGTCGCCGGCCTTGACCTTGCGCGCCTTAAAGGCGGCGTCGGTGACCACGCAGATCAGCGCGGCCTTCTCGTCGATCTCGCTGGCGAGCAGCACGACGGCTTCGGCCTGGCCGAGCTTCTCACGGAGGTTGTCGGCGTAGGCCATCAGCTGGTCGCGGGTGCCGGCGGCCACCGAGGTGGCGATGACCTTGAGGCCGTCGATCTCGGCAGCGTCGTCGAGCAGGGCGTCGGCGCCGCGGTTGGCCAACTTCTGCGAGAGGCTGTCGACCTCGCGCTCCAGGCGGCTGCGATCTTCGAGAATGGCGCGGGCGCGGTCGTTGAGGTTGGCCACATCCGATTTGAAGAGCTCGGCCAACTTCTGAAGTTGAGCGCGCTCGTTCTGGAAGGCCTCCAGCGCGCCCTCTTCGGTGAGCGCCTCGATGCGGCGGATGCCGGCGGCGACGCTGGACTCGCTGGTGATGCGGAAGAGGCCAATATCACCGGTGTTGGCCACGTGGGTGCCGCCGCAGAGCTCCACCGACTCACCGGGGATCTCCACCACGCGCACCGTATCACCATACTTTTCGCCGAAGATGGCCATGGCGCCCATCTCGTCGACGGCGGTGTCGCGGTCGACCCCGGTGTGGCAGGTGACCTTATGATGTTCGCGGATCTGACGGTTGACGCGGGCCTCGATGCGGCGGAGCTCCTCGGGGGTCAGGGGCTTACCGTAGCTGAAGTCAAAGCGCAGGCGGTCCGGGGCCACGAGCGAGCCGGCCTGGAAGATGGCGCTGTCGACCTCGTCGCGAAGCGCGGCGTGCAGAAGGTGGGTGGCGGTGTGGTTGGCCGCCGTCTTCTGGCGATGGCGTGTATCGACCACCGCCTTGAACTCACCCTTAAAGTCGGGCTCGCCTTTGACCACGCTGACGCGGTGCACGATGCCGATGGGCGCCTTCTGAGTGTCTTCGACCTTGAGCACAAGGTCGCCATCTTTGCCGATGAGCTGGCCGCGGTCGCCGACCTGGCCGCCGCTCTCGGCGTAGAAGGGCGTCTGGGCCAGAAGCAGCTCGTAGCCGGTGGCGATCTTGCGCATCTTGCGCACGGTGGTGGTGGCCTCCAGCGCGCCGTAGCCGATGAAGGTGTCGGCGCTGCCTTCCTCAACCGTCACCCAGTCGCCCACGCCGGCGGCGTCGGCGTACATGTCTTTGCCGCGGCTGGTCTCCTGGTGCTCTTTCCAGAGCGCTTCGTAGCCTTCCCAGTCGATGCTCATGCCGCGTTCTTCGGCCATGATCTCGGTGAGGTCCGGCGGGAAGCCGAAGGTGGCGTGAAGCTGGAAGACTTCATCGCCGCTGAGCGTCTTTTGATCTTCGGCGTCGGCGCGGGCAGCGGCGTCTTCGAAGAGCTCCAGACCGCGCTCCAGGTTGCGGAAGAAGCGCTCTTCTTCAAGCCGGATGAGTTCGCCGGCCTCCTGACCGGTAGCGCGCAGCTCGGGGTAGACCTCGCCATAGGCCTCTACCACGGTGGCGGCGACTTTATGCAGGAAGGGGCCCTTGAAGCCCAGGTTGCGACCGTGGCGCACAGCGCGGCGCAGGATGCGGCGCAGCACGTAGCCGCGCCCGTCGTTGGCGAACTTCGCGCCGTCGCAGATGGCGAAGGTCACCGTGCGCACGTGGTCGGCGATGACGGCGTAGTCCGAGAAGTTCTCGGCTTTGTAGAAGACTTCCAGGTCGCGCTCAACATCGTCGCCCAGGAGCTCAAAGAGGGTTTTGAAGATCGGCGTGAAGAGCTCGGTGTGGAAGACGTTGTCGCGCTCAGCGAGCACCATCGCGGCGCGGTCAAGGCCGAGGCCGGTGTCGACGCTCTTCATCGGCAGCGGGTTGAGCGTGCCGTCTTCGTCGCGGTTGAACTCCATGAAGACGAGGTTCCAGATTTCGTTGATGCGGTCGTCGTCGTAGCCTTCTTGGAAGGTAAAGGGGCCCTGTTCGGGGTGCAGATCGTAGTGGATCTCGGTGCAGGGACCGCAGGGGCCTGTGGGGCCCATCGACCAGAAGTTTTCTTCGTCGCCTTCTTCGATATCGCCCAGGCGCAGGACGCGCTCGGGGGCGACGTCCATCTCTCTGGTCCAGATATCAAAACACTCGTCGTCATCTTTGTAGATGGTGACGTAGAGGCGGTCTTTGTCGAGCTTGAGCTCGTTGAGCAGAAAGTCCCAGGCCCACTTGATGGACTCGCGCTTGTAGTAGTCGCCAAAGGACCAGTTCCCGAGCATCTCGAAAAAGGTCAGGTGGCGGCCGTCTTTGCCGACTTCGTCGAGGTCGTTGTGCTTGCCGCCGGCGCGCACGCATTTCTGGACGCTGGCCGCGCGGGTGTAGTCGCGGGTCTCATTGCCCAGCAGCAGGTCTTTAAACTGGTTCATGCCTGCGTTGGTAAAGAGCAGCGTCGGGTCGGCCTGGGGGACGACTGGCGAGGAGGCGACCACGCGGTGATCGTGCTTTTCGAAGAAGGCGAGGAAGCGGCTGCGAAGTTCGTTGGGAGTCATCATAGCGTCCACATCGTATGGCGAGTTCGAGCTGAGAGCGGGGCCGCGGCGACGCGAGATCGGCCGAGGCATCGGGAGCAAAGAACAGCCTTGCTCGCGAGTGTCTTCCGCGCGCGTGCGGTCAATGGGGGCGGTGTTTAGCACGGGGGGAAGCGCAGAATCAACAAGGGCGCGGCGAATGCGCGCTGCCGCGCGGGTCTGCGGGCGATTTCGGTCCGGACTGAGGAGGCGGGGGAGAAGGGCGGCCGGGAAATTTTTTGACGGCGCGGACAATCTCGACGAGCCTGAGTGGGTACTGAGAGCGGCCTCGATGCCTGGCCCCCGGCCGTGCAGGCTTAATGTGTAGCCTGTGGGATTGTGAAAGTGACACTGGAAGGTTTATGAAAGTATTGCTTGAGCTTTTGGGCGACGCCTGTCGAGTTTTAAAGGGTGTGGAGACGCTCTCGGAGTTTCGCCCCGAATCGCGCGACCGTATGCGTGAGCTGCTCTCCCAGCTTCGCCTGGAGCTCGATCGCCTGCTCGATGCCGATGCGCCGGTCGACCCGGAGTTGGCCGGTCGCGAGCCCTTTTTGCAGCGGGCGCTCGAGGCGATCGCCTCCCAGAGTTACGTGGAGGCGCGCGCGGTGCTGGCTGAGGCGGTGGAGCGCTTCCCGCAGGATTTTGAGTTCTTGAGTTATCTGGGGCTCATCGCCTGGGAGCAGGGCGACCTTGTGGAGGCCGAGCGTTCCTATCGGCGCGCGATGGAGGTGGTCTTTGCCGAGGGGCTTAACGCCGGGGAGGTGGAGAGCGGCGACGATCCGGTGCTTCGCGCCGTGGAGGGTCGCGCGCTTTGCCTCTATCGGCTGGGTGAGCTTGAGGCGGCGCAGCGCCATTTTGAGTGGCTGGGCTCGAACTTCCCCGAGCAGTACATCGGCTGTCTCTTTCTGGCCGGGGAGGCCTACCACCGCATGGGGCTTCTGCGGGAGGCGCTGCGTTGTTATGAGGCGGTGCCCGTGGAGCCGGCGGTGCTCTACAACCGGGGGCTGGCGCTCTACGGCTGCGACCGGCTCGAGGAGTCGGCGCGGGCGTTGATCGAAGGGTTTGTCGCAAACATCTATGTGGCGATGACGCTGCTGGGGCGCTTTGGATACCGTCGCCCCTGCACGCCGGGCTACCTGGGCAGTGAGGCGTATGCCGAGGAGCTTGTGGAGGCCTGCGTCGGGCTCTGGCACGGGCATCCGGGGAGCGTGCGATTTATGGAGCGCTGCTTCGACCATCCGCTGGTGCAGGCGCATCTGCAGCAATGCGGGGAGCAGGGCGGCACGCGTCTTTTGCAGGCCGGAGAGAGCGGGGTGGAGACCGACGCGTTTCTGGAGCAGCTCAACGACGCGGGCACCCTGCAGAGCATGGCGCGGCGCGTGATTCAGCGCCTGGATGCCTGAGCTGAGCGACTCGCCAGAGGGTTGAGGCACCGCTCAGGTGGGGGAGTCGCCGGAGGTGGTCGCCAGGGTATCTTCGCGCGCGGTGCGGCGGCTGCGCGTCTCCGAAGAGGTCGCGCTCTCGCGCAGCTGCGCGATGAGGGCTGAGCCCTCCAGACTTTCGCTCAGATGAATGACCCGCTGGGGAAGGGGAACGTCCACACCCAGATCGCGCAGCCGGGCGTGAATCGCGCCGGTGAGCTCGCTCTTGGCCGAGACGTAGTTCTGGCGCTCGCTCCACGCGCGCACCAAAAGCTCCATGCCGTTTTCGCCAAAACGGTCGATCAGCACAATCGGGGCGGGTTCATCGAGGATCGTGGGCAGCGCGTGCATCGTGTGGGTGAGCTTTCGTTGCAGCACCAGAAGATCGCAATCAAAGGGCACCCGGACCGCCACCTCAATGCGGCGTACGCCGTAGAGGGTGTAGTTGATGATCGTGCTCTTGAGCAGCACCTCGTTGGGGATGCGCACCATCAGGTTGTCGAAGGTGCGGATGCGCGTGCTCAGAAGATCGATGGAGATCACCGTGCCCAGGGTGGTGTCGATTTTGACGGTGTCGTCGATCGAGAAGGGCCGATCCATAAAGAGAAAAAAGCCCGAGATGATGTTGGAGACGCTGGTCTGGGCGGCAAAACCCAGCGCGACGGTGAAGATGCCGGCGGCGGCCAGAAGTCCGCTCAGCTGCACGCCCAGCGCGCTGAGCGCGATGAGCACCACGAGCATAAAGGCGCCGTAAAAGGCTGTCTTGCTGGCGATGACGGCGCTGTGAGGGCTTGCGCCGTGGCGCAGTCGCACCACGCGCTCGACCCCGCGGGCAAAGAACTTCGCGATGAAGTAGCCCACAATGACCCAGAAGACGCCCAGGATATAGGGCTCAATGCCCTCCCAGCCGCCCAGGCGAGTGAGCCAGCGGTTGATGGTCTCGTTCATAGGGGTGTCTGGGGCTTAAAAGCCGTGCTCCAGGCCGGTCTTGGCGCGGTAGGCGTGCAAAAAGGTGTAGGCGCGGCGCGTCTCGTGGGCGTTGGGGCGGCGACCGCTGTGGGCGATGGCCTCCCCGCCTTCGGGGCCGTTGTCGATGAGCACCTCGGCCTCATTGGGGCCGAGCAGACGCATCTTCACCTGGCTTGTGCAGAGGGTGTCGCGATCGGGGTGGCGGTAGAGCCCCAGTGAAGCGGTGGGCAGCATGATCTTGCTGACTTCGCGCGGCTCCGGGGTGGTGTTGGTGACCGTCAGCGGGATCGTCGCCCACAACGCATAGTGCGTCTCGTCGGGGAGGCGAAGATCCAGTGCGCAGATCGGGTGATCTTCAAGCCCCTCGCCGGCATCCGGCGCACAGACCGGCGCCCGAAAGGAGGTGCAGATCTGCCCGGAGTCCACCGGCCCGTAGAGCCCCGGCGAGGTGCGTGGCGCGGGAAGATCGAGAAGATGCACGTTGCCGCCCGGGTGCAGCGCCTCGATGCGAAGCCCCAGGGGCAGCCCCAGCACCACTTGCATGGTGAGCCCCGCCGGACATAGAAGCTGCGGGGTAGGGAAGGCCAGGAGTGCGCGCTCGCCAAAGTTCGGAAGAAAGCGCAGCGCGCTGCAACTTGCAGGAAGGGCACAATGTCGCGTGCTAAGCTCCTCGCCAGTGTCGATCACCAGCGCCTGCGCGCCACGACGTTTGAGGTGAAGGGGTTTATCGTAGACGTTGAGCGCTTTAAGCGCACCGTCGTCGAGTTTGATCTGCAGGGGCCACCGGGTTTCCATAGACGACCGTAAGCGCCGGGCATTGCCGACGCATAAGAGAGCGAGAGAGTGAGGAGAGGCCAGAGATGGTGGGCGGGGGGAGTCAGCGCGGTCGGCCTGGCTGCGCTCGCCATTGGCGTCCTCGGAGAGGCCGACGAGGAGCAGATTAAGCACAGCGTCGACTTGGAGCAAGGGGTGCTCGCCCCCTATCAGGGCGAGGTTGAGCAGCCTCGCGCTCTGGCGGGTGATGATGCACCGCCGACGCAGGCGCGATGGGTGCAGGTGCTCGATGAGGACGAGCGCGCGCTGGCGTCACGGGTGATGGTGAGCGCGCCGGGGCTGTGGCCCCCCGTAGTAACTCGCAGCGATGAGGCAGGCTACGTGGCGCTGCCCGAGCCCGGCGCGCGCGGCCCGGGCAAAGAGCCGATGCGCTTTTATGAGTTCCTGGCCCGCAGCGACGACGACGACGACGAGCCCCGGGCCTTCTGGGGCGTGATTCAGGGCCCGGGCGGTCCGGTCTTTGCCGAGGAGGGCGCGCGTTTTGTGCGCGCGGCCCCCGCCGCCGATCTTCGCCTGGGCATCGTCGACGCCGAGGGCGCGCCGGTGGAGGGGGCGTTTGTGCGACTCTCGCGTGATAGCCTCGCGCTTTTGCATCTGCACGTGACTACACGCGAAGATGGCGTGGCGGCGTTTCGACAGATTCCTCCGGGCACTTATTACGTGACCATCGACGCCGACAGGCACTCCCGGCGCACCCTGCAGGTGCAGCATGAGGCCGACGACGCGTTTATGCTCAACGTCGAACTTCTCGAAGGCGGCGGGTTGCGCATGCCCG
Source organism: Lujinxingia vulgaris (assembly GCF_007997015.1). Classification (NCBI taxonomy): domain Bacteria; class Deltaproteobacteria; order Bradymonadales; family Lujinxingiaceae; genus Lujinxingia; species Lujinxingia vulgaris. The sequence goes on from NZ_VOSM01000001.1 coordinate 768,547, forward strand.
AGGCCTGGCGCGCGCCGGTGGCCCAGGTGCTGGGGCAGTCGAGCTCGAAGTCGTCTGCAAGCGAAGCGCCTTCGCCTGAAGACGCCACATCCGAAAAAAAAGACGACGAAGTCGCGCGCGAGGCGCTTGAGATCTATGTGGCCGATCCGCAGGGCGCCGGTGTGAGCGGCGCCTGGGTGGAGGTCTGGCAGGCTGGCGAGCGTGTGGCCTCGGGCGTGAGCGCGGGAAGTCGCGCGCTGCATGTGCAGGTGCCCGCCGGCGCGCCGCTCACCGTGTACGCCACGCATCCCGGCTGGGGTGAGGGGCAGCTTGGGGGCGTTAAGGCCGGCGCACGGGGCGGCGCGACAGTGCGTCTGGGGCGGCCGCTGCTCTCGGCGCCGGTGCCTGATCGGGTGCGCTCGATGTCGGCGATTGAGGCAGCGTTGGAGCAGCGCATTGTCGACACCGGTTCTGGCCACCAGATCGATGTGGTGGACCCGCAGAGTGCCGCGGCCCGCGCCGGGGTTGAGCGCGGCGATGCGCTGGTCTTTGCGCGGCGGGTTGGCGGGGAGATGCGGGTGACGGTCTCGCGGGGCGGCAGTTTTCTGGAGGTCGCGCTGCCGCAGTGAGTCGCAATGGTGTTGCTGGAAAGTGGTTTGATTTCAGGGGTTTATGTTGCCAATAAGATCGATCTTTCCGGTCGTCTTCAGGTAGAGTTCCGTCAAATCCCTCACCTCGCCGGACTTCATCTTCCGGTCGAGTTCGGCGCGGCTGATGTCCATCGCGAGCTCGCCGCCCTGCAGGAGCACGAAGCGGGAGCAGAGGCGCTCAAGCATATCCAGGATATGGCTGGAGAGGAGGATGGCGCCGCCCTGATCGCAGTGGCGCTGGAGGCGAGTGCGCAAGCGAGCGGTGGATTCGGGGTCGAGCCCGACGAAGGACTCGTCGAGCACCAGCAGTTTGGGGCTGCCGAGCAGCACCGAGGCGATGGCGAGCTTTCGGGCCATGCCGCCGGAGTACTCTTTGAGCACGACATGGCGAGCATCTTCGAGCTCGGTGATGGCCAGCAGCTCCTCGATCTCGGCGTCGCGCTGAGCTGCGGGAAGTTCGCGCAGCTCGGCCACAAAGTGCAGGTACTCCAGGCCCGTGAGGTAATCGAGCATGGCCAGGTGCTGGGGCACAAAGCCCAGGTGTTTGCGGGCCTCCACCGGGTTTGCGACCACGTCGACGCCGTTGATGTGCACGCTGCCCTCATCGGGGGCGGTGATGCCGGCGACGCAGCCCATCGTCGAGGATTTGCCGGCGCCGTTGGGGCCGATCAACGCTACAAACTCGCCCGGCGCGATGCTCAGGTTGACCTGATTGACGGCGACAAGCCGGCGGTAGCGCTTGGTGAGGTTCTCTAAGACCAGGGCAGGGGTGGGGGCGGTCATGCGGGGCTCCGGCCGGGGGCGGCGGGTGAGGAGGACGGGGAGGGCAGAACGAGGGCTGCGGCGATGAGGGTGGCGCTCACCACCAGCGCGACGGGGAGCGAGAGGCCGGCCAGCGCGGCGAGTATCAGGGTGACGCCGGCGGGCAGCCAGCGCTCGCGGGTGCGGGTCTGGGGCAGCAGGCGCAGCGCCGCGGCAAGCCCCGTGGCGAGCGCGAGCGAAGCGAGCGCGACGAGCCAGGCGCCGGGCTCTGTGCGCCATAGTCCGTTGATCAGCGCGACGAGCAGCGCAAAGGGGAGGGCCAGAAAGAAGACTTCGCGCACGGCCAGGCGAAACACGGCGTTGTCCACATCGGTCGGCGCCAGCGCAAGCGCGGTGGGGCTGTGCAGACGCCCGGCCTGGCGGGAGACGCGCAGCCAGGGATTGATGATCAGCGCGAGCATTAAGGTCGGCGCCATCGCCACCGCCCAGCCGGGGCGCGCCGCCGTTTCGATCACGGCCAGTCCCACCGCGGCGAGCACGAGGACCACGGCGTAGCCCACACGTCCGGCGGCCAGGCGGCGGTCGCCGTCGAGTACCAGCGCCCGGTAGGCCAGCGCCGCACCGCGGCTCAAACCCCGCTCCAGGCGCTGCGGCACCTCAAAGGAGGAGCGCTGGTAGTCCATCACCGCCTGAAACTCCGCGCTGTCGGCCTCGCGGAAGCGCGCGGCCATCGCGTGGTAATGCCCCGCAAAAGTGCGCCACGACGTCAGCATGGCAAAAAGCCAGGCGCCGGCGAGCAGCGCGCTGCCGATTAAGAAAGGCTCACTGATGCGCTCCAGGCGCAGCGGCTCACCCAGGAGTAACTTCCAGAAAAGCGCGGCGATCACCACCGCCGCGAGCCCCGCGCCGGGCGCATAAAGAAAGACCTGGCCGCTGCCGCCGTAGATATCACCACCGAGCTTCGGCCCACCTTTTTGGGAGTGCTCGTCAGGAATCAGCTGTCGGCCGGCCAGCACCATCGCGCACATCGAGAGGCCCGCGCCCAACCACAACGCCCCGAAGAGCATCGCGATCGACGCCAGCGCCGCGCCCACACCCCCATTCCACATCAGCGGCACAAAAATCAGGCTGGCCGCCGCCGCGCTCAAAGTCGCTTCGGTGAGCGTGGAGAGGGTGCGGTCCACAAAAAACGCCGAAGGCCGGATGGGCAGAGGTTGCAACGCCAGCGCATCACTGCGCCGAAAGAGCAGCTCCATCACCCGGAAGTTGAGCACCGAAGCCAGAAGAGCGCTCAGCCAGAAGGCCGCCTCCAGCGCGTTCTGACCCGGCGGCAGGCGATCGGCCTCGACGCCCTGGCTCGTCGCCAGCGCTTCGGGCGGCGCCAGCAGATCAGGCGCAAGAAGATGCCCGACGCCCAGGAGCGCGAGCACGCCCAGCGCGCTCATCAGCAGGGTGAGCGGTCGGTTGGAGTGGCGAGCAGCGGCGCGGTTTCGCCACTGCTGGCCCCGCAGCGCGAGCACGCGCCAGAGGTTGGCATTCACAATTCAATCAGCCTGAGCAAGTTCAACGTCGAGGGGCAATCTGGCGACTATGCGCCTTATTCGTTAGCATGCGTGGGGGAAGTCGTCTCGGAGCGCTCCGGCAAGTTCAGCGGCTCGGCGCCCGCGCTTTGATCGCCGCGCGAACCGTGATAGACGGGGCTTGGCGAGCCCTGCCGCTCCATCACGGAGCTGACTTCGCGGTGGATGTTGCGAAGACGCATCTCCACGGTCGGCGCCAGCGGGCTGGCTGGGTAACGTTTCAAAAACGCCTCGTACCCCGAGAGCGCCTCACCGTAGTTTCCCCCGCGATAATGGACCTCGGCCGCCTCAAAGAGCTCGGTCTCGGTGGCCTCCGGCTCGGAGCAGGCCATCATCGCCAGCATACTTACTACCAGCAGTGCCCCTAACCGTGCGCGCGCTCGGCGCGCTATCCCTGGAATACTCATGTCGGACTCCACACCCCTTGAACTGCCCGCCGGATTTGTCGCTCTGGTGGGTCAGCCCAACGTGGGCAAATCTACGCTGATGAACGCCGTGCTCGGCGTGAAGGTGGCCATCGCCACCTCCAAACCCCAGACCACGCGCAACCGCATCTTAGGGGTGCAGACCTTAAGTGGAAAGGGCCAGCTCTGCTTTGTGGACACCCCCGGCATCCACCAGGGGCCCAAGCGGCTCAACCGGGTGATGAACGAGGTCGCCCTGCAGAGCCTGCGCGAAGTCGACGTGGTCTGCCATATGGTCGACGCCGCAGCCCTCGCCGGCTGGCAGCGCCGCACTGGCCAGCAGGGGCTTCCGCCGGAGGAACGCTATGTCATTGAACGTCTCTCCCAGGCCGAGGTGCCCGCGCTGCTGGTGCTCAACAAGATCGACCAGATCAAAGATAAGAACCTCCTGCTCCCGATGATCGACGCGCTCACCGAGCGCACCGATTACGCCGCGGTCGTGCCACTCAGCGCGCTGACGGGTGAGCAGCTCGATGCCTTTGTGGAGACGGTGCTCGCGCAACTTCCTCACCAGGGGCTGCTCTTCCCGGAAGATATGCTCACCGACCAGGCCGAGCGTTTTCTGGCCGCGGAGTTTGTACGCGAGCAGGTCATGCTGCAGACCCGAAAAGAGATCCCCTACAGCGTGGCGGTGGAGGTCGAGCATTTTAATGAAGATGAGGCGCGCGACCTGCTTGAGATCTCGGCGGTGATTCACGTCGAGCGCGACAGCCAGAAGGGCATCATCATCGGGCAGGGCGGCCAGCGTATCAAAGCCATCGGGCAGGCTGCCCGCGCCGAACTGGAGCGCTTCTTTGGCCGCCAGGTCTTTTTAGAGACCTTCGTGCGCGTCGAGCCGCAGTGGAGCGAGAAGTCGCGCCACCTGCACCGTTTTGGTTACGAATAAAGAAAAGAGCAGCACCTCCGAAGTTCAACATGGCCGCGCGAATTGCGCCGCCGCACCATGCAAGTGACGAAACTACCATGGCCTTTATGATCGCCATCGTCGGCCGCCCCAACGTGGGGAAGAGCCGCCTCTTTAACCGCCTGATCGAGTCGCAGACCGCGATTGTGCACGACTTTGAGGGTGTGACCCGCGATCGCCAGTACGGCGATGGCGACTGGTTCGGCCGCCCCTTCACCGTGGTCGACACCGGTGGTTTTGTGCCGCGCTCCGAAGACCCGATGCTCGTGCAGATGCGCCACCAGGCGCAGCTGGCCGTCGATGAAGCCGACGCCATCATCTTTGTGGTCGACGGTCGCGCCGGGCTTGCCGGAGCCGACCAGGAGATTTTTGAGTTGCTGCGCACCACCGACAAACCGGTGTATCTGGCGGTCAACAAGATCGACACCTGGACCGGCCAGGAGCAGTTCCTTGCGGACTTCTATCAGCTGGGCGTGCCTCTTTACTCCCTGAGCGCGGAGCACGGCATTGGCCTCGACCCGCTGATGGACGACGTGATGGAGCACGCGCCCAAGGGCGAAGTGCTTAAAGACGAGCCTTTCGCGCGCATCGCCGTGGTGGGTAAGCCCAACGCCGGAAAATCCAGCACGATCAACGCCTTGCTGGGCGAAAACCGCCTGCTCACGAGCGATGTGGCCGGGACCACCCGCGACGCCATCGACACGATGGTGCGCGTCGACGGCAAAGAGTACCTGGTCATCGACACCGCCGGTCTTCGCCGCAAGCGCAGCATCAGCCAGCGCCTTGAGGAGTTCTCGGTGGTGCAGGCCATCCGCAGCATCGACCGCGCCGATGTGGCGCTGCTGGTGCTCGACGCCACCCAGCCCATCTCCACCCAGGACAAAAAGATCGCCTCGGTGGTGCAGAACCGCGGGCGCGGCTGCGTGATCCTCGTCAACAAATGGGATCTCGTCGAGAAAGACACCAACACCGCCGGCGAGTATGTGAAGTCGCTGCGGCAAGAGCTGCAGTTTGTGGATTATGCGCCGGTGATCTTTGTCTCGGCGCTCACCGGGCAGCGCGTGCACAAGATCCTCGGCGCGGTCGACACGGTCTTTGAGCAGTACACCCGACGCGTTCAGACCTCCGAGCTCAACCGCTTCCTGGAAGGGGCCGTGGCCCGGCACTCGCCGCCGATGCACGGCAACCGCCGCGCGAAGTTCTTCTACATCTCGCAGGTCGCCACCCGCCCGCCGACCTTTATGTTCTCGGTCAACTATGTTGACGCGGTGGCGCCCTCGTACCGGAAGTATCTGGAGAACCAGCTGCGCGAGGCCTACACCTTTGAAGGGGTGCCCCTTCGCACGGTGCTGCGCCCGCGTCAGCAACGCGAACGCGATTAAATGACTTAAGGCCACGGGAGTGGAGCGGTGTCCAGGATCATCTGCTCGGAGTTTGAGCTCGTCGCGCCCATCGGCAAGGGGGGGATGGGCCAGGTGTGGGAGGGGCGCCACCTGGCCAGCCGGGTGGATGTGGCCGTCAAGATCCTGCACCCGGAGGTTGTGACCGACGCAGAGTATCGGCGCACCTTTGAGGCGGAGCTGCGCGCGGTCGCCGCGCTGGATCATCCCAACATCGTCACGCTGCTCGACTACGGCAGTGTGGCGGCCTCGACCGCACGTCAGTCGGGGGGAGCGCTCGTGGAGGGATGCCCCTACCTTGTGATGGAGTACGCGCGAGGTGGGGCGCTGATCGATCACTTGAGCCACATGGAGTGGCCGGAGCTCAAAGCATTGCTTCTGCAGATGCTCGACGCGCTGGCCCACGCCCACGCCCGTGGGCTGATTCACCGCGACCTTAAACCCGAAAATGTTCTTGTAGGATGCGGCCCGGACTGGTCTCTGAAGTTGACGGATTTTGGGCTGGTGCATGTCGACTCGACCTTTGATGACGAGGGTAAGGTCGGCAAGGTCTGGGGCACGCCGCAGTACATGGCGCCGGAGCAGCTGCGCGGCTTCTGGCGCGACTACGGCCCCTGGACCGATCTTTACGGTCTGGGCTGCATGGCCTACGAGCTGGTGAGCGCGTGCTGGCCTTTTGAGGGGGCTTCCCCCTGGCAGATCGCGGCGCGTCACCTCAAGGAGCCCGTCCCTGCGCTGAAGCCTCGTTTTGAGGTCCCCGAGGGGCTGCAGGCCTGGGTGGAGAAGATGATGGCCAAGCGCACCTGCGATCGTTTCCAGCGTGCTGCCGATGCGGCCTGGGCGCTCGCGAACCTGACATTGCCGGGGGAAGGTGAGGCGGGCGGACCGCTCTTTGATGCGGCGGTCAGCTGGTATGATCGCGAGCGCGATGCTGACGATGCGTTTCGAGCGTCGCATACTACCGTCATTCTGCCCCATTTACATGCCGGCGCGACGCGGCGCTCCTCGACGGCTTCGCTCAACGCGGGGGATTGGGGCGATGCGCTCGAAGAGGCCGCGGCCACATGTGATGAGCCGGTGAGCCCGGGGCCGCCGCTGCCGCTGAGCTGGCGTCGGGGGCAGGAGGCGGCGATCTCCAATGAGCTTATCGGGATCAGCCTGGGGCTCTTTGGTCTGCGTGCGATCCCGCTGGTCGATCGCGAAGAGGAGCGTGACAAGCTCTGGAGCCTGCTGCACGGCGTTCATCGCAGCCGGCGAGCGCGGATGGTGCTGATTGAGGGTGCGGCCGGCACGGGGAAGTCGCAGCTGGCGAGGTGGCTTTGCGAGCGGGCGGAAGAGGTCGGGGGGGCGGTGGCGCTGGAGGCCTGGCATAGCCCGGTGCAGGGGCCGCGCGACGGCATCGTCCCGATGCTCTCGCGCCATCTGGGCTGTGTGCATCTTCCGCCGGGCGATGCGCTCAGCCGTCTGGAGCGCGTCTGTGCCCCGCTGGATGTTAACAACCCGCGCATGCTTCAAGGACTCGCCCAGCTGGTCGCCGCACCTGAGCGGAAGACTGAGGGCGCGAAATCGATGCGCCTGACCACCCAGAGCGACCGCTTCTCGGTGATCTACCATTACCTCAAACGCCTGGCAGCACAGCGCCCTGTGATCCTCTGGCTCGATGACGTGGCCTGGGGGCAGGAAGCCATCGATCTTGCGGGCTACATCGACGTGATGCAGACGCATGACCCTGCGGCGATCCTGGTCGTCATGACCGCGCGCACCGAAGCTCTGACTGAACGCACAGCCGAGCAACATGTGCTCGGCGCGCTTGAGCAGCGCGGGATGTTGAGGCTTCCCCTGGACGCGCTCGCGACGGAGGACGGTGAGGCGCTGGTGCGGACGTTGCTACGCCTTGATCATGAGCTCGCTGAACATGTGCTTCAACGCGTCGGCGGGGTACCGCTCTTTGCGGTGCAGCTGGTCGCAGACTGGGTCGCGCGCGGCAAGCTGGTGATGGGACGTGAGGGCTTTGTGCTTCGCCCCGGCGCCGACATCGCGATCCCCGATGGTCTTCATGCGCTCTGGGATGAACGCGTGCGCGCCTTCGCCGGTCCGATCGATGGCCCGGTGATTCAGCAGCTCGAAGTGGCCGCCACCCTGGGAGTTGTCATTGAACTTGAGGAGCTCCGGGCGGTCTGCGAGCGCGCCGGGTTGCCCGCCCCCGACGACCTGGGGCCTCGCCTCACCGACGCCAGCCTCGCCCAGCGCCACGACGAGGGCTGGCGCTTTGCGCACGGTCTTCTCCAGGAGAGTCTGGAGCGCTCCGCACGCGAAGCAGGCCGCTGGCCACGCTGGAACCAGGCCGCCGCCGATGTTCTGGAGCAGCGCTATTCCTTAAGTGCCCCCGGCGTCGCCGAGCGCGTCGCCTGGCACTGGATCGAGGGGCACCGTGCCGACCGCGCGATGACGCCGCTGAGGTTTGCCATCGCCCAGGCCATTCAGCGCAGCGAATATCCTCACGCCGAGGAGCTTATCGCCTGGCGAGAGGGGTTGGCCGAAAGCCTCGAAGAGCGCACCGGCCGCCGCGCCGCGCTGCAATGCGCCGTCGACCGCGCCTGGCTCGCCGCGGCGCGCGCCGACTACGGCCTCTGCCGTGCGCTCGCAGAGACCGCCCAGCGTCAGGCGGCCACACTTGGCTTCAACGGCGTTGCTGCCGAGGCCGCCAGCTGGGCCGGCGTGGCCGCACGCCATGCCGGCGATCTGGAGCGCGCGCAAAGCCTGCTCAAGCAGGCCCGCGACGTCTTTAAAGCGCGCTCGGCCTCCCGGGAGCTCGCCCGTGTCGAGCTGGAAGGCGGCCGAGTTGCCGAGCTCAGTGGAGACCTCGACGCGGCCCATCGGCGCCTGGAGCGCGCCCGCGACGCATACGCCCGTCAGGGCGATGCCTACGGTCAGGCGCGCGCGCTCAACGCCCTGGGTGATGTCGCCCGCAAAGCCGGCGATGTCGAGGCATCCCGCGTCGCGACGGTCGAGGCGATGCGTCTCTTTGAGAGCGTCGGCAACCTCAGCGGGGTCGCCGACTGCCTCAATGACCTGGCCGAACGAAGTCGCCTGCAGGGACATCTGGAGCGCGCCCGCGAGCGCGCCGAAGAGGCGCTTAAACTCTATGAGGCGATGGGCTCCAATGAGCAGTTCGCGGTGCGTCTGAACCTCGCGCTCATCGCGTTGCGCAGCGGTGACCCCTCGCGCGCGCTGCACCTCTGCGCTCCGCTCGACGATGCATTTGAGCGCGCAGCTCAGGTGGCCCCCCGCGCCCAGGTGCTCGCGACCACGCTGGCCGCCCAGGCCCGGCTGGGCCGCTGGCGAGAGCTTTTGGCCACCATCTCCACGCGCGACCCCGTGCTTTGCGGAGCGGCCCTCAACGCCTTCGGCGTCTATGAGCTCTTTGAGGAGGCCTGCGAGGTTGCCAATGTTCACGGGCAAACGGAGGTGGTCGAGGCGTTGCGCCGCCTTATGAAGAACCTGCACGGGGACTTCGACGGGCTCAACATCGAGTCGAGCAGGGTGAGCGACGAGCCTCAATGAGCCACGGCGACTATTATCAGGAACTCTCGCGTGCCCGCGAACCGGCGCAGCGCGCTGGCTGGCGCCATCGCCTGGAGCAGTGGTTGCGCTTTGAGCTGACCTGCGCCGCGCTCCGACCGCACCCCGGCGACCACATCGTGGATCTGGGATGCGGCCCGGCGGCTCTCGCCGCCTACCTTCATCCTCATCCCGCCCGATACCTGGGAGTTGAGCGCCACCCCGCAGTCGTCGACCACGCTCGCCAGACGCTCGCCACACTGAGCTCCGACGCCAACCTTTTGCACGCCGACCTCTTCGACCCACGGGTCGACGCCGCCGGCCCCTTTACGCTCGCCATCGCCATCGGCGCGCTGGTCGACGGCCGCGCCTCCACCCGGGCTCAACGCGCCGAGCGTGCCAGCGCCCACGTGCGTCGCGTACTGGAGCTGGCCGGGCAGGGCGCGGCGCTCTTTGTGCTCGACCAGACCGCGCTCGACGCCGACCCGATCCGTAGCCTGGAGCCGGCGCTGCTGGGCATCCACGAGCACGAGCTCCGCGCGATCGCCACAGAACTCTCCCAACCCTTGACCCTCGCTCAGCCTATCGCCGGCGAGTGGATGGTGCTCGCGGGCGCGCGCCCGGCCAACTTCGACGCCCTGGCCGAACGCGCGACCTGCGGCGAGCGCGTCCTCGAGCGTTGGCGGGCCGCCGGTGGCCACGACCCGGCCGACCACACCTGGCTGTGGTGGGTCGCCGGCGAGCACAGCCGTGCCTTTGACGCCTTCGCAAAGGTGCCGCTGAATCATCCCCGCCATGCGCTGCTTAAAGCGCGTCTGGAGCTGATGGACGCGTAAGGTGGGAGGCTAGCTCAGTGCGGCGCGTGCTGCGCCAGCTGCCGCGTCTGCACACTGCTGCGCAGCGTCTGCTGCTCCGGTCGCACCGGCAAATACACCGTGAAGAGCGAGCCGCGCCCCTCTTCGCTGTCGACCTTGATGTAGCCCCCGTGCATCTCGGCAAAACGTTTGGCAACCGCCAGCCCCAGCCCGATCCCCCGCTTATTAAACTCGAACTGCCCCGAGGAGTGGTGGCCGGTGTTAAAGGTGCTGAAAAACACGTCGAAGATCTGCGCGATGTCGTCGTCGGAGATTCCCACGCCGCTGTCGCGCACCGTCAACGCCAGCACCTCCGGATCGTCGGAGAGCCCGATATCCAGCGTGATGACCTGATCGTCGTACGAGAACTTGATCGCGTTCATCAGCAGGTTCAGGCACATGTCGTTGAGCTTATCTTCGTCGGCCAGAATGCTCTGAGCCTCCGGCGCAACGACGGTCTCCAGGCGCTGATTTCGTTTCTGAAGAAAGGGATCAAGCTGGTCCTGCAGCGAGTCCACGAACTTACGCACGTCTACCCACTCCAGATCCAGCGCCTCACCGGACCCGTCATCGCCGAGCATCTTAAAGATGCGGTTGGAGATATTCTTGAGCCGCACCGCGCTCGAATCGATCCCGCTGAGCGCCTTGGACGCCACCGAGGAAAGGTCTTCGCCAAGCTCTTTACGCAGCAGGAAGGTGTAGCCAAACACGATCGCAATTGGGGTGTTCAGCTCGTGGCTGACCACCTCCATAAAGACGTTTTTGACCCGATCGAGCAGCTTGAGCTCTTCGTTGGCAGCGCTCAAGAGCGCGTTCTGCTCTTCGAGCTGCTCGTTGGCCTCGCGCAGCTGCGCCATCAACTCTCGCCGCTCCCGCTGCGCCCGGTAATACTCAAAGGCCTGCGCCACAAATAGGCGCAGCTCCACCGGCTTCCAGGGCTTGGAGATGTAGCGGTAGACGTGCCCCTCGTTGATCGCGTCGATGACGTCGGAAATGTTGGAGTAGCCCGTAAAAAGCACCCGCACGATCTCGGGGTGGTCCTCGCGCAGCTCGGCCAGAAACTCAATGCCCGACATCTTCGGCATGCGCTGGTCGGTCATCACCACCTGCACGTCGTGCGCGGCGATGAGCTTGAGCGCTTCCTCCACCGACTGGGCGGTGAGCACGGTGTATTCTTTACGAAAAAGGCGCGCGATCGCGTCGAGGATATCCGGCTCGTCGTCGACCACCAGAAAGGTCCCCCGAGACTGCGCACCCGTAAAGCTGGTCATAACATCACCCGTTGAGCGCTCGGACTCAGGGGGGCTGCCCCTGAGCGCGGTTGCCGCGCGCGGGTCGCAGGTTCAAGGCGACCGGGCTGCTGCGCCGCGGAACGTAGGTCAGTGTCGAAGTGAAGCGAAGACTAACAGATGCTCCCCCGGCGTAAAAGGCGTATTGAACACCCCGACCTCACTTATTGCTACGTCTAAGCACTTGCCATTTGGCAGGGTTAAACACAGGCAGGGCTCAGACTGTGAATCAAACAGTCTGAGCCCCTGAAATATTTAGCCTTCGCCTTCTTCCAGCAGCTTCAAGAAGGTCGACTCGCCAATGATCGCGATGTTGCCGCCCTCGGCGTTGAACTTCTCCGCCTTCTTGAGCTTGCTCGAGCGCCAGCCGCCCTCAAAGCGCTCCATATCGGCGTCGCCCATCACCAGGTAGTCCAGATCTTTGACCACCGAGGAGGGGCAGTCGCCTCCGCGTTTTTCGACCTCGGCCTGCGCGTCTTTGCGCGTCATCGACTCCATCGCGCCCGTAAAGAGCACGCGCTTTCCGGCCAGCGGCGAACCTTCCACCGCCGGCGCCTCCCGCGGGGTGGGGAAGACCAGCGTGATATGCTCCAGCAGATCGTCGATAAGCTCGGCGTTCTCCTGCAACCCGCGGGTCACCGACTCGGCGATCACCTCGCCAATGGTGTGCACCTCGGCAAACGCCTCGGCCTCCACCGCGCGAATCGCCTCCATCGAGTCGTAGCGCTCGGCGAGTATGGCGCTGACGTGTTTGCCGAGCTCATGGATGCCGAGCGCCTGCAAGAACTTCTCGACCTCCACCTCTTTGCGGCCGCCAATACGCTCAATGAGCTTGTTGGCCAGAATCTCGCCGACGCGCTTCAGCCCCATCAGCTCCGAGGCGCTCAGCGTAAAGAGGTCCACCGGCGAGGTGACGAGCTCGGCGTCGTAGAGCTGCTCGAGGAGTTTCGGGCCAAAGCCTTTGATCTCCATGCGGCTCACAAAATGCTCGATCTGGCGGATCTTTGCAGCGCGGCAGTTCTCGCTGTGGTTGGCCATCAGCACGTCGTTTTGCCGCTCGGTGGGCGCGCCGCACTCCGGGCACGCGCTCGGGATCGCGACGGGCTCATCGCCTCCCTCCAGCACCCGCTCCAGGTTGGGGATGACCCCGCCTCGGCGCATCATCAGCACTTTCGATCCGAGCTTCAGGCCTTCCTCACCGCCCAGGTGCTCCATAATCGCCAGGTTATGCAGGCTCACCCGGGTCACCGTCGCGCCGGAGAGCACCACCGGATCGACGATGCCCACCGGGTTGATCGCCCCGGTGCGCGAGACGTTCCACACCACATCGCGCAGCACGCTCTCGCCAGCGTCCCCCTGAAACTTATAGGCGATGGCCCAGCGCGGGTGATGCGCGGTCGAACCCAGGCGTTTTTGCTCGGCGATGCTGTTGGCTTTGTACACGACCCCGTCGGTCTCATAGCCCAGCTGCCCGCGACGCTTCGAGATATCGTCGTAGGTGGCCTGAATCGCCTCGTCACTGACCTGAAACGTCTCCGGCGTCTCAAATCCCAGCGCCTTGAGCCGCGCCATCTTCTCGGCTTCGCTCTCAAAGGTCTCGCCAAGCAGGTCAAAGGCGAAGAAGCGCAGCTCGTAGTCCGCGGTCTTTTCCGGATCTTTGAGTTTAAGTGCGCCCGCGGTCAGATTTCGGGGGCTGGCGTAATCGTGCTTAAACTTCCGCTCAAACACCTCCACCGGCATATAGGCCTCGCCGCGCACCTCAATCGAAGACGCGTCGACCTTCAGCGGCAGCTTCTTAATGCGTTTGACCTGCTCGGTGATCACCTCGCCGACGGTGCCCGTACCCCGGGTCGCCGCCACGCTCAGCCGACCCTGGGCGTCGTAGCGAAAACATCCGGCAACGCCGTCGACCTTGGGCGTCACAACCACATCCCCCTCGAACTTCTCATACCACTTCAGAAGGGTGGCCTCGTCGTACGCCTTATCCAGCGAGAGCATCGGCGGATCGTGGGTGAGCTTCTCGGCGTTCGGGTCGATCGCGTCGACGTCGGCGCCGGCCGGCCCGATCTGATCGAGTACCTCGCTCGACGGCGCCTTTCGACGCAGCGCCTCCACCAGACGATCAAACGACTCATCGCTGATCTCCGGAGCGTCATCCACCCAGTATTTGCGGTTGTGGTAACGCACCTGCTCTTCGAGCTCTTCAATCGAAAGGTCTTCCCAGGTTGGGGCGCTCATCTTTACTGCTCCACGTCATCGGGTCTGCACTGCATTCTATCTCGCCGGCTGCCGCCACCGGGCACGACCGGGAGTTATGGCGCGAGCCGGGCGTTTGCTCAAGGCTGATCCCTGCGACGCGACGCTGGCAGCGCGTGCTTTCTCGAAAATAGTGCTCGGAGCGGAAAGAAAGTCCGATACCCGGCCGTTACCCGCGTAACCCGAGCCCCGCAGGGTGAGGTTTTGTGTTAATCCGTACAAAAGTGTATGGAATGGTCGAAAGCACCTTGAATGCGTACGTTTGAGTATGCTATCGAGCCGCCCAGCGCACACGGCGCTTAGAGTTAGTTGAGTCCCCTCCAGAAGACCGAGGTTTCGATGAAGATCACAGCGCTTGAAGAATACGGGCTGCGCTGCATGCTCCGGGTGGCCGAACAGCCTCCTGGCGAGTCGATCTCGGCGCAGGCTGTGGCCGACCTGGAGGGAATGTCGCTGCCTTACACCCAGAAGATTTTGCGCACCCTCTCCCAGGGCGGCCTTATCGACTCGCGCCGCGGCGCCCAGGGCGGCTTCCTGCTGGCCGCGCCCGCCGACGAGGTCAGCCTGGGCGATGTGATCCGCGTGCTCGGTGGCCTCTTTGAGGTCGAAGAGATCTGCGAGCGACACACCGGCGAGTTGGAGCGGTGTGCGCGAGGCTGCGGCTGCTCGATTCGACCGGTCTGGTCGTACATTTCCAACTTTGTCATTGAGACCCTCGACGGGATCTCGTTGGCCACGCTCCTGGCAGACGAAGCCAGCGTGCGTCGCCACCTGAGCCGTCAGCACCTTACGCACTCCGAGCGGCCTTCGACCCAGAGCTCTTCACACTGAGCTTCAACACACCTTCAGGCACGCTCCCCAGGCATCACCAACCCCGAGGTAAGACGATGAGTTCAAATATCGAGTCCATGCTGGATCGCCCCTATAAGTACGGGTTCGTCTCGGACATTGAGACCGAGACGATCCCCCCGGGGCTCAACGAAGACGTCATCCGTCTGATATCGGCCAAGAAGAACGAGCCGGAGTTCATGCTTGAGTTCCGCCTCAAGGCCTACCGTCACTGGCTCACCCTGGAGGAGCCCGAGTGGGCCAACGTCCACTACGAGAAGCCCAACTTCGACGACATCATCTATTATGCTGCCCCCAAAGAGAAAGAGAAGAAGGCCAGCCTCGATGAGGTCGACCCCGACATCCTCGACGTCTACGAGAAGCTCGGCATCCCGCTCCACGAGCAGAAGATGCTGCAGAACGTCGCCGTCGACGCCGTCTTCGACTCGGTCTCGGTAGCCACGACCTTCAAGAAGCGTCTGAGCGAAGCGGGCGTCATCTTCTGCTCCTTCTCCGAGGCGGCCCGTGAGCACCCCGAGCTCATCAAGAAGTACCTCGGCTCGGTCGTGCCCTACACCGACAACTTCTACGCCGCGCTCAACTCGGCGGTCTTCACCGACGGCTCCTTTGTCTTCGTGCCCAAAGGCGTACGCTGCCCGATGGAGCTCTCGACCTACTTCCGCATCAACACCCAGAACACCGGGCAGTTTGAGCGTACGCTCATCGTCTGCGAAGACGGCGGCCACGTCAGCTACCTGGAAGGGTGCACCGCCCCGCAGTTCGACACCAACCAGCTGCACGCAGCGGTCGTCGAACTCGTGGCCCTCGATGATGCCGAAATCAAATACTCCACCGTCCAGAATTGGTACGCCGGCGACGAGGAAGGCAAGGGCGGCATCTACAACTTCGTGACCAAGCGCGGCCTCTGCGCCGGTCGCCGCTCCAAGATCTCCTGGACCCAGGTGGAGACCGGCTCGGCCATCACCTGGAAGTATCCCTCCTGCATCCTCAAAGGGGATGAGTCCATCGGCGAATTTTACTCGGTGGCGCTGACCAACAACATGCAGCAGGCCGACACCGGCACCAAGATGGTGCACATCGGCAAAAATACCCGCTCCACCATCATCTCCAAGGGCATCTCGGCGGGCCGCTCGCAGAACAGCTACCGCGGCCTGGTCAAAATTACCCCCGGCGCCGACGGCGCGCGCAACTACTCCGAATGCGACTCCATGCTCATCGGCGACCGTTGCGGCGCGCACACCTTCCCTTACATCGATGTGCGCAACCCCACCGGCAAAGTGGAGCACGAGGCCTCGACCTCGCGCATCGGTGAGGACCAGATTTTCTACTTCCAGCAGCGCGGCATCGAGATGGAAGACGCCATCTCCATGATCATCAACGGCTTCTGCAAAGACGTCTTCCAGGAGCTCCCGATGGAGTTCGCCGTCGAGGCTCAGGCCCTTCTCGGCATCAAACTCGAAGGTTCGGTGGGCTAAGCCCCACATAGTATCCCGCGGAACCGGCCCACAGGCCGCCGCCCGCTCCATCTTCAAACGTGACGAGCGCGTCGTTTCCCGACCGCGCTCTTAAATCGAAGGACGCACTATGCTACTGCAAGTCAAAGATCTACGAGCCACGGTTGGCGACGAGACGATCCTCAAAGGTGTCAACCTCACCGTGAATCCCGGAGAAGTGCACGCGATCATGGGCCCTAACGGCAGCGGCAAAAGCACGCTGACCAAGGTCCTCGCTGGCCACCCCTCCTACGAAGTCACCGGCGGCGAAGTCACCTTCGAGGGCAACGACCTCTTTGAGCTTGAAGCCGACGAGCGCGCCCGCGCCGGACTCTTCCTGGCCTTCCAGTACCCGGTCGAAGTCCCCGGCGTCACCAACGCCGCCTTCCTCCGTCAGGCCTACAACGCCAAACAGACCGCCAACGGCCTCGATGAGCTCGACCCGCTGGAGTTCGACGACTACGTCCGCGAGCGCATGAAGCTCGTCGAGATGGATCCGGCCTTTCTCAACCGCAGCGTCAACGTTGGCTTCTCCGGTGGGGAGAAAAAGCGCAACGAAATCCTGCAGATGGCCGTGCTTAACCCCCGCGTCGCCCTCCTCGACGAGACCGACAGCGGTCTGGACATCGACGCGCTGCGCGTGGTCGCCAACGGCATCAACGCCCTCTCCAACGAAGGTAACGCCGTGGTGCTCGTGACCCACTACCAGCGCCTCCTCAACTACGTGCAGCCTGACTACGTTCACGTCATGGCCGGCGGTCAGCTCGTCAAGTCCGGCGGCAAAGAGCTCGCCCTTGAGCTCGAAGAGCGTGGCTACGACTGGATCCTGGAAGAGCAAGGAGCGGCATGAGCGCGCTAAAAAACACCACAGAGCAGCACCCCTTCATCGGTGAGTCGCTCGCTCAGCCCGGCCCCCTGGCAGACCAGGGGCTCCCCGGCTGGTGGGCGGCGTTGCGCACCGAATCGCTCGGGCGCATCACCTCCATCGACGTGCCCACTTCCCGTCATGAGGAGTGGCGCTTCATCAAGCCGGCCACCATCTTCGACACGGAGTTCATCTCTCCGGACGACGTCAGCTTCGAGCCCGACGATGAGGCCATCGACGCCATCAAGCTCGCCGAAGACTGCGCCGCGACGCTCGTCTACATCAACGGGCGCTTCGACAGCACCCGCTCCTCGGTGGCCGAGCTGCCCGAAGGCGTCGTGATCGCCGACTGGAGCCAGATCCTCGACCACGACCAGATCGATACTCTGGCGGAGTATGTCGGCACCAACGACTACTTCAACAACGACGTCTTCTACGAAGTTAACACCGCCCAGTTTGGTCACGGCGCGGTCGTGCTCGTGCCTCGCGGCAAGGTCGTCGAGAAGCCGATCCACCTGCTCTTTCTCACCACCGGTGAGAAGGGCGCGGTGCACGCCAACCCCCGAAACCTCATCGTCGCCGGAGAGAGCGCACAGCTCACTGTGGTCGAGGAGTACCGCGGGGCAGGGGAGGGCGCCTACCTCAACAACGTTGTCGACGAAGTTATCGTCGGCGCCAACGCCGACGTGAAGCACTTTAAAGTGCAGCGCGAATCCACCGACGCCTTCCACGTCGCTCGTAACCTGGTGACCTTGTCTCAAGACGCCCGCTACATCTCCACGGCCGTCACCCTGGGCGCGGCGCTCTCCCGCAACGACTCCTACGCCCGCTACGTCGGTCAGAACATCGACTGCACCCTCGACGGGCTCGCACTCGTGCGCGGCAACCAGGTCGCCGACACCCACACCGCCATCGACCACGCGCTGCCCAACTCGCGCAGCTACCAGCTCCACAAGACCATCGTGGACGACCGTGCCCACACGGTGTTCAACGGTAAGATTTTTGTCCGCGAGGACGCCCAGAACACCCGCTCCGAGCAGCTCAACCAGAACCTCATCCTCTCGGCTCGGGGTCACGTCGACACCAAGCCCCAGCTTGAGATTCTAGCCGACGATGTCGTCTGCTCCCACGGCGCCACCGTCGGGCAACTCGAAGACGAGCAGCTCTTCTACTTGCAGAGCCGCGGCATCGACGAGGCGAAGGCACGCAACCTTCTCACCTTTGCCTTCGCCGCCGAAGTCATCGAGACCATCACCGTCGCATCGGTGCGCGAATCCCTGGCCGACGCCGTGATCGCCTCCACCGACACCGGGCTCTAAGCAACACACGGGCCCGGGCAGCCGCCCGGGCCCAACGAGGTAAAGATGTCCGCACAACCCACCGCTCTCAGTCGCTCCTGGGAGGAGGTCCGCGCCGACTTCCCCATCCTGGCGCAGTCGATCCACGGCCACCCGCTGGCCTACCTCGACACCGCCGCCTCCGCGCAGATGCCCCAACAGGTCATCGACCGGCTGGTCTGGTACCACAGCACGCTGCACTCCAACGTGCACCGCGGCGTCCACACCCTGAGCCAGCGCGCCACCCAGGCCTTCGAAGACGTACGCCTCAAGGTCAAGAATCTGCTCAACGCGCGCTCGCTCAAAGAGTGCATCTTTACCGGCGGCACCACCGACGCCATCAACCTCGTGGCGCATAGCTTCGGTAAGGCCTTCCTGAAAGAGGGCGACCGCGTGCTCCTCTCCGCGCTGGAGCACCACGCCAACATCGTCCCCTGGCAGCGCATCTGCGAAGAGGTCGGCGCCTCTATCGACGTCATCCCCATCAACGACCGCGGCGAACTGATCCTCGACGGGCTCGACGACCTGCTCACCGAGCGCACCCGCATCGTCGGCGTGAACCACGTCTCCAACGCGCTCGGCACCGTCAATCCCATCGAAGAGATCATCGCCCGCGCCCACGCCCGCGACATCCCGGTGCTCATTGATGGCGCCCAGGCCGTCGCCCATATGAAAGTCGACGTGCAGGCCCTCGACGCCGACTTCTACGCCTTCTCCTCCCACAAGCTCTGCGGCCCCACCGGCATCGGTGTCCTCTACGGCAAAGAGCACTGGCTCGAGAAGATGCCGCCCTACAGAAGCGGCGGCGACATGATCCTCAACGTCAGCTGGGAAGGCACCACCTACAACGGACTCCCTCACAAGTTCGAAGCTGGCACCCCCTCCATCGCCGCAGGTGTGGGCATGGGCGCGGCCATCGACTACCTCCAGGAGCTCGGCTTCGAGCGCATCGCCGCCCGCGAGGCCGAACTCCTCGACAAGGCCACCGAGCGCCTCAGCGCCATCCCCGGCGTGCGCCTCATCGGCACCGCCGAACACAAGGCCTCCGTCCTCTCCTTCGACATCGAAGGCGTCCACCCCCACGACATCGGCTCCATCCTCGACAGCGAGGGCGTCGCCATCCGCGCCGGGCACCACTGCGCCCAGCCCGTCATGACTCGCCTCGGAGTGCCGGCCACCGCCCGCGCTTCCTTCGCATTTTACAACGACGACCAGGACATCGACCGCCTCGTCGCCGGCATTTACTCGGTCAAGGAGATCTTCGGCGTATGAGTGATATGCGCGCGCTCTACCAGGAGGTGATCCTGGATCATAATCGCAACCCTCGTAACTTCGGTCCCCTCGAAGGCGCCAACCGCGTCGCCCAGGGAACCAACCCTCTCTGCGGGGACAACTACACCATCTACGCTCGCGTCAACGACGACAACATCGTCGAAGCCGTCGGCTTTGAGGGCAGCGGCTGCGCCATCTCCAAGGCCGCAGCCTCCATGATGACCACCCGCATCAAGGGCAAAAAGGTCGAGTCCGCCGAGCAACTCATCGAAGAGTTCCGAGCCATGCTCACCGGCGAACTCGACATGCAGGGCGACCACAGCCTCGGCCACCTCACGGTCTTCGAGGGCGTCGCCCAGCTTCCCCAGCGCGTCAAATGCGCCGTGCTCCCCTGGCACGCCATGAACGCCGCCCTCGAAGGCGACGAAGTGACCTCCACCGAGGGCGACTCGGACATCTGGAGCAAGGAGTAACCCATGAAAATCGCCGAGATTGAGCCCACTCCCAACCCCAACGCCATGAAGTTCGTCCTCACCGAGGCCGTCACCCACGGCTTCGTGACCCGCTCCTTTGAGGACTTCAACCAGGCGTCGGCTGTCCCCCTGGCCAAAGCGATCTTCGAGATCGACCACGTCATCAGCGTCTATTTCGCCGACCGCTGGATCACCGTCACCCAGGATGGCGGCGCCGACTGGTCGCAGCTCCTGCGCGCCGTCGCCGAACCCATCCGCGCCGCCAGCTTCGCCGACGCCAACCCCGAGGGCGGCCTCTCCGTCAGCGGTGACGACACCGATGACTCCGACTTGCCGGGCATGGACGACCCTCGCCTGCCCATGATCCGCGAAACCATCGACGAGCACATCATGCCCTTCCTCGCCGGCGACGGCGGCGGCCTCAAGATCATGGGCCTTGTCGATAACCAGCTCCTCGTGCGCTACGAGGGCGCCTGCGGCACCTGCCCCGCCTCCATGACCGGCACCCTCCTGGCCATCGAGAATCTACTCCAGGTCGAGGTCGACCCTGAGCTCTACGTCGCCACCGTCTGAGCGACTCCACAGCGAAGCACACCCATCTTCGAGGCCACCCCACCCGGGTGGCCTCGTTGCGTTGAATCTTCCCCCCGCTGAGACTTGTCAATCGCCCCCCACCTTTGTTTTAGTGCCCCCAACTTTGTTGGCTTCGCCGCCCCTCCCGGCGGCACCATCCTTCGACCCCCTCTCAGCCCGGATGAGACCATGAGCGTCCACGCCCTCGCACCCGACACGGTCAACACCCCCATCTCCCTGACCCACGCCGTGCGTTTTGTGACCGCCGCCAGCCTCTTCGACGGCCACGACGCCGCCATCAACGTCATGCGCCGCATCCTCCAGGCCTCCGGCGCCGAGGTCATCCACCTGGGCCACAACCGCTCCGTCAACGAGATCGTCAACGCCGCCATCGCCGAAGACGCCCAGGGCATCGCCATCAGCAGCTACCAGGGCGGGCACGTCGAGTTCTTCAAATACATGGTCGACCTCCTCAAAGAACGCGGCGCCTCCCACATCAAAGTCTTCGGCGGGGGCGGCGGTGTCATCGTCCCCGAAGAGATCGCCGAGCTCGAAGCCTACGGTGTCCAGAAGATTTTTAGCCCCGAAGACGGCCGCCGCCTCGGCCTCCAGGGCATGATCAACCACATGCTCGAACTCACCGACTACGACCCGGTCGCCCGCGTAGGCATCGCCGACCCCGCAGACGTCACCTCCGCTCGCCCCGGCGCCCTGGCACGTGCCATCACCATGGCAGAGCAGGGCCGCCTGGGTGAACTCAGCCTCCCCGCCCCCGACACCTTAGCCCCGGTCCTGGGCATCACCGGCACCGGCGGGGCAGGCAAGAGCAGCCTCACCGACGAACTCATCCGCCGCTTTTTGATGGACTTCGACGACCGCCGCATCGCCCTCATCTGCGTCGACCCCTCCCGCCGCAAAACCGGCGGCGCGCTCCTGGGCGACCGCATCCGCATGAACGCCATCGACGACGACCGCGTCTACATGCGCTCGCTCGCCACCCGCGGCTCCAGGGGCGAAGTCTCCGACGCACTCGCCGACGCCATCGCTGTCGTACAGTCCGCCGGCTTCGACCTCATCATCGTCGAGACCAGCGGCATCGGGCAGGGCGACGCCGACATCGTCGACTACGCCGACTGCTCCCTCTATGTCATGACCAACGAGTTCGGTGCACACACCCAGCTCGAGAAGATCGGCATGCTCGACTACGCCGACTTCGTCGCCATCAACAAGTTCGAGAAAGCCGGCAGCGAAGACGCCCTCCGCGCCGTCCGCAAGCAGCTCCGCCGCAACCGCCAGATTTCCTACGACATCCCCGACGATGACGTCCCCGTCTTCGGCACCATCGCCAGCCAGTTCGGTGATACCGGCGTCAGCGCCCTCTACCACGCCCTGGCCACACGCTTCTTCGGTGCCTTTGACTCCCGCTGGAACTTCGACGGCCCCATCAGCCAGAAGACCCACACCATCATCCCCGCCGACCGCACCCGCTACCTGGCCGACATCGCCAGCACCTGCCGCGGCTACCGCGCCTGGGCCGAATCCCAGGCCGACATCGCCACCAAGCTCTACCAGCTCGACGGCGCCGCAAAGCTCCTCGGCGAAGACAACGCCGAAGCCCTCTTCACCCACCGAGACGAACTTGAAGACCGCCTCGACCGCCGCACCCGGAAGCTCCTCGACGGCTGGGAAGACCTCAAAGCCCGCTACGCCGGCGACCACTTCGAGGTCCAGATCCGCGACAAGGTCCGCCGCTTTGAGCTGACCTCCACCTCCCTCTCCGGTTCCAAGATCCGCCGCGTCTCCCTGCCGCGCTTCCAGGACTGGGGCGATATCGTCCGCTGGCAACTCCTCGAAAACGTCCCCGGGGAGTTTCCCTTCACCGCCGGCGTCTTCAACTTCAAGCGCCGCGACGAAGAGCCCAAGCGCATGTTCGCCGGTGAAGGCACCCCCGAGCGCACCAACAAACGCTTCCACTACCTCTGCGAGGGCGAAGCCGCCAACCGCCTCTCCACCGCCTTCGACTCCGTGACCCTCTACGGCGAAGACCCCGATCTTCGCCCCGACATCTACGGAAAAGTTGGAAACTCCGGCGTCAGCGTCTGCACCCTCGACGACATGAAGCGCCTCTACGACGGCTTCGACCTCTGCGCCCCCAACACCAGCGTCTCCATGACCATCAACGGTCCGGCGCCCATCATCCTGGCCATGTTCCTCAACACCGCCATCGACCAGCAGGTCGACGCCTTCACAGAACGCGAGGGCAGGGCGCCCACCGACGACGAGCGCGCCGACATCGCCGAAAACGCCCTCAAGGTCGTCCGCGGCACCGTCCAGGCCGACATCCTCAAGGAAGACCAGGCCCAGAACACCTGCATCTTCTCCACCGAATTCGCCCTCAAGATGATGGGCGACATCCAGGAGTACTTCGTCGACCACAGGGTCCGAAATTATTACTCCGTCTCCATCAGCGGCTACCACATCGCTGAGGCCGGCGCGAACCCCATCAGCCAGCTCGCCTTCACCCTCGCCAACGGCTTCACCTTCGTCGAGTACTACCTGGCGCGGGGCATGAACATCGACGACTTCGCCCCCAACCTCTCCTTCTTCTTCTCCAACGGTATGGACCCCGAGTACACCGTGCTCGGTCGCGTCGCACGCCGCATCTGGGCCGTCGCCATGCGCGAGCGCTACGGCGCCAACGAGCGCTCCCAGAAGCTCAAATACCACATCCAGACCTCCGGACGCTCCCTGCACGCCCAGGAGATCCAGTTCAACGACATCCGCACCACCCTTCAGGCCCTGCTGGCTCTCTTCGACAACTGCAACAGCCTCCACACCAACGCCTTTGACGAAGCCATCACCACCCCCACCGAGGCCAGCGTCCGCCGCGCCATGGCCATCCAGATGATCATCAACCGCGAGTTCGGCCTCTCCATGAACGAAAACCCCTGGCAGGGTTCCTTTGTCATCGACGAACTCACCGACCTCGTCGAAGAAGCCGTCCTCCAGGAGTTCGAGGCCATCAGCCGCCGCGGCGGCGTCCTCGGCGCTATGGAGACCCAGTACCAGCGCTCCAAGATCCAGGATGAGTCCATCCACTACGAACTCAAAAAGCACTCCGGCGAACTCCCCATCATCGGCGTCAACACCTTCTTAGCCCCCGAAGGCATCGACGACGGCGACGGCATCAAACTCGAGCTGATCCGCTCCACCACCGAAGAAAAACAAACCCAGCTCGACAACCTCGCCAGCTTCAAATCCTCCCACGACGCTCAGACCGACGCTGCCCTCCAACGCCTCAAAGAGGTCGCACTCGGCGACGGCAACATCTTCGATGAGCTTATGCGCACCGTCCGCGTCGCAAGCCTCGGGCAAATCACCCGCGCCCTCTATGAGGTCGGCGGCCAGTACCGCCGCTCCATGTAACGGCCCCCCGTCACCCGCATCACCCCACCCACGCACACACCCGAACACCTCCCCCCGCCCGGGGGGACATGAGGCTCTATGGTCGTCATCTCTGTGGACTCCGTCGCGAAATCCTTCGGCGATCGCACCCTCTTTAAAGACGTCAGCTTTGGCCTGGGCGCAGACGACCGCGTCGGCCTCCTGGGCGTCAATGGCGCCGGCAAGACCACCCTCCTTCGCATCCTCCTTGAACTTGAGCCCCCCGACGAGGGCAAGGTCACCCACGCCCGTCAGGCCCGCATCGAATACCTCCCCCAGGAGCCCGACCTTGAGCCTCAGCGCACCGCGCTCGAGACCGTCATCGCCGATGGCCCCCAGGCCTTCCGCGTCGTCGAGGCCTACGAGGCCGCCTGCCGCGCACTCGCCACCAACCCTGAGGACAACGACCTCATCATGCGCGTCGCCGAGCTCGGTGAAGAGATGGACCGCGTCGGCGGCTGGACCCTGGAAAACGAAGCCAAAACCATCCTCTCCCAGCTCGGCATCCTCAACCACGACCAGCCCGTCGGTCAGATGAGCGGTGGCCAGCAAAAGCGCGTCGCTATGGCCCGATCCCTCGTCCGCCCCAGCGACCTCCTCATCCTCGATGAGCCTACGAACCACCTCGACATTGAGACCGTCGCCTGGCTCGAAGACTACCTCGCCAGCCGCAGCACCGGCCTCCTCCTCATCACCCACGACCGCTACTTCCTCGACCGCGTCGCCAACGTCATCCTCGAACTCGCAGACCACACCGTCTACCGCCACGCCGGCAACTACTCCGCCTTCCTCGAAGCCCGCGCTCACCGCGAAGAACTCAAACACATCGCCGAGTCCAAGCGCGCCCAGCTCGCCAAAAAAGAACTCGCCTGGCTGCGTCGAGGCCCCAAAGCCCGCACCACCAAAAGCAAATCCCGCATCCAGCGCGCTCACGCCCTCATCGACGGCGCGGTCAACCTCGACGAACAGAAGGTCGAAATCGACACCGTCGAGAGCCGCCTGGGCAAAAAGATCATCCGCCTCGACCACGTCTCACACGCCTACGAAGGTCGCACCATCCTCAACGAGGTCTCCTACACCGTCGACCGCCGCGACCGCCTCGGCATCGTCGGCCCCAACGGCGCCGGCAAATCAACCCTCCTCAACATCATCGCCGACCGCCTCACCCCCGACCACGGCTCCGTCGATATCGGTGAGACCGTCGTCATCGGCTACTTCGACCAGCAGGCCGAAGGCCTCGACCCCGACATGCGTGTCCACGACTACATCACCGAAGTCGCCCACCGCATCCCCACCTCCGACGGCTTCCTCACCGCCTCGCAGATGCTCGACCTCTTCCTCTTCGACCGCGACAAACAGTGGACCTACATCCACAAACTCTCCGGCGGTGAGCGCCGACGCCTCTACCTGCTCCGCATCCTCATGCGACAGCCCAACGTCCTCCTCCTCGACGAGCCCACCAACGACCTCGACGTCGACACCCTCACCGTCCTCGAAGACTACCTCGACAGCTTCGACGGCGCCGTCATCACCGTCAGCCACGACCGCTACTTCCTCGACCGCACCTGCGAACACCTCCTCACCTTCAACGAAGGCGGCAACGTCGAAGAAGTCCCCGGAAACTACGCCTTCCTCGAAGAGCGCCGCGCCCAACAGGCCCGCAAAGACCGCCAGGACGCCGCCGCTCGCGCCGAAGCCCAGCGCAGCTCCACCCCCGAGCCCGCCGCCCCCACGACCGACGCCCCCCGCAAACTCTCCTACAAAGAGCGCCGCGAACTCGAAGCCCTCGAACCCCGCATCGCTCAGATCGAAGAGCGCCTCGAAGCCATCGACCAGGCCATGGTCGCCTCCGCCACCGACTACGAAGCGGTCGCTTCCCTCGATGAAGAAAAGGCCACCCTCAGCGCCGAACTCGAGACGGCCCTCGAGCGCTGGATGGAACTTTCCGAGCTGGCCTGACCCCGCTTCAAGCCCCGGGCTCCACGCCCCTGGCCGGAGCTACCCCTCCATAAACAAAAATCGACTTGACCAGGCGTCTTCCGCGCTCAGACTCCCCCCACTTCTTTCTCGATGTGGCGGGAGGGCGACGCGTGGCCGCCTCCCCCGTCTTCAGGTCGAAGCCCCTCGAAAGGGCGTTGGCTTCACACATCTCCGTCGCAAGCGCTCTGCCTTGCGATGCCGTCGGGGACCTCAACGCACCCCGGGCATGCCGTCGACCATGCCCCCGCCGCGCTGACCTCGAGCCCCCACCGGGCTCCTTTCCCGACGGAGACACCATGTTCGATACCCTCTGGAGTTCGCTCAACCTCTACCAGCAGCCCAACGGCAGCATGTCCTTCTGCATCACAGACATCGAAGAGAAAGCCTGCGACGCCGGCCTCGACGAGGTCTGCTCCCGCGCTGAGAGCGCCCTCGAAGCCTGCGCTCACTCCCAACTCCTCGACGACCAGTGGGCGAACTCCGGCCAGACCGGCCTGCCTTCCCGCGCAGACGCCGTCAAAACCAGCGCCCTCATCGCCCGCACCCTCTCCCAGATCCACGACGTCTGCCAGACCTTCGGCTCCCAGCACCGCGATACGCCCCGTAAACTCGCCGCCATCGAAGTGCTCAGGGTCGCCTTCCCACGCGGTGTTCGCCCCGTCGTCGCCTCGCGCCTGGAGGAGCAGCTCGCCGCCTACGACCTCCTCATCCAACGCCTCCAGCGCGACCTCCACGTCCAACTCGGCGCCGTCGGCATCACCGACCTCGTCGCGGACCTCATCACCTACAAAACCGACTTCGCACGCCAACTCGCTGTCCATGACGACGTCCTCTCCTTCGAGCGTGTCAACAGCGCCCGGCACGCCGCACGCGAAGCCTTCGCCGCCGTCATCATCCAGGTCCTCGCCAGCACCCTCGATCAACCCGAACTCCGCGCAAGCCTCTTAGCCTCCCTCCGAGACCAGCAGGCCCGCATCGCCATTCACCACCGCCGCCGCGGCAAAAACGTCACCCCCGACGACCACGACATCGACATCATCGAGCTCCCCACCAAACCTGAGGATGACCTCGACCTCCCTGACGCGCCCGACGCTGAATAAGGGCCAACCACCGCAAGCGTAAGCAGCACTCCGACGCCGGGCATCCGCCCGGCGTCTTTTTTTTGCCCCCGTCTTCACACGACCCAACCCAACCTGCCCGCACCTCGCACCCAACCCTCCCTCGCTCCCTTCACCGCACCCCGGCCGCCGCACCCGACCCACACCTTGACCCCTCGCCGACCTGCTAACTTTTGCAGGTTATCCCTCATTCGGGGGCATGATCCACCCCTCCGGGTGGGACTCGACCCTCAGCCTGACCCCTCCCACACCCCTCCGGGTGGGACTCGACCCCCGGCCTGACCCCTCCCACACCTCTCCTCATCACTCGCTACACCGAGCGCTCCCCATCGCCTGACCCCACGCCTCTCACCTCACCACCGGCCGTCCACACCCATCACCTCTCACCACCTCACTCCACCCCCGGCGCTCCGACTCTCCTTCCCCTCACCCTCCCACTCCCCATTCAGGCCACCTTTTCGCTACGTCTTGTAACCGCACCTCTTTCATCACGCCGACCGCCTTGCCGCACTCCCGCTTTGATTGCTACATTTGCCAGACGGCTTCACCCCCCGAACAGTGTAGGATACCGCGCTCGCCATCAGCCTTAACGCATGCCTCCTCGCGTCAGGCACTCCCGCTCTACAGACAGGTAAGATCGATGACCGATCAGCTCCGCGCGCTCCAGGACCAGTTGGCCACCGACCCCGGTAACCCCGACATCTTCCGCGCTTTCCAGAGCCTCTGCTGGGAACACGGACACTGGCAAGAAGCCCTCTCCGTGGCTCGGGAACAGGCCAGCATCAGCACCCTCTCGCCAGACTACGAGAGCCTCGCGCAGAGCCTCCACACCCTCGCCGAATCCCTCCAGCCCGGCCCCGAAAAGGCCCGCGCACTCCTGGCCCTGGGCGATCTTTACCTCAACGAGCTCAACCAACGCCCCCGCGGCATGGAAGCCTACCAGGCCGCCTTCAAAGCTCACCCCGAAGATGCCCTCCCGCTCCAGCGTGCCTCCGCCGTCTACCTCGAGCACGCCGAATGGGAGAACCTCCTCACCACACACCAGATCGAAGCCCGAGTCGCCACCGAGCCCGCTCAGCGCACACGTCTCCTCCTCGCCATCGCCCAGATCCACGCCGAGCACCGAGACGACATCGCGACCGCCCTCGAAACCCTCGCGCAAATCGATCACCCCGATCCCCTCGTCGCCCAGCTCACCGCCCTTTATGAGCGCGGCATCACCGTCGCCGACGCCATCGACGAAGCCGATGAGCTCGCCACCGCGCTCCTCGCCGAAGGGGAGGGCGCCGACGCCGCGCAGGCCTGGCTCGAAGCCGCCCAGCTCGAATACGACCGACTCGCTGGACAACCCCCGCGCGCCCTCGACTTCGCCCGCAAGGCCCTCGACGCCGACCCCGACAACGAGGACGCGCGCCTCATCATCGACGAACTCAACGCCCAACCCGACGCCTCCGGCCAAACCTCCAACGACACCGACCCCATGACCCAGCCTGGCTCCACCCCCGAAGACGCCCCTGCAACTCAAAAGCGCTGCGTCAGCGCCTTCTTCGATGCCATCCCGCCCTTCGATGGCGACCTCGACCAGGCCCGGCAGGCTCTCCAGGATGACCCCGCCAACCTCTCCGCCCTCGCCACCATCCGCGCCGACCTGCGCGGGCAGGGCGACCTCGGCCAACTCGCCGAAACCCTCGAACACGCCGTGCGCTACCTCCGCAAGCGCGACGGCGAATGGGAGGTCATGACCGAGCTCGCCAGACTCTACTGGCTGGAGCTCAACGACGACGAACGCGCCGAGTACTACTTCAAGCGCCTCAAACTCCTCGATGACGCCCACCCCGACGTCTTCGCCTTCTACGAAGCCTACTACGAAGACGCCGGCGACTGGCGAAAGCTCTTCTCCCTGCTCGCCGGACGCCTCACCCAGCTCGATGACCGCGACGACTACTGGCTCGTCGCCGAGCGCCTCTCCGACATCGCCGAGACCGAACTCGGCAGCGCCGAGAAGGCCATCGACGTCTGGAAAAACTTCCTCCGCGAGTTCCCCGCAGATCTTGAGGCACGTCGCCGCCTGCGACACCTCTACGAAGATCACGGCAAGTGGAACGCCCTCGTCGACCTCATCAAAGACGAAGTCCGCCAACTCGAAGAGACCGACCCCGACAACGCCCCCGAGCGTATCGCGCTCCTCGAAGAGATGGCCGACATCTACCGCGTCCGTCTCAACCTCGACTCCATGCTCATCACGATCATGGCCCAGATCCTGGAGCTCGACCCCCTCCACCCCTCGGCCTTCGATCAACTCCGCGACCTCTACGAAAAGAACCGCCGCTTCAACGACCTCGCAAGCCTCCTCTCCGACGCCGCCGAGCGCGCCGCAGAGCAGGGCGACATCGGCCGCGCCGTCGGCCTCCTCCTCGAAGTCGCCGACATCTGGCAGGAGCGCCTCAATAACGTCACCCAGGCCATCCCTTACCTGGAGCGCGTCATCGAGATCGCCCCGGAAGAGGCCGACGTCCGCGACCGCCTCCGCCAGATCTACGAGCAGCGCCGAGACTTCCGCTCCCTCTTCGACCTCGAGGTCAAAGAGGCGGTCCTTGAACTCGGCGACCTGCGCGAGACCCGCCTGACCGAACTTCTGGAGATGGCCCGCGAGAAACTCCGCGACCCCGAGCGCGAAGCCCGTGTCCTCGAAGCCCTCACCGAATCCCACCCCTCCGAAGAGCGCCTCGACGACCTCCAGCGCACCTACCGTCGCCTCGAAGACTGGCGCGCCCTCGCCAGCCTCCTCGAATCCCGGGCGCCCTCATTCGAGCCCGACAAAGCCCTGGCCGTCTGCGAAGATGCCGCACGCCTCTACCACCATCGCCTCTCCGACCTCGACGAGGCCGCTCGCGCCTGGCAGGCCATCCTCCATGAGAACCCCGACCACCTTGAGGCCTTCGACAGCCTCAGCGAGATCTTCGGCCACACCTCCCAACTCGACGCCCTCGAAGACCTCTACCTCAACGCCGAGCGCCCCGAGGACCTCTACCAGCGCCTCGACCTACTGACCGAAGGCCGCGACGACGCCGACGTCGTCGACCTCCGCGAACGCCAGGTCCGCATCGCTCAACAACACCTCCAGGACAACGCCCGCCTCATCACCGCCCTGGAAGACCTCCTCCTTCGCGCTCCCGACGACGACGCGCAGGCCGCCCTCTACGAGCGCCTGCTCCCCGTCTACGTCGCCGAGTCCCACTTCGATCGCGCCATCGAGGCCCACCAATTCCTTCTCGCACGACGCGACGAAGACGGCCCCCGCGTCGAAACCATGCTCGCCATCGCCGACCTCGAACACCGCCGCGGCCAGCCTGACCAGGCCCTGGCCTTGGCCCTCAAGTGTTTCGAGCGTTTCCCGGCCGACCCCGAAATCCTCGACGTCTCCCTCGACTACGCCCGCGCCGCATCCCTCCAGCAGACCCTCGCCGACGCCTGGATCGAAAGGGCCGAGTCCATCGACGACGAAGCCACCCAGAACGACCTCTTCACACGCGCGGCCACGCTGCTCGCAGAAGACCTCCAGCAAACCGAGCGCCCCATCGAGCTCTTTGAGCTCCTTCGCCCCCGCCTTCCCGAATCCATCGAAGTACTAGCGGCGCTGGACCCTCTCTACGACCGCGCTGGCCGCCACGAAGATCGCGTCGACACCCTCCGCGCTCAAATCCAACTCCTGGCAGAGCAGGGCGCCGCAGACGCCGACCTCGTCGACCAGCTCTCCAAAATCGCCGACGTCCAGCGCGCTCACCTCGACCAGAAAGACGCTGCCCGCCAGACCTACATGGAGATCCTCGATCGCGACCCCGATCACCTCGGCGCGCTCCGAGGCGTCAAAGAGCTCCACCGCCTCGACGAGCGTCACCACGACGTCGCCGAGTTCCTCATGCGCGAGATCCCTCTGGCCGCCTACGAGGGCCCCGAAGCCGTCTGGCGCGCCCGCATGGAACTCGGCGACCTCATGCGCGACCACCTTGATGACCCCCACGGCGCGCTCCGAGCCTACGCCGAGGTCTTAGGGGAAAACCCCGAACACGACGGCGCCCTCACCGCCGCCCGTCAGTTCCTCGATCGTGACGACTTCGCCCGCGACGCCGCCTTGCTCCTTGAGCCCATCCTCCGCGACCTCAACGCTCACGAACCCCTCGCCGAAGCGCTCGAGGCTCGACTCCGAGTCTGCGACGACCCCTTCGAAGAGCAGGAGATCCTCGACGAGCTCATCCCCCTCTACGCCGACGAGCTCAAGGACCTCGAAGCTGCCTTCACCCACGCCTGCCGCCAGTTCAACATCGACCCCGAACGCGACGATATCTGGCTCCGCGTCGAACAGCTCGGCGCCCGCCTCAACCGATGGGCCCTCATCGAAGAGATGTTCACCGCCCAGAGCCCGCTGCTCGGCCATGAGTCTCCCACGCGCTTCGACCTCCTCCGCCACCTCGCCGCCATCCGTGAGCACCAGCTCAAAGACCGCCCGCGAGCCCTCGAAGCCTGGGAGCGCCTCCACGCCTACGACCCGATGGACCTCCCCACCGTCGAAGCGCTGGAACGCCTCTACCGCAAAGACGAGCGCACCGCCGATCTCGTCGATATCCTCCGCAAGCGCGCGCTCCTGGTCGACCTCGACGAAGATCGCGTCAACCTCCTGGCCAAAGCCGCAACCCTCCTCGACCAGTCGCTCCACCAACCCGTCGACGCCATCGAACTCTACCGCGAAGTCCTCGCCATCGAGCCCGATCACACCGACGCCGTCGACGCCCTGGAGCGTCTCCTCCGCGATCAGCAGGCCTGGCACGACCTCGACGCCTTACTCGCCGAACAGGCCGACCAGACCCTCCAGCCCCAGCGCCGCCGCGCCTTCCTGCGACGCCTCGCCAGCCTGCGCTTCGAACAACTCGACGACCTCCCCGGCGCCGTCGCCATCAGCATCGATCTCCTCGAAGACGATCCCGGAGACGACGCCGTCCTGGCCTTCGTCGCTGACCTCGACGAGCGCCTGGCCTCCGAGGCCTCCTGGCCTGAGCTCCGCCTCGATCTGGCCCGCACTCTCGAACCCATCTACCGCCTGCGCAGCGAGTACGACCGTCTCGACCACGTCCTCGCCATCCGCCTCGACCTCTGCGAAGAGCCCTTCGAGCAACTCGAAATCCTCGATGAACTCGTCACCCTCCGCCACAAAAAGCTCAGCCGACCCCGCCAGGCCTTCGACGCCATCGCCCGCGCTGTCCTTCTGCAACCCGACGACGAGGACCGTCGCAAGCGTCTCATCGAACTCGCCAACGCCGTAGACGCCCTCGACGAGGCCGCCTCCACCCTCGAACAGGCCGCCACCCGCGCCGACGCCTTCGCCGCTGGCGCCATCTGGAAACGCGTCGGGCAGCTCGCCACCCAGAAGCTCAACGACGCCACCCGTGCCATCGCCGCCTTTGAGCAGGCTCTTGAACTCGATCCCAACGACATCCCCGCCATGGAAGCCCTCGAGCGCCTCTTCGAGTCCACCGGCGATACCGAAAACCTCAGCCTCGTCCTCCTGCGCCAGGCCGAGGTCGCCGGCTCCGACCAGCGCCTCAAACTCCTGCGCCGCGTCGCCATCCTCCAGGAGCAGGTCCTGGGCAACGCCCCCGACGCCATCGACACCAACCGCCTCGTCCTGGAGGCCGACCCCACAGACCTCCAGGTCGTCGAGGCCCTCGAGCGCCTCTACGCCGAGCAAGACCTGCACTTCGAACTCGCAGAGCTCCTCCAGCGTAAGGCCGAACTCGTCGAGGAAGGCGCCGCGCGCATGGGCGTCCTCGCCAGACTTGCCGAGGTCTACGAACACCAGCTCCACGACCTCGAAGAAACCGTCGCCACCTACCGCCGCATCGTCGCCGAAACCCCGGGGCATCTCCACGCTCTGGCCCAACTCGACCGCATCCTCCGCGATGAAGCCCGCTGGGCAGACTGGGTCGACGTCGCTCGCCAGCGCCTCGACAGCCCCGCGGCCCGCGATCCCGAACTTCGCCTCGATCTCGAACTTCGCCTGGGCTCCGCCCTCGCCGATGAACTCTTCGACACCGCCGAAGCCCTCCAGGTCTTCCGCGCCATCTTGACCCGCGTCGAGGATCAACCCGACGCCGTCGCACGCCTCGAAGCCTTCGCTCAGGACGACGCCTGGGTCGAGGACGTCGCCCCCGATCTCCGCGAGATCTACCGCCGCAACAACCGCTGGTCCCGACTCCTCGAACTCCTCGACCGCCTCGCCACCCAGCTCCTCGACCCCACCGAAAAGGCCACCGTCCTCTTCGACCGCGGCGTCATCGCCCGCGACCGCTTCGACGACCGCGGCGAGCTCGCCATGACCTGCTTTGCTCAGGCCTGGGCCCTGGAGCCGCAGCGCGAAGGCTACGGCGACGCCCTCATCTCTCTGGGAAGCCGCCTCCAGGCCTGGGACACCCTCACGGAGCATCTCCGCGCCGTCCTCGAGCGTGCCCTCGAACCCCGCATGCTCCTCGACCTCCACCTCAAGCTCGCCATGATCTTCGGCGACGCACTGGGCGATGAGGCCGAGTCCGAACACCACCTGCGCGAAGTCCTCGCCATGGAACCCTCCCATGCCGAAGCCCTCGCCAGCCTCATGTCGCTCCTCGACCACCAGGAGCGCTGGCACGACCTCATCGAACTCTTCGAGGCGCGCCACCAGGCTCTCATCGACACCAAACCCTCCGACGCGCTCACCTTCCTGCGAAAGATCGCCGACCTGCAGGAGAACCGCCTCAACGACGCCTTCTCCGCCGTCGAAACATGGCGACGCGTGCGTGCCCTCGAGCCCCGCGGCCAGCACGCTCTCGACAACCTCGTGCGCCTCCTCTCCGAGCAGCAGCGCTGGGAGGAACTCGCCGACCTCTACACCGACATCGCCGCCTCCAGCAGCCTCCCCTCCGAGGTGCTGCAGGCCGAACTTGCCCTGGCCGACCTCTGCCGTGGTCCTCTCCACGAAGTCCCCCGCGCCGTCGAACTCTACGGCCGCGCCCTCGACATCGACGCGGAGCATCCCCACGCCATCACCTCGCTCGAATCCGTCTTTGACGAAGACCCCGAACACAGCGCCCTGGCGGCCCTGCACCTCGAACCCCTCTACCGCCAACGCAAAGACCGCGCCCGCCTGGCACGCGTCCTCGACGTCCGCGCCGCCGCCAGCGACCTCCCCGCCGAGCGCCTCACCTGGCTGCGTGAGCTCGCCCACATCGTTGACCATGAACTCAACGATCCGGCCTGGGCCTGGCAGATCCATGGCCGCATCTTTGCCCTCGACCCCGCGGATCAGCCCGCCCGCGACGCCCTCGCGATCCTCGCCGCACGCGTCACCGACCCCCACCAGGGCTGGCTCGCTCTGGCCGAGCGCTACGACGCCGTCCTGCGCGAAAGCTACGAGATCGACGACGCCCTGCGCGCACGCCTCCGCGTAGAGCAGGCCGAGATCTTCGCCGACCGCCTCCTCGACACCCCTCGCGCCTCCGACGCCGTCAACCTCGCCATGGGCCTCGCTCCCGACCTCGAGCGTGCCATCGACCTGCGCGAGCGACTCCTGGAGCGCGAGCGCGATTGGCACGCCCTGGCCGATCACTACCGCCTCCTCGCCGAGCAGCAGCCCGAGCACGCCGCACCCTGGCTCGAAAAGCTCGCCGTCCTCTTCGAAGAAGTCCTCGGCGACGTCGAAGCTGCCACCGACACCTACAACCAACTTCTCGAAGTAGACCCCACCTCCGCCTCCTACCGCGCCTCCCTGGAGCGACTCCTCGCCCAGGTCGAACGCTGGTTTGACCTGGCCGAGATCTACCGCTGGCGCATCAACGACGCCCTCGATCCCGACGTCGTCCTCGACAACCGCTTCAAACTCGCCCGCCTCCAGGAATCCCACCTCGACGCCGTCGAAGAAGCCATTGAGACCTACCGCTCCATCCTTGAGGACGAACCCTCCCACGGCCCCTCCATCCGTGCCCTGGAGGGCCTCCGCCACGACCTTGAGCGTCGCAGCGGCCCCTGGGAGCCCATGCGCTTGAGCGTCATCGACCTCCTCCTCAACACCTACGACGAATCCCTCGCCTGGCAGCGCATCGACGACCTCCTCGAAGAAAAGGTCCACCTCCTCGATGACGTCGCCCAAAAGGTCCAGGTCCTCGTCGAACGCGCCCAACTCATGCTCCGCGTGAGCGAAGACGTCGTCGAACGCTCCCAGGCTCTCATCACCCTGGCGCGCGCCTACTGTCTCGACCCCTCCAACGCCGAGATCGAAGAACTCGTCGAAGTCCTCGCCACCGACCTCGACGCCTGGCAGCGCGTCATCCCCATCTACCTCGCTGCGCTCGAAGACTCCGACGACGTCGCCCGCCAGGGCCGCATCCTCGCCGCCATCGCCCGCGTCTACGAAGGCCCCCTCGACGACAAAGAGAGCGCCATCGCCGCCTACCAGCAAAGCGTCGAGATCGCCCCCGACACCGAAGACACCCTCAGCAAACTCCAGGAACTCTACGGCGAACTCTCCAAATGGGAGCCCCTCGTCCAGATCCTGGAGCGTCGCCTTGCTGAGACCTACGACCCCGAGGAAGGCAAAAGCCTGCGCGTGCGCATTGCCCGCATCTACGACGAGACCCTCCACCAGCCCGACCAGGCCCTCCGACTCTACGAAGAACTCCGACAGGACGACCCCGCCGAGCTCTCCTACCTCCTCGTCATGGAGCGCCTCCTCGAATCCCTCCAGGATTACGAGGGCCTCGAAGCTCTGCTCATCGACAAGCTCAGCATCGTCGACGGTGACACCCTTCGCTCACGCGCCTTCCATCGCCTGGGCCAACTCCGCCGCGATCACCTCCAGCGCCCTGATGACGCCATCGCCAGCTTCATCGACGCCTTAGGCATCAACCCCGAGGACACCGACGCCCTCGATGCCCTCATCGATCTCTACAACGCCAACCAGCGCTGGCCCGAACTCCTCGACACCCTCACCACCCGCCAGGACCTCCTCGACCCCGAGGCCCTCGACGACATCACCGCCCTCGAAGTCCGTCAGGGCGACGTCCTCGCCGAACACCTCAACGATCCCCTCCAGGCCCTCGAACGTTACGCCAACGCACTCGCCCGCGACCCCCGGAACTACCTGGTCCGCGGCGCGCTCTTCCGCCTGATGACCCACCCCGAAGCCCTCGTCCCCGCGGGCCAGGCCCTCCAGCAGGCCTACCGCGCCGGCGAAGAGTGGGACGAACTCGAAGCCCTCTACGAGCGCATGATCGAACTCAGCGAGGTCCCCGAGCAGCGCGCCGGCCTCTACATCGATCTCGCCCAACTCCAGATCGACGCCTTTGACCTCCCCGTGAAAGCCTTCGCCACCCTGGGCAGAGCCCTGCGCGACGTCCCCCAGGTCGACTTCCTGCGCGAACAACTCCAACTCCTCGCCGAACACCTCGGCTTCCAGGACGACCTCGTCGCCCTCTACGAAGAAGCCCTTGAACTCGGCGTCGACGACCTCGAAGTCCGACGCTCCATGCACCTCGCCGTCGGCCAGGGGTACGCTCAGGGGATGGGCGAGGCCGATGAGGCGATTCGGCACTTCCAGGCCGTGCTGGAGATGGATGAGTACGACCTCGACGCCCTGCGTTGGCTCGACCAGATCTACCAGGCCCTCGAAGACTGGCCCGACCTCGTCCAGATCCTCCGCGCCAAACAGGCCGTGGTCGACGGCGACGAGCTCCTCCAGACCAACTTCCAGCTCGCCTACCTCCTCGAACTCGCCATCGAACAGCCTCTCGAGGCCTTCGAACTTTACCGCCGCGTCCTCCTCGACGACCCCACCCACACCGGCGCCGTCGAGGGCCTGGAGCGCCTCAGCGACCTCGATGAGCTGCGCCCCGAGATCCTCGAACTCCTCGAACCCACCTACCGTGAGGCTCAGGACTGGCTCAAACTCAGCCGTCTCTACCTCCTGAAGCTCGAAACCGTCGACAGTTCCGCCGAGCGTGCCGACCTCCTCCGAGAAGTCGCCACCCTGGAGTACGAAGAACTCGGCGACGTTGAAGCCGCATACGCGCACTGGGGCAGGGCGCTACGCGAAGATCCCCATGACGTCGACGTCCAGGAGAAGATCGAGGCCATCGCAGAGCAACGCGACCTCTACGAGGCCCTCGTCGTCCTCTACGAAGACATCGTCGAAGACCTCAACGACCCCATCCGTCAACTCGAACTCGCTGAGCGCGCCGCCGACTGGGCCTCCCGCATCCTCGGCGACGACAAGCAGGCGGCCTCCCTCTACCGCGTCGTCCTGGCCACCGAACCCACGCATCCCCAGGCCCTCGAAAACCTCGAGCGCATCGCCCGCCAGCAGGGCGATGACCAGAGCCTGGAAGCTGTCCTCGCGGCACGCCTCCAGTCCTCCCACGACGCCTCCGAGCAGGCCGACATCTACGCCGAACTCGGCCGCGTCCGCCTCGGCCTCCAGGACCACCCCGGCGCCATCGACGCCCTCATCGGCCTGACCGACCTCCAGGGCGAAGACCCCGAAGTCCTCGAAACCCTCTGTGGCCTCTTCGAGATCACCGAGCGTTGGGAGGAACTCGCCAGCACCCTGGAGCGTCTGCTCAACCACCGCTCCGAGCCCGAACAACAGCTCGAACTCCTCATTCAACTCGGCAGCGTCACCTCCGAGCGCCTCGAACAGCACGGACGCGCCCTCGACGCCTACACCCGCGCCAGCGAGCTCGCCCCTGACGATCCCCAGATCCTCCGCGCCCTCGAAGACGTCTACCACGGCCTTGGCGACCACCAGGCCCTGCGCGACCTCCTCGATCGCCAACTCGAACTCGCTTCCAACGAAGACGAAATCGTCCGCCTCCTTCTTCGCCGCGCGCGCCTGCGCTACGAGGTCGATCGCGACGCCAACGCCGCCATCGAGGACTACCAGGCCGCCTTCGCCCTGCGCGACGATCACCCCGACGTCATCGCCGCCCTCGGCGACCTCTACCGCAACGAAGCCCGCTGGGACGACCTCCTCGGCCTGCACAGGCTCCACTTCGACCGCGCCCCTGACCAGGACGCCCAGATCCACCACCTCCTCGTCATGGCCCAGATCTGCCACGAGGAACTCGCACAACTCGAAGAGGCCGCCAGCTTCGCGGGCACCGTCCTCGAAGCCGACCCCCATCACCCCGACGCCCTCAACCGCCTCGAGGCCATCTACCGCTCCCAACAGGCCTGGGACAACGTCATCGCTGTCCTCGACCGCCGCATGGAACGCGCCGACGACCAGCAGCGCTACGACCTCATGCTTGAGCGCGCCCGCACCCTGGAACACGACGCCGACGCACCTCAGCCTGCAGCCGACACCTACCTCACCATCCTGGAGTCTTTCCCCTCCGATGAGGTCGCTCTGAGCCGTCTTCACGCCCTCTACGAGCGCACCGAAGATCACCTCGGCGCCTACAACCTCCTCGACCACCGCGCCCGACTCACCGACGCCGCCGACGAGCAGGTCCAGCTCTACCTGCAAATGGGTGAGCTCGCCCGCCTTCACCTCCCCGGCACCTCGCTTCGCACCGACGCTCTGGAGAAGGCCCGCGCCATCACCGGCGATGACCTCGCCATCGTCGAGCCCCTGCTCGACGCTTACATCGAGCAGGGCCTCCTCGACCGGGCCACCCCGATCCTCAACGCCGTCATCGACACGCTGCTCGACGCCCGCCAGATGAAAGACGTCGTGCGCTTCTATCACCTCCAGGGCAAGCTCGCCGAACAGGCCGGCGATCTCACCAGCGCCCGACAGTCCTACGAGGCCGCCCACAAGATCGACGCCACCTACGTCCCCAACCTCCTCAGCCTCGGCAAGCTCGCCTTCGACAGCGATGACCTGGAGCACGCCCTCAAGATCTTCCAGATCCTCCTGCTCCATCAGATGAACATCAAAGACAACGCCGACAAGGTCGACGTCTACTACCACCTCGGCGCCATCCGACAGGCCTCCGGCGACGAGCGCGGCGCCCGCGATATGTACAAACGCGCCCTCCGCGTCGACGCCTCTCACGCCCCCAGCCAGCAGGCCCTCGACGCCCTCGGCGCTTAAGCCCCACCTGCCTCCACCACGAAAAAAGGCCGCCCCCTCGGGCGGCCTTTTTTATGAGCCTCGGCGTAACGCGCTACTTACTCCGCCTCACCGCGCC
Organism: Lujinxingia vulgaris; assembly: GCF_007997015.1. Lineage (NCBI taxonomy): Bacteria > Deltaproteobacteria > Bradymonadales > Lujinxingiaceae > Lujinxingia > Lujinxingia vulgaris. The sequence goes on from NZ_VOSM01000001.1 coordinate 807,865, forward strand.
GCCAGAACTGAACCAGCTCCACATCGCGCTGCGTCACCATGCCGTCCTCCCCCTTGCTCACCACGGTCAGCGCCTGCTCCTCCCCCGCACCCAGCGCCACCACCATCCGCCCCCCCGGCGACAGCTGCGCAACCAGCGCTTCGGGCAGCTCTGCGACCGCTTCATGCACCACAATCCCCTCAAAACCCGCATCACCCTCCGGCCACCCCTCCAGACCCTCCCCGCAGCGCACCTCCACCCCCCGGTAACCCGCACGCACCAGATCATCGCTCATCAACCCGGCCATCTCACAATCCCCCTCCACCACCTTCACATCCGCCCCCATCTCCTCCAGCACCGCCGCCGTGTACCCGCTCCCCGGAGACACCTCCAGAACGCGATCATCCGGGCTCAACTCCAGAAGCTCCAGCACCAACCCCACAAGATAGGGCTGCAGCACCGTGCGTCCCCCTCCCAGCGGCAACGGGGCATCCTGATACGCCCGCGGACGCACCGGCGCCGGCACAAACTCCTGACGCGGCACCTTGCGCATCGCCTCCACCACCGTGCGATCCTTGATCCCCCGCGCCACGATCTGCGCGCTCACCATCCGCTCCCGTTCCCCCTGGCGCGCCGCCGCATTCGGGTCCTCCTCCGGCTCAATCGTCCCCATCTTCACATCCGCCTGCATTTGACCCTCCGCAGACGACGGGGCAGGGGAGGGCTCACACCCCATCACCCCCACCCCTGCAAGCAGACCCAGGCCCACAACCCGACACAACGCTCGCGTAGCTCGCATAACCTCTCCTCGGTGTAATCAAATCAGCGCGCCACGATGGCGTCGAGCAGCGTCGCGGTGCAGCGCTCCACCATCTCAAACACCCGCTCAAAATGCTCCGGTCCTCCGCCCCACGGGTCCGGCACATCCCGACTCCGCAGCGACGCATCCGGCTCATAGTCTCGCAGCAGCACCAGCCGGCCGCCATCGCCTCCCGGCAGCCGCCGGGCATCCCGCAGGTTGGCGCCGTCCATCGCCACAAGCCAGTCGTAGCTTTGAACATGCGCACCGACCAGCTGCTGAGCCCGCTGCCCCGAGATGTCCAACCCCAGCCGCTCTCGGGCCACCCTCACACTCCCCGGATCCGGCGGCTCCCCCACGTGATATCCGCTCGTCCCTGACGACGCGATCTCAAACCCGTCCCCCAACCCCCGCGCCTCCACATGGTACCGAAACAACGCCTCGGCCAGCGGTGAGCGGCAGATGTTCCCCAGACAAAAAAACATCACCCTGGTACGCATCTCTCGCTCTCCCTCAAGCCCGTAGCCCCCATCGCTTGCCACTCAGAAGTTGATCCGACGACACGCCCCGTTGGGCTGCACCGCCACCTGCGCCCGATCTTGACGCCACAAAAAACCAAACTGGTTCAGCATAAACCCCACACCCTCCGCCGGGTCCGGCGCCGTCGCAAGGTCCAGCAGCACCTCCATCGCGTAGGTCGCTCCCTCCACATTGACCTGATAGCGGTACAACGCCTTCTTCCCCTCCAACTCCTTCGAATAAATATTCGACTCCCCGGGTGTCGGAAGATCCTCCGGCCAGTTCTCCGTCGGAAACCCCGCATCTTCCAGTGCTTGCAGTGTCAAACTCATCACATCTCTCCAGCTTCGACGAGACCCTCAGCCTCGCATCGCCTATCCAGTCGGGGCATGAAACCTCACGCAGGTTTTTCGCTCGTAGTTTGCGCCATCCCCACCATCCTTTCAAGGCCCCAACTCACCCCCAACATCGACCATCCCCCCCTCCGATCCTACATTTCCTCATGGAGCATCCAACATTCAGGGGGGAACACCATGAACATCACACCGGGAGAACTGCGCCCGACGCCTCGTCACGTCGCCTTCATCGCACTCATACTCATCGCCCTCAGCGCACCAGGCTGCGCCAGTCAGACCGACTGGCGCCCCCCACAGCGCCCCTTGATGCCCCTGGTCGAAGAGATCCGCCCCCCCTCCACCGACATGCGCTTCGTGCAGCGCTGCCCCTCCTCCGACTTTCAACCCGCCCGCACCGGCCCCTGGATCAGCGCCGCCTCCGAGCGACTGGCCCAGAACCACACCCCGACCCACATCGCCCCCGACCAGATCATCACCACCGGCCAACCCCTCACCCTCCACGCTCGCCTCTCCTACGCAGATCAACCCCTCCAGGGGGAGTGGGCCCGGATCTTCTGGGGAAGTTGCGAGCGAGGCTGGGAGCAGATAGGCCACCTGCGCACCGACGCCGATGGCCGCCTCGCATGGCCCATGACCCACCGGCCATCCCGCGGACGCTACACCTACGCCGTTCAGGTCGTCGGCGACCAGACCTTCGCCACGGGCAACATCTGGATCGTCGCCCCCGAAGTCCGCGCCGTCGCCATCTCGGCCTCCGCCATCCTGCATGCAGACACCTTACAACCCGCCTCCCAACCCCAGGCGCCTCCCGAAGCACAATCACCCCCGGCCGTTGACGCCGCCGCCTCTCCCGCAACAGCCTCGCCATCCACCGTCACTCCCACCGACGAAACACCCCCGGCACCCGCAACCACCGACGCCGCCCCACAGCCCCCACCCACACTCACCCCGGGGGCTCGCGAGCTGGCCGCCTACTATGCCCGCCGCGGCTACCTGGTCATCTACCTCGTCGAAGATTCCTGGCAAGACACCCTCACCCCCACATCCCTGGCGGCCCTGGGCCTGCCCGCAGGCCCCGTCATCACCAGCGAAGGGCAGGGCGCGCTACCCGACGAACCCTCGACCCCCGGCAACCGCTGGGAAGACGCCTCCGCCCGCGCCACCGGTGGTGGACCGCCGCTCTCCATCATCCTCACCCACCACTTCGTCGCCACCTCCGACGCCGCCCGACTTCCGCCCTCACTCCCCCTCACCCCCCTGGAGGTTGTCCCTCGCAACGACGCCCCGGGCTGGGAGGCGCACCTCCAGACGCTCACCCCCGACACCGGCACAGACACACAACCCTCCCACCAGATCATCCGCCCGGCCCACGCCGTCCCCAACCATCCCCGCTCGCGATGAGCCTCACCTTCCCCACAATCCGGGTTGAGCACCGCCGCCGCTCAGAGTATAGACCTCGGCGGCAGTGTTTCCGGGCACCGTGAGGTGAGTATGGGCGAGTTGGATCGACTTCGTCAGCGCCTTCTGGGGAAGGTGAAGACCGCGGCTAAGAACTACGGCATCTTCGAAGACGGCGACCACATCCTGGTCTGCCTCTCCGGGGGCAAAGACTCCTACACGCTCCTCGACATGCTCCTGGAGCTGCAGCGCGTCAGCCCCTTCGAGCTCAAACTCACCGCCTTTCACCTCGACCAGAAGCAGCCCGGCTACCCCGAGGGCGTGCTCCGCGCCTACCTCGAAGAGCAGCCACTTCCCTTCGAGATCTGCGAGGAGGACACCTACTCGGTCGTCCAGGAGAAGTTGGCCCCCGACGCCACTCCCTGCTCACTCTGCAGCCGCATGCGTCGCGGCATCATCTACCGCCGCGCCGAAGCCCTGGGCTGCAACAAAATCGCCCTGGGCCACCACCGCGACGACAGCATCGAGACGCTGCTCCTCAACCTCTTCTACAGCGGCCGAACCCAGGGCATGCCCGCCCGTTTCACCACCGACGACGGCCGTTTCCAGGTCATCCGCCCCCTGATCCTGGCGGCAGAAGACGAGATCGCCACCTACGCCGCGCTGCGCGGCTTCCCCATCATCCCCTGCAACCTCTGCGGCTCCGTCGAGGGCAAACGCAAGTTCGTCAAACGTCTCCTCAACGACCTGGAGACGACCATCCCGCACGTGCGCCACAGCCTTATCGCGGCCATGGGCAACGTCAAACCCAGCCACCTCCTCGACAACGACCTCCGCTCCCTGGCCGAAGACGCCGCCGCCCCAGTGCTCGCCGGCGCTTGTGCCGTGGAGCCGGAGCTCTTCTAATCACCTTCAGGCCTCGCCGACCTCGACCCTCGTCGACGGCCCGGCCCTGCTCACCTTCGCGTCGCTGCGCGAGACCTCCGCAGCGACCGCTCCTTCCGCCTCGGGCGAGTGTTTCTACGCGCCCCCCTCCTTTGTATCGGTCGTCGGCGGCCCACATCGCCCCTGACGATCGCTGAGCCCGCAATGGGCTTTGAGGTACCCCGATGGCACGCGCCTCCACCGTCGACACCACCGAAGGCAGCCTGGCCGGCCGCTCCGCCCAGCTGGCCTGGCCGGCCGTACTGCAGGCCATCCTCGCCAACTTCTACGCCTTCAACGACTTTGTCTTCGTGGGCATGTTGGGCGACGCCGCGGCCACCGCCGCGCTCTCGGCCTGCTTCGCGCTGCTCATTCTGCACTTCACCTTCATCAAGGTCTTCCCCGTCGGCGCCACCGCGCTCATCGCCCAGGCTTTCGGCGCGCGCAAGCCCGAGCGCATCGGTGCGCTTTTTCGCAGCGCGGTCACCACCACGATGGGCCTCTCTCTGCTCATCGCGGTGGCGGGCGTCTGGGCGATGCCATGGTTTGTGAGCCTGGCCAACGTCACCCCTGAGGTCGGCATCCACGTGGCCGACTACCTGCGCATCATCTACTGGGCCACCCCTACCTTCGCCTTGATGCTCGTCGTCGTCGGGGTCTTCCGCGCCTGCGGCGACACCCGCACGCCCCTCTTCCTGGAGATCGGAAGTCTCCTGGTCAACATCGTCCTCAACTTCATCTTAGTGCTGGGCTGGGGCCCCATCCCGGCCATGGGCATCGAAGGCGCTGCGCTCGCCACTGCCTTAAGCCGCGGCCTTCCCGGCATCGTCGGCCTCTGGATGATCTTACGCGGCGACCTCGACTTCGACCCGATGGCCGGCGTCCGCGGCCTCATCGCCTGGCGCCCCGACCTCGACCTCTCCCGCCAGATGGCCGCCATCGGCATCTTCGAAGCCCTATCCGGCCTCATCTACGGCGGCGTCTACCTTATGCTCAACCGCATGGCCGGCGAACTGGGCTCGGCGGCCCAGGGCGGCCTGGGCGCGGGCTTAAGGGGCATTGAGTGGATCGGCTTTGCCTTCGGCAGCGGATTCCTCACCGCCAGCATCTCCATCGTCGGCCAGAACGTCGGCGCCGGTAAAATGGACCGCGCCTGGGGAGGCGCCTGGATCAGCGCCGGCCTCAGCGCCCTCTGCTGCCAGCTCGTCGGCCTGATCTTCATCCTCTTCCCCGAGCCCCTCTCGCGCATGGTCACCGACGACCTCGACACCCTGCGCTACGCGATGATCTACGTCTATTACATCGGCTGGGTGATGTGGGCGGTGGGCTTTGAGATGTCGATGTTTGGCGCCATGGTTGGGGCAGGGCAGTCCCGCACGGCCCTGGCGGTCTCCGGCGGCTACAACCTCCTGCGCATCCCCCTGGCCGCCGGGCTGCTCTTTGGCCTCGAAGGCCTCATCGACGGCGTGCGCTGGGTGACCCTGGGCGCCGCCGACGCCCCCGCCGTCGTTGGCCCCTTCGCGGCGCTCGTCTGGACCATTGGCCTGACCTCGGTCCTCAAAGCCGTTACCTACGCCCTGATCTTGAGCGCCCGCTGGAGGGCCCTGAAACGCTCCCAGGCCACCACCCGCGTCCGTGGTGCGCGCAGCGTGCGAATGTGATAGAAGGGCGCGCAATGTTTGAACATCACTGACCACCACACAGCACCGGGCAGAGGTAGTTGATGAAACCAGCGGTATTGATGGCGCACCCACGCCATTTTGCGATCAAAGGCGGCGCGAACCCCCACACGCGCAACAAGGATAAATCCCTCAAAGAGGTCGACCCCACCGTCGCGCTGGAGCAGTGGAATACCTACGTCGACCAGCTCCTGGAGTGCGGCCTCGACGTCTACGTCATCGACGCCACCCCCGAGCTCACCGGTATGGTCTTCACCGCCAACGCCGGCTTCATCTACGGGCTGCGCGACCGGAAGCCTTCCCCTCAGAAGACCTTCTTCCCCAGCCACTTCATGGTCGAGCACCGCATGGGGGAGACCGAGCGCTTCGCCGACTTCTTCACCAACTTCGGCCTGCAGGTCAGCGACATCCCCGAGCAATGGCGCTGGGAAGGGGAGGCCGACGCCTTCCCCGTTCTCAAGGGCGATGACCAGACCTGGATCTTCACCCACGGCTTCCGCTCCGACTCCGAGGTCGGCGACTGGCTCGAGAGCGGCCTGCTCAACGAAGACGTCGTCTCGCTTACTTTAAGCGACGAGCGCTACTACCACGGCGACACCGCCATCTGTGACCTGGGCGACCACGTGCTCGTCTACCTCGACGCCCTCGAGCCCGTCTCCCGCGAGCGCATCAAAGAGGTCCTGGGCGATCGTCTCGTCGAGATCGAAGAAAAAGACGCCAAAGCCTTCCTCGGAAACTCCTTCTACGTCGAAGCCGACGAGCGCCGCCTTCTCTTCGTCCCGGCCGGCGTCCGCAAGAAGACCCAGAAGGCCATCGAGAAGCTCGGTGTTGAGGTCATTGAGATCGACGTCTCCGAGTTCTTCGGCAAAGGCGGCGGCGGGCCCAAGTGCATGGTCTTCAACCTGGGCGTCTGTGACCCGGCCGAAGCCGGCCTCACCGAAGAGCAGAGCGCCTTCCGCCACGCCCGCCACATCAACAGCCTGCGCCGACGCCGCGGCCGCATCCGCTGAACCGCATCTCAACCCGGGGGGGCAGGGCAGGGATAATGACTCACCGCGACCCGATTCCCCTCCGGGTCGCGGGCATAGAGCGTAAACGCGCTCTCCTCTTCCACCTCACACCCCATCGCCTCCAGCCGGCCGCGCATCGACGCCCGCTCCTCGGCCTCCATCGCAAACGCCAGCAAAAAAGGCCCGGCCTCCACGCCCTCAACCCTGGGTCGCTCCTCGCGGCTATGCTCCACCATCAGCACCCCCGGGTTGAGATCGAGCCAGATTGAGCGAAGCGCCCCATCCTCATAAGCATGGCGCGTCAACTCCCGCAGCCCGAAGGCCTCGCGGTAAAATCGCGCCACTTCTTCGACCTGACGCGCCCCCAGGGCAATATGATGAAGTCCACGGCTCATAGCTCCTCCTCTCAATGGATGATCGCGAGCGTGGCATAGCACCGCGACGACGGGAAGAATTTCGAGCTTTCCCCTCCCTGTGGTACATCGGAACCTGACGTAGCGCGGCGAAGGTTTCGCCACGCATCAGCGGTGATGACGGTGAGCAAGTGATGATCAAGGTGCAACCTTTCCGAAAGCCGACCCGTGGCCTGGCCCTGGCGCTCTGCGCGTTGCTCCTCAGCGCCGCCGGCTGCAAGACCACCCGCAGCAGCACGACGCTTGAGCAGGAGCCGCCCATCGTGGCTCAGTCTCCCGAGGTGCAGGCGGAGTTTGAAGACGCCGTCGCCCTTCTCAACGCCGGCGAGTATGACCAGGCGGCTGAGCGCCTGCGTCTTTTGCAGGCTGAGAATGCTGACGATCGCATCGCCCAGATGGCCGAACTCTACATCGCCCGCGCCCTCATTGGCGACATCGACGCTCGGTTCAAGGCCATGGAGACCGGCCAGTGGCAGGCCCTCTCCCCCGAGGTCGAACGCCTGCTGGCACCGCTGGCCTCGGCCACCACGGTCGATGAACGCGTGCGTTTCGGTGCAGCCGCCTACCTGGCGCTGAGCCAGGCCCTCAACGCGCAGGCGGCGCAGTCCGCCTCAACCTTACGATCTTACCCGGGCCCCTCCATGAGCCCGGCCATCCTCGAAAAAGACCGCCCCTGGATCTGGCCCCTCATCGCCGAGGGGCTTCAGCAGGCCGATCGCCCCGCCGAAGCCATCGAAGCCTGGGCCCGCACCTTCGAGGCCCTTCGACCAAAGCCCGCACCCGACCAGCGCGCCTCCGGCTCTGAACAGGCCCCCGGCGACGCTCCCGGCAACGACCAGCCCTCCGCCGACGACGCCGACAACGCGCAGATCCAGGCCTACGCCGACGGCAGCGAAGACGTCGAGTTCGGTGACGGTCAGTCGCTCACCCCGGGCCAGGTCATGGCCGTGGCCCGGGCCTTCGACGCTGCAGACGCCCTGGAGGATCGCCAGGCCGCCGAGCTCCTCAACGCCGAACGCCCCTTCGTGCGCGCCCTGGCCACCTGGGCTTACGTGCGCCGGGAGGCCCGTCAGGGCATCGACGAGCGCGAGCAGGAAGCCCTCCTGGAGATCTTCAACGAGAACGCCCCTTACTTCCTGGAGATGGGCGTGGCCAGCCGCGCCGCCGAGCTCTCCATGACCATCGCCTCCTTAAGCGAGGCCCGCCGACTCGTCGTTGGCGCGCTGCTGCCCTTAAGCGGACCTAACCGCGCCGTGGGCTACCGCGCACTCTCCGGCATGCTCATCGCCCAGCAATCCTTTCACGTCGCCGGGGAGCCTGCCGTCACGCTGGTCATTGAAGACAGCGCCGCCGACCCGGCCGCCGCCCTCCAGCGCCTGGTGGATCTCGGCGTGCTCGCTGTTGTCGGCCCCCTTGACGGCCGCATCGCCGCTGAACTTCGCGAGCCTGCCGCCGACGCCGGTGTGCCCATGATCGCACTCGCCCCCGAGGCCATCGAGGGCGGCGACGACGAGCGCACCTCCTTGCTCTTCCGCAACTTCCTCAGCGCCACCTCCGAGGCGCGCGCGATGGCCACGCTCTCCTTTGAGCAACTTCACGATCGCCGCGCCGCCGTCGTCTACCCCGACATGGGCTACGGACGCGTGATGGCGCAGGCCTTCGCCGATGAGTTCCGCGCCCGGGGCGGTCAGATCGTCGCCGAGGTCGCCTACGATCGCTCCAGCTCCAACTTCGTCGACACCGCCAAAGCCGTCGCCCGCGCCAACCCCGACGCGCTCTTCATCCCCGACTCCGGCAGCAAGATCGCTCAGCTCAGCGCCTTCATGGCTCAGGAAAACATCTGGGGCCACGCCCCCGATAAGCGCCCCGGCGCCCGCGCCCAGCGCACCTACGTGCATTACCTGGGCACCAGCCTCTGGCAGGACCCCATCGTCACCCGCCAGGCTGCAAGCTACGTGGAAGGCGCGCTCATCCCCGCCTGGTACTCCTCGACCTTTGACGACGCCGACACCCGCCAGTTCAGCGCCGGCTTTGAGGCCGTCTACGAGCGCGGCGCCGACTACTTCGAGGCCTTCGCCTACGACTCGGTCAAACGCCTGCGCGAGCTGATGGTGGAGCGGGGCGCCGGGCGCACCCAGACCCTTGTCAGCTCCCTTCGCGGAAACGAGTGGGCAGGCGGCGCCACCGGACGCTACCGCTTCGACGAGCGCGGCGAACCTATCCGGGAGCTGCGCATGCTCCAGGTGAAGTCCGGCGAATGGGCAGCCTATGAACGCAGCATCATGACCCCCCTCCATCGTCCCGCCGCCGCGATCACCGACGACGACGGGAGCTCGCCGTGACGCTGGCTTCACGCCGCGCTGCAAGCCTCCTGGCGGGGGTGGGCGTCGTGATGCTGGCGCTGACCGCCAGCCCTTTGCCCCTGTCCGCCCAGGAGTCCGCGCCTCCTCCGCCGTCCGCAGCGGCCGCGCAGCGCGACGACGCGCAGGAGGCCCCGGCCGACGCCATTGCACCCGAAGCGGAGCGTGGGCGCTCCCTCGATGGTCGCACCCGCGAGGAGCTCGAGGCCCGGGGCTTTGAGTTCGTCAGCACCGTGGAGCAGCGCCGCCGAGCCCACGCTACGCTCCTGGCAGCGAGCGCCGGTCTCGTCCTCCACGGGGTCGGACACTGGCACCTCCAAGAGCCCTCCACCGCCTACTTCCTGGCCGGCGCCGAGCTCGTGGGCCTCACCACCATCGCTGGCGGCGCCGTCCTCAAACTTCGCCCTACGGGCAACCCCCAGCTCGACCAGTTCAGCAACGAGCTCCTCTTCCTCGGCATCGCCACCCTGGGAAGCTCCTGGCTCATCGATGTCCTGGGCACCGCCTACCATGATAAACTCGGCGTCCCCACCTCCACTCGCCGCGACCACGGCCTGGGCCTGCACCTGGGCTACGAGTACATCCGCCCCGAGAATTTGAGCCTCCGCCACGTCGCCGCAGCCCAGGCCTACTGGCGCCGACGCGCCTATGACCTCGACCTGCGCGTCGCCCAGGAGCTTGGCCTGGGCATGTCCGACTACCAACTGCGCGGGGTGTGGCGACCCTGGGTGGCCGCGGCCGCCCAGACCAGCGTGGGCGTCGCCCTGCAGGGCGGGATCATTCAGTACCGCCTCGATCTTCCTTACGAGCGCGCCCGCGTCGCGCTCAGCGCCGTGGGCTCCATCAACCTCGGGAGGCTCTTTCCTCACCTCGATCAGATGACCCTCACCGCCGAGGCCGGTGTGGCCGTGCGCACCTTCCGCTTTGCCCCGGGAAGCGCCGGGGCCACCGGCACCGAGGGCTGGCGATGGGGAGGGTGGGGCGTACCCCTGAAAGTCGAGCTTGGCCTCAACCTCACCGAGGAGCTGCGCTTCCTGGCCGCCCTGGAGCGAGGGCAGGGCGACTGGATGCTCACCTCCAACTCCCGCATTGGCGTGCCCGTCTTTCATATCCTCTACCGAAGCGCCCGCCGCCTCGACCTGCGCTTCTTCGCCGCCTTTGGCGACGGCGTCAGCGCCGGCGCCGGGCTGGCCTTCTGGCTGGGGGAATAAAGCCCCGGGCGGTACACGCTTTCAAGCGCGTTGCCAGTGCTCCGGCGCTCGTGATACCTCGGATACCCCTGTAGTTGGCACCTGTACCTCTTCGACTTCGGCCGCGTCGGGTGCCCCACCACTTCCGCAACCTATCTGTTCGCGAGGAGCGTCGCATGCTCGCAAACCTCCTGTCGTCGCCCCTTCTTGCTGAAGCCGCCGGCTCTCAGGTCAGCGTCATCGAGATCGTGATGGACGCCGACGCCGTCGTCACCGCCATCCTGGTCCTCCTGGCGGTGCTCAGCGTCATCTCCTGGTACATCATCGGCTACAAGGCTCTCTACTTCCGCCGCGCCCAGGCCGAGTCTCAGGACTTCATGGACGTCTTCTGGCAATCCAAACGCCTCGACGCCATCTACCAGTCCTCCGAGGAGTTCCCCCGCGCCCCGGTCAGCCGTGTCTTTAAGGCAGGCTACATCGAGCTCTCCAAGCTCAAGGGAAGCACCGAGGGCGCCGGCGCCGAATCCATGCGCCAACAGCTCGGAGACATCGAGAACGTCGAGCGCTCCCTGCGTCGCGCCTCCCGCACCGAGATGACCGAGCTTGAGAAGCTCGTCCCCTTCCTCGCCACCGTAGGCTCGACCTCACCCTTCATCGGCCTCCTCGGCACGGTCTGGGGCATCATGGTCGCCTTCCTCAACATCAGCGCCGAAGGCGCCGCAGGCATCGACGTCGTCGGTCAGCCCATCGCCGAAGCGCTCATCGTCACCGCCATGGGCCTCTTCGCCGCCATCCCGGCCGTCGTCGCCTACAACCTCTTTGTCAATAAGATCAAAGTCTTGGGCGGGGAGATGGACAACTTCTCCTCGGACTTCCTCAACATCGTCAAGCGCCACTTCTTCAAGTAATCCGCGTCCCAGGGATAGCCCATGGCTATGAGCTCATCATCGGGTGGGGGAACCGTCCTCGCCGAGATCAACGTCACCCCCATGGTCGACGTCATGCTCGTGCTCCTCGTTATCTTCATGATCGCCACCCCCCTCATCGAGCAAGACGATGAGAAGCGCGAGGTGGAGATGGACCTGCCGGTAACGCGCGACAACGAGAGCCTGGCGAACATCGACCAGACCGACCAGATCATCCTCGAGATCAACGACTCCCTGCAGATATTCATCGGTGAGACGATGATCGTCGACTGCAGCGCAGCCCTCGAAGGTGGCCCCTCCGACCGCTTCGAGCCCTGCTTCGAGGAGCTGCAGACCAAGATCGCTTCAAACCAGAAGCTCCAGGACGACGGGCGCCTCTTCCTGCTCGGGCATCCGGACATCCCCTACGGCTTCGTCGTCGGCTCAATGAATCGCATCCGTCTCGCTGGCGTCTCCAACGTAGGCATGGTGACCAACCCCGAGTACCGACAGGCCGAGCCCGAGTGATGAAGTCGATTCAATCCCACACAACCCGACAGGTTCAGAGTGGGGGACCGGTCGAGATCGGCGCCGGCATCGCGCTGACCCTGGCGCTCCACGGCCTCATCGCCTTGAGCGTCTGGTGGGCCGCCAACCTCACGCCCGAAGAGCCCGAGAAACTCGAGATGGTCTTCGAGCGCGTGGAACTTCTGGCTCTGGGTGAAGAGCGCCCCGAAGCGGCCTTGCCCCGCATGGCCAACCCCGAGCCTCCGCCTCCCGCACCCGACGACTCGGTCGTCGTGCCCGACCCCGAGGCTGCCCCGCCCGAAGAAAACCAGGTTAACCTGGAAGTGGAACGCGAGCGCGAAGAGCAACAAGAGCGAGAACGCGCCGAAGAGGCTGAACGTCGGGAGCAGGAAGAGCGCGAGCGCCGCCGCAAGGCCGCGCTCAGTGCCCTGAGCAACCCCGACCGCCCCTACAACGACGATGCCCCCGAGGGCAGCGCCGATGGTGTGGTCGGCGGCACCGTCTCCGACGCCGCCATGGCCAACATGATGGGCACCTACCAGGCTCGCCTCCTCCAGGAGCTCCTGCGCGCCTGGACCGTCCCCACCACCCTGGGCGACGCCGACCTCGCCCAACTCGCCGGCAGCGTGCGCGTCTTTGTACGCCTCTCCGAAGGCGGCAAGATCGTCAGCCACACCTTTCGCGCCCGCAGCGGAAACGAGCAGTTTGACGCGAGCATCGACCGCGCCATCCGCCAGTTCCACGTTCAGTACGGCGGCCGCACGCTCCCGCTGCCCGACCACGAAGATGTTCGACGCGAGGTGCTCCGCGAGGGGCTCTTGCTGACGCGGTGGGACTCCACCGCACGATGACCTCCACGAGGGAATGATGATGCGACCTTTCGCGCCTACCACTCGCCACCGCCGCTTCGGCCGGGCTGCCTCTGTGCTCTTCGGGATCGGCCTCTTGCTGACGCCGCTCTACGCCGGCGCTCAAGATGCTCCTGCCGCCGGCGACAGCGCCACCCAGGGCGACATCTCGGGCATTGAGGTCGAGGTCAGCGGCTCGGCCCGCCGTACCCTCCTGCCCATGGCCGTCCCCGACACGCAGGCCCTGGCCGGCGCCGACGGCACCATCGCCGATCAGGTCGAGCAGACCCTTCGCCGCAACCTCGACCTGGCCGGCTACTTCCGCGTGCTCCCCGTCGATAGCTTCTTCTTCGACACCCACAATGAGGGCGTGGCCGCCGCCGACATCAACTTCTCCAACTGGATGAACGTCGGTGCCCAGGGCCTCGTCAAAAGCACGGTGCGCGCCGAAGGCGACCAGATCGCCCTCGACCTGCGCCTCTTCTCCGTCGACCAGGGCCGCCAGGTCTCCCTGAACTGGTCCGCCAGCACGCTCAGCCCCGACGACGTCCAGAAGGAAGTCAACGCCTTTATCAACGCCGTCATTGAGCACTACACCGGCCAGCCCGGTTTCTTCGGCTCGCGCATCGCCTACTCGCAGCGCACCCGCTCCGGCGCCAAGCACATCTACGTGATGAACATCGACGGCAGCGGCGTGCAGCGCATCACCCGCAACAACGCCATCAACCTGCTCCCCTCCTTCGGCCCCGGCGGCGCGGTCTACTTCACGAGCTACCAGGATCAGAACCCCGACCTCTGGGTCTGGCGCGGCGGCCGCGTCTCCAAACTCTCCAGCCGCAGCGGCCAGAACAGCGGCGCCGCCTCCTGCGGCGGCAAGCTCGCGCTCACCCTCTCACTGGGGGGCGACAACACCGACGTCTACCTCATCAGCCCCGAAGACGGCTCCGTCGTCCAGCGGCTCACCGACCACTGGGCCATCGACGTCTCCCCGACCTGGAGCCCCGATTGCAGCCGCATCGCCTTCGTCTCCGGGCGCTCCGGCGGCGCCCACATCTACGTGATGAACGCCGACGGCTCCGAGCAGCGTCGCCTCACCTTCCAGGGCACCTACAACACCACCCCGGAGTGGTCGCCGCGCGGTGACCGCATCGTCTTCAGCGGACGCGATGAGCGTAACCACTACGACATCTTCGCCGTCGACCTGCAGGGCAACATCGAGCGTCTCACCCAGGATCAGGGCAACAACTTCGAGCCCAGCTACAGCCCCGATGGTCGCTACATCGTCTTCACCAGCGACCGTGGAGGGCAGGGCAAGCGCCTCTGGCTGATGAGCGCCGACGGCCTCTTCCAGAAACTGCTCACCGAAGAAGGCTCGGGATATGAGGAGGCCGCATGGGAACGCTAAACCACCGCCGCTCGAGCTTCTGGTCGAAGACCCCGATCCTCATCGCGCTCACGCTCCTTCTCAGCGCCTGCCCCAAACCTCCCCAGGAGGCCCTCGACGCCGCCGAGGCCGCCGTACTGGCCGCCGAAGGTCGCAAAGACTGCGCCGGCGAGAAGTTCGCGGCGGCGGAGGCCTTGCTGGAAGAGGCCAGGGCGCATGTGGCGGCTGAGGAGTATGAGGCCGCCGAGCGCAAGGCCCGCGCCGCCGAACGCCTTGCCCGCGAGGCACAAGAGCAGGCCGATGAGACCTGGGAAGACTGCCAGCGTCGCCTGGAGGCCGCCCGCCGCGCCGCCGAAGGCGGCACCCAGACTCAACCCACCGAGGTCGAGCAAGAGACCCCCGAAGAAGACCTCAAGCTCACCACGGTGCTCTTCCCCTACAACAGCGCCGAGATCTCCGAGACCTCTCGCCAGGCTCTGGAAACCAACCTGCGCTGGCTTCGCCAGAACCCCGACGCCACCATCCTGCTCGAAGGCCACACCGACGAACGCGGCACCTCCGAGTTCAACGTCGCCCTCGGCGAGCGTCGCGCCCGCTTTGTGCGCGACTATCTGGTGCAGCGCGGCATTGAGGCTGAGCGCCTCTCGACCCTCTCCTATGGCGAGGAGAAGCCGGTGGCGTTCGGGCAATCCGAGGATGACTTCGCCCGCAACCGTCGCGTGGAGTTTTTGCCCCGATGAGCGCCCGCGACTTCAAAGCGAGCATCGAGCAGATCGAGACGCTCCTGGCGTGTCCCACCTTCGTGGCGCTCGCCAGCTGGCGCGGCGAGTACGCGGTTGACCTCGATGAAGAGGCGGGCGGGCGCCTGGCTACGCAGGTGCTCCGCCGCTACCGCGAGGCCCCCTTCACCGACGCCGCTCTCGTGATCCTGGCGCGCGGGGGCCACGTCGCCTTCGCCGAGACCCTGCTGCGCACGCTCCGCCATCTCGACGTGAGTCTCACGGTCTTGGTCCCCCACGAAGTCAGCGGCATGGCCAGCGTGCTGGCGCTCGGCGCTGAGCGAATCGTGCTGCACCCGGCCGCCGGGCTCGGAGCCTGCGATCGCGGCATGTGTGTGCTGGAGCGCGTCCCCTGGACGGCGAACCTGCTTGAGCACCTGCCCGAGCTCACCGACCCCGCCATCTTTGGGGAGCAGGCCACCCAGACCCTGAGCACCGTCGCCAACCAGCAGCGCTACCGTGCCGAGGTTCGCCTGGCGCTCGCCCGTCAGGTCAGCGCCCGCCAGATCAGCCCGGAGCTCGTCGCCGCGACCTCCCTGGAGCGTCTGGGAGAGGAGGGCGTCGCCGACCTCGGGGGGCTTACCCGCGCCGGTGCCCGCGCCGAAGTCGCTTCCCCCGAACTGGCGGAACTTCTCGAACACCTCATCCGCGCCGCCCGCGACACCCACGGCCTCTTTGATACCCCGCGCGCCCGCTTCGAGCGCTCCACCGACTGGGCCGACGAGGTCGAGTTTGCCCCGGCCGAAGACGTCGCCGGCGCGCTCCTGGCCAGCGCCTCGCTGCGCGATCTTTATGTGCTTGATACCGGAAGCCCCGATCCCGACTCTCCGCGCCTCCAGGGCCGCTGGTTGAATCCCCACGGAACATAAAGCGCATCGGCCTCTCTGCGACACGAACCTTTTCGCTTGCATATTCCCCTACAAACCCTTAAATTCCTTAACAAGCGGATGCAACCTGCCTCGCCCTCTACGGGCAATCTCCTCACGAAAACTGAAGAACGGCCTTGCGGGTTGCACCGGTCTGCTCTACATAACAGCGCACTTCGCCCGACTCGGGCGCAAGGCTCGCCGGAGTGGCGGAATCGGTAGACGCGGCGGATTCAAAATCCGTTGATCGAGAGATCGTGCGGGTTCAAGTCCCGCCTCCGGTATCATCAAGAAAGCCCCTCAACGCCCGCGCGTTGAGGGGCTTTTCTGCGCTTGGTTCACCGCCCGACCTTCGGCCCGGTCCACGTTCGAGCACCGAGGTCCACAGGTCGTGGGCTTGCCTGGCTTCGCCCGCGGTGGTAAGACCCTGACTACTGCTGGAAGCAACGCCAAACTTGTATGGTCAAGGAGAGAGTTATGTCGCACGTGCGTGGCGCGCTGTTTTCGTTGGTAGCCCTGACGGTCTTCATGGTTGCCGCAACGGCTTCGGCCCAGGACTACAGCTTCCGGGACTGGAGCGACGTCAGCTCGGTCTGTCCCTCCTGCGACGCGGTCTCCACCGACGTCCTGGAGCTGACCAGCGGGCAGGAGATTCAGGGCAACGTCGTCGCCATCAACGCCGACTTCTACACCGTCGAGCGCTTTGGTGAAATCCGCACCGTGCCGACCTCTCAGGTCAGCTCGGTGAACTGGAAAGATGGATCGCAGCCCGCGGGCATCGACGCCCTCGACCAGATCGTGCTCAACAACGGGCATGTGCTCACCGGCGAGCTCGTCGTGGAGAATGAGGCCCCGGCGTACATGCAGCTGCGCGGCGCGTTGAATGACGCGACCTTCACCGTCTTCGCCACCCAGGCTGCCGCCGTCTACAAGGCCGGCCAGGCCCGGTAAGCTCCGAGGCCTTCAGGCCTTCCGATCGTAAAAAGGCCGCGCCCCTTTTGGGGGACGCGGCCTTTTTCGTACCTGCAACCTGAGCGCCGCCTGGCCTCAGTAGGAATGCAAGCGCGGGATATCGCCCCCGGCGCGCAACGCCTCAACCTCCACCACCGCCAGCTCCTGCAGGCGCGCCTTGACCTCCTCGCGTGAGAAGTGGTCGCGGGCCAGGTTGGTGTAGAGGGTGTAATGCATCGCCTCGGTCTCAAAGAGCTCGCGGTAGAAGGCTGCAAGCTCCGGGTCCTCCACGTTTTCGCTGAGGATGGCGAAGCGCTCACAGCTGCGCGCTTCAATGAGCCCCGCCACCAGCAACTTATCCATAAACATGTAGGGCTCCTCCGATCGTATCGCCTTCACGAGCTTCGAGGCGTAGGGGGCAGGCTCCAGGCGCACAAGCTCCACACCGCGGGCCTCCAGCACGTCGAGCATCCGCGAGAAGTGGTCCATCTCCTCCTGCACCACCGCGCTGAGCTGCCGCGCCAGGCCCGCGCGCCCGGTGTAGCGGAAGATCATGCTCAGCGCCGTCGACGCGGCGCGCTTCTCCAGGTGGGCGTGGTCGATCAGGATAAGGTCGAGATGCTCGCGTACCCGCTCGTACCACCCGTCATCGGTGGGTTGAGCCAGGTTGAGCATCTGTCGGGAGAGCGGGGCGTTCATAAGCGTCTCAATGAAGGTGCAGGGGGTGGGCAGGCAGCATCAACGTCTGCCCTTGCTCAAAGTAGAGGGGCCAGAGCGCCTGTGCCTCGATCGTCTCCAGCGAGCGACGCAGCGCGCCCTGCGGCAGATGATCGAGCAGGCGCGGCGCGTTGACGGCGGGCTCAGCCGCGATAAACGCTCCCAGCCAGGCGCGAAATCCCTGGGGGGCGGGCAGCCCACTCATACCACCGTAGGTGGTCACCTCGGCGCGGTCGGGGCTCAGGCCGGCCAGCTCCTCGGCGCGGCGCACCGCATCGAGGATGCCGCCGATGGTATCGACGAGCTTGGCCTCGCGCGCCGACGTACCCGTCCATACGCGCCCGCGGGCCACCTTGTCGAGCTCATCGGCGCTCAGGGGCCTCCCTGCCGAGGCCTGCGTCAGGAAGAGCTGGTAGAGGTAGCTCATGGTCTCACTGACCCCTTCGAGCTCCTCCTCGCTCCAGCCTCGCCAGAGCGAGAACATACCGGCACGCTCCCCGCGTTGAATCGGCGTCGAGCTCATACCCAGGCGCCCCGCGAGCTGCTCGAAGTTAAACTTACCGGCGAAGATCCCGACCGAGCCGGTCAGGGTGTTCGGCGTGGCAAAGATCTCGTCGGCGCCGGCGGCCACGTAATACCCGCCGCTGGCAGCTACGTTGCCCATCGAGGCGATCACAGGCTTGGTGCGTGCGAGCGCCCGCACCTCCCGGTAGATCAAATCGCTGGCCAGGGCGCTACCCCCGGGGCTGTCGATGCGCAGCACCACCGCCTTCACCCGCGCATCGCTCGCCAGCTGGCGCAGCGTGGCGTTGACGCTGGCCGCCCCCGTCATCACGCTGCCTCCCAGCGGCGAACGACCCGACCCACCGTCGATGATCGCGCCGTCGATGTAGACCACGGCGATCTCCGGACGCAGCCCCCAGGCCTCATCATCGATGGTCACCGGCTGGTAGCCCCGATCGACGCGAACGCCGGAGCCAAAAAGATCGCGCATGCGCTCGGGAAGCTCATCGTCGTAGACCAGCGCATCGACCAGACCACGGTCCAGGGCCTCATCCGGAAGCAGCGGGGCGTTATCGACGATCGCTTTAAACGCCTCGGCCTCAAGCCCCCGACGCAGCGCGATGCGGCTTGTGAGCTCATCGTAGATCGCCTCGACATACTCCCCGGTCTGCTCCCTGGCTTCTTCGGAGGGCATGGCGTTCACAAAGGCCTCCGGCGCCGACTTATACGCGCCGATGCGCACGAACTCCGCCTCCACGCCCATGTTCTCCAGAAGTCCCTGGTAGCTGGTCAACTCGGCCTGCAGCCCGGTGGGCGCATAAGGCGTGGCCGGCAGCATCCACACCTCGCGCGCCGCAGAGGCAGCGTAGATGCCGGCGGTGGTCGTCGAGCTCATCAGCGCCACGCTGTGTTTGCCCGCCTCATGAAGTCGCTGGAAGGCCTGATGCAGCTCCCAGAGCTGGCCATACCCCAGGTTGAAGTTGCCCACGCCCAGAATCACCCCGGCCACCGTGGGATCCTGCGTGATGGCGTCGATGTCTTGCATCAGGTTCAGGAAGCTGCGCGTCGAGGGACCGAAGAGCTGCGAGACGGCCTGCTCGGCAATGGAGTTATCCAGGTCCAGACGCACCCACCGCCGCGACGATCCGACCACCGAGCGCCGGCGCTGATTGCCCATCCACACCCGGCCGTTGAGCGCGTTAAACGCCACGTCGGCGCTCTCCGCATCTTTGCTCAGCAGGGCCGCCACCGAGGTGCCCAGAAGCCCCAGGCTCATCTCGGCCCCGGCGCTCATCGCCACGATGCGCGGTTCATGCTCGCGTTCGGTATCCAGCGAAATCGCGCTGCGCGCAAAGAGGCGCAACCCGGGGTAAACCTCACCCATCACCCGAGGTTCCACCGAGACGAGGCGAGCACCGCGGACGTGGTAGAGCTCGGTGTCGAAGATCAGGCGCCCGTCGAAGCCGCGCAGCGCCATCCCCAGGCCCAGTCGCATCGGCAGCGCGCTGTCTTCCTGCAGGTAGGCGGGCATCGCATCGCGGACCATCATCCCCAGCCCCAGGTGCTCACCAACCCGCCATTGCATGCCCACATCCAGCGTGGTCAGGTCGTTGAGGCGCTCGCTGCTGCGGCTCCCGAACATGTTGACGCCCAGGCCCACACTGAAGAAGCGCGGCATCGCGACGGCCGCCCCCAGAGTGTACTTTCGGTAGCTGCCCAGCTCCGGCCCCAGCTCCGGCCGCTTGAGCCACTGCACCTGGCCGCCCAGCCCCACATAGCCATTGCCCAGCGCAAAACTCGTGGCATGGCCCGAGCCCAGCACATCGTCAAAGGTGTCGGAGGGAATGAGGTAGCGGTAGCCCAGCTCCGAGCCGCGCACAAAACCCAGGCCGGCCGGGTTGGTCTCCAGGCTCGCGCTGTCGGCCTGGGTGGTCAGGGAGCTGTCGGGCACCGCCACCCCCTGGCTGGGGGAGGGCTGCGCAGAGAGTGTGGCGGGGATGGCGAACGTAAGCGCTACCAGAGAGAGCGCGACGCACTGGCGAGGGGAGATCATGGGTGAAATCCTTGCATCAAAACACGGGCAGCGACCCTCGCGCACACCTCAGCATGTGGCGCGCCGATCGATCAGTTAAAATCAGCTTCCACACCATCTTCCGGCACCGGCGCCGGGGCGGCCTTTGAGGGCGACGCCGCCGGTGCCGCCGGGCTCGCTCCCTGCTCCAACTCGCCGGAGGTCTGGACGATACGCATGACCTGGTCGATGAGGATCTGCGCCTCATCATTGGTCATGGAGGTGGTCACAAACAGATCGGCGGCCTGCTGGCGCACCGCCAGATTCTGCGCGGCGGGCGCAAGCCCGAACATCGCCACCAGCGGATTGCTCAGCGCCTGCTCGCGGGCCGCAGCGATGTCCTGGGCGGACTGGCGAGCGCGCTCATCGTCGCGCATCGTCATCACCATCGAAGCGAGCACCCGCGCCTTCAGGCGCACGCTCAGCGCCGCAAAGCTCGCATCGCCGGCCCCCCCTTCGTAGTTCGGCTGGATCATCATCACCACCCCGGGCGCCTCACCCAACTTCGTCAACGCCCCGGTGTAGCGTGCGCTCAGCAGCTCACCGCGCTCCAGCCGCGCGAGCACCTCATCGCGGTAGTCGCGTTGGCCGGTGAGCACCAGCACCGCCTTCTCTGAGAGGGTGACCACATCGATCTGCGCGGTGCGCACCCCGGCGCGCTCCCCCACGCTCAGCGCCGCGGCATCCGAGTTGCGGGCACGCACACCCTCCAGCACTTTGGCCGCCTCAAAATCCCCGCGCGCCGCCAGCACCGACCCTCGCACCGAGCTCAAATCCAGGCTCGACGGGTCCATCGGGTTGGCACCACCCCCGAGCATCGCCATGTTTAAGGGCGGGGTATCCGAGAGAATCACAAGCTCATCGAGATCCTTCTCGATCTCGATCTGCAGCGTCTCCTCCACCGCCTGTAGCGCCGGACCCACCGCCGGGTGCGAGCGCATCCACCCCAGCGCCGAGCGGAAAAATGGCGAGTCGCGGGTCTCATCGAAGTCGACCGCCATCACCGCGTCGTGACCGCCGGGCAGCGTCTCCAGAAGATCGCCCATCGCAAAGGCGGGCACCGTCGCCAGCAACACCAGCGCGCTCACACCCAGGGTCAGCGCCGAGCGCATCATCACAGAAAGGTTCTTCATCATCACAGGGCTCCTTCATCGAGCGTCAGGCTTAGAAAGGGTGGGGCTCGAACATGTCGCTGTCGCCTCACACTAGGTCTGGCGAGTAGGGGTGTAAAGCCGGGCACCGGTTTGTGTGCGGCGGCGAGGTGGGCATAGGATGTGGGGGCTACCGATGACGAGCGGACCTTTGATCTTCGACACCCTCCACCACACCGACGAGGCATTATGACGACCGCACGCGCTCTGCCGCCCACGCTCCTGACCCATCGCCGCACCGCCTACCGACCGCGCACCGCCGAGGGCGATGGCGATCTCCTGGCGAGTAAGTTCAGCGGTCGGCCCTGGCTCAAAGCGGATGAAGCCTGGCCTACATGCCCCAACTGCAACAAGCCTCAGCAGCTCTTTGTTCAGCTCAACCTCGCTACGTTGCCTCAACCCGAGCAGCAGCGCGTGGGGAAGAGCGGCCTCTTGCAACTCTTTTACTGCACCAGCAGCGACCCGCTCTGCGAGGTGGAATGCCAGGCTTTCTTCCCCTTCGCCCGCAGCGTGATGGCTCGCCGCATCGACGACCCCACCGGCCCCACCAACCTCAACGCTTCCGGGCCTGCGGAGCCTTTCGCCCCTCGTCGCATCGAGAGCTGGGAGCCCATCGAGGATGACGTCCCCGGCTACGAAGAACTCTACCAGATGGGTCATGAGATCAGCCCCGAGGAGGAGCAGGCGCTCGAAGAGGCCGAGCGCCCGGCCACCGGCGACAAACTCGGCGGCTGGCCGGCCTGGGTCCAGGGCGTCGAGTACCCCAACTGCCCTCAATGCGACGCGCAGATGGAGGTGGTCTTGCAGATCGACTCCGAAGACAACCTCCCCTACATGTTCGGTGACATGGGCGCCGGACACCTGACCTGCTGTCCGAACCACCCCGACGTGCTGACCTTTGCCTGGGCCTGCTATTGATGAGCAAGACGACGACACCGGCCGAAGAGCCGCGCTGGATGCGCTGGGCAATGGCGCTCTTGATGCTACCCCTGGCGCTGCTCGCACTCGGCGTGCTGACCTACGCCGGCGGCGCTGGCGGTGAGCTCAGCCCGATGCGGCTGGGGCTGGGACTTGCGGTAGGGGGGGCGATGGTCGCCTGGCCGGTGATGCTGGGCATCAAGCGCGGCGGCCTGCTCGTGGCGTTGGTCGCCGCGCTCCTGAGCATCTTTTATGGGGCGCAACGCCCCGCAGCCGATCGCAACTGGCAGGAGAACGTCTCGCGCGCCCCGCGGGCGAGCATTGAGGGCCGGGAGGTGACCATCCGCGATGTGCGCGACTTCCGCTACGATGAGGAGGGAGAGGTTGAGGAAGCCCGCTGGTACGACGCAACTTACAACCTCGACGAGATTCAGCAGGCCTACTTCATCCTCACCACCTTCGGCGGAGTACCCGGAGTGGCGCATGTGATGGTGAGTTTTGAGTTTAGCGACGAGCGCTTTGTGGTGCTCTCCGCTGAGGCGCGTCGTGAGGAGGGTGAGAGCTATGATCCCCTCGGCGGGATGTTTCGTCAGTACGAGCTCTTTTATGTGGCCGCCGACGAGCGCGACGCCCTGGGGCTGCGCACGCGCGTCCATAAAGATCCCACCTGGGTGATTCCCATGAACGCCGGACCGGAGAAGACCGCCGCCTTTTTCGTCGACATGGTTCAGCGCCTGGAGACCCTGGCTAAAGAGCCGAGCTGGTACCACACCGTGCTCAACTCCTGCTCCTCCAACCTCGCTGCGCATTATGAGCGGATCAACGCGGTGGAACTTCCCCCGGACTACCGGGTGCTGCTTCCCGGGTTTAGCGAAGAGCTCATCGCCGAGCTCGATCTTCTCCCGGAGGGGGTGAGTGTGGCCGAGGCACGTGAGCGATTCTTGATCAACGAGCGGGCCCTCGCTGCGCCCCTTGATGCGAACTTCTCCCGGGCGATCCGCAGCACCCCTTAAGCTCATGCGCGTGTCATCATCCCGGCGAAGCCAGCACACCGCCTTTCACCTGGAGCGACCATGGACGTGAGCCTCATCCGAAACGTCACCTTGATCGACGACGTGTGGCAGGGCGTACAGCTGGCGAGCGCCTCCCCGGCCGACATCGGGCTCTTTATGGGCGTGGGGCTGATGCTCTTTCTGGCCTACCGGGCGCTCGCGCGAAAGCGTCTTATCGAAGATCTGCCGCGCTCGACCTGCGGTGGGCTGACCGTGGGCATGTGCCGCGTCCGGGGCAAAGCGGGCGCCGAACGTGACCACGAGTTATTGAAAGCCCCGGGCTCCGACACACAGGTCGTGTACTGGTCGGAGCGCGTCGAAGAGCAGGTCGCGATCGTCGAAGATGCGCCGCCCACCCGTAGGCGTCGTCGCCACAACCGCGTACGCTACGAGTGGCAGGAGGTCAGCCACCGCACCTCGCGCGCGACCTTCTGGCTCTTGGACGAGACCGGCCGCGTGGAGGTCGACCCACGAGGCGCCCACATGGACACCCGCGTCGACTTTCAGGAGGTCTTCGAAGTCGGTTATCCGGGCGCTCGCAGGCGCTCCCGTGCCAGGCGCCGCGGAGGGCGCACGGGGCTTCGCCGCCGCGAGGTGCGCGTGATCTATCCGGGGGAGGAGGTCAGCATCATCGGCCCGGCGAGGCTTGTGGACACGGGTGATCGCCTGCGCATCGGGCCGGGGGACTGGCAGGCCCCCGACTATGTGATCACGACCCGCGGAGAGGCAAAGGTTGCCAGCGCCTATGGCCGCTGGGCCTTGTTTCTGGTGCTCGTCGCCCTGGCGCTGGTGGGTTTCTGGTGGGGCGGCAGGATGGCCGCCGGGCATCTGACTCTGCTGCACACCTGGCCCCTGATCGGAGAAGACCCAAGCGCGCGCTGGCTTTTGATGATGTTGGCCATTGCCTGCGTGGTCGTGCTTTACCTGAAGGTGATGCTCGATGGGCTGGTGGCGCTGCAAAAGCGCGTCGAGAGGGCCTGGTCGATGCTGGAGGTGGAGCTTTCCCGGCGGCATCACCTGATCGCAACGCTCGCAAATCTTGTCCGGGGCTACGGGGCGCGGGAGGCCGAGCTGATGCGCCAGGTCGCTCGAATGCGCCGGAATGCTCAACCTGGCGATGGCGAGCAGCCCGGGCGCTCGAAAGGGCACTCGGAGCGCGATGTTGGGGTTACCCGGGAGGTGGATGCCCTGGCGGAAGCCTATCCTGCGCTGCGCTCAAGCGAGCACTACGGGCGCTTGATGGACGAGCTGCGCACCACCGAAGATCGGGTGGCGTGGGCGCGCGCCTTCTACAACGATTCGGTCGAGCGTTTTAATACGCGTCTGCAGCGCGTGCCGGACAACCTCGTGGCGCGTCTGCTCGGCGTGCGGCGGGCACTTTATGAGCGCGAGCGTCGGCCGACGAGCCCGGAGCGCGGCGCATGAAACGTGCAGGAGTCTTTGCAGTGATGATCATGGCGTTGGGAGCGATGCTGATGGGCTGGCAGAGCCGACTGATCTTCTACCCGGAGCGTCTTCCGCAGGACGTTGAGTTTGATCTGCCGCTGAGCGCAGAAGAGGTGCAGATAAACACCGAAGATGGGGAAAACCTCAGCGGCGTGCTCCACCGCGCGCAGGCCAGCCGAGGGGTGATCCTCTACCTTCACGGCAACGCCGGAAGTCTGCGCACCTGGAAAGATGTCACCTCCGACCTGGTCCCCCTCGGCTACGACACGCTGGTCATCGACTACCGCGGCTACGGCAAGAGCACCGGTCGCATCACCGAGGCGGGGCTCTACGAAGACGGTCGCGCCGCCTACCGCTGGCTGATCGAGCGGGGGTACCGCGCCGACGATGTTGTGATTTACGGCCGCAGCATCGGAAGCGGCATCGCCTCAAAGTTGGCGAGTGAGGTTGAGGCAAGCGCGCTCATCCTGGAGTCACCCTTCAGCAGCCTGGTGACCCTGGGCCGCGAGCTGATGCCCTGGGCACTCCCTCGACTGACCCTGCGTTTTCGCTTCCCCAATGAGGATCATCTGGCAGCAACCTCTTTGCCGGTGCTCTTACTTCACGGCAGCAACGACGAGCTCATCGGCGCGCATCATAGCGAGCGCCTGGCCGACGTCCTCGGCGCACGCAGTGAGCTGCACCTCATCGAAGGGGGCGCTCATAACGACCTGGCCGCGTTCGCTCCCTACCATGAAGTGCTCGCTGCGTTTCTCACGCAACATGGAGGGAGCGGCGCGGCCTTCGTACCCACCCTAAGCCCTGCTCCTTAAGCGACGCTCATGGACGCCACTCGATCTGAAAACCGATCATCGGGCCGCCCTGGCTGACCTCCACATAGCAGCGTTGATCGCCGGTGGGGGCGGGCTCACCGGAGGGCAACTCGGGCCCGCTTCCGCAGTCCACCTCGCGGGTGCCCCGAAGTTGTGCGAGTCCGACGGTGGGCACGAAGAAGAGCGAGCCGTGGTCGCCATTGCCGCGCGCCAGCACCTTCAGACCGACCTCGCCAAAGGCGTGGCCGGCAAAGCCCGCGCCCCCGCGCGCGACGATCCACGACGACTTGCCGATCGAGCCCGCCGGCACCTGCGCACCGCCGGCGGTACCCCCGTAGCGAAACGCGCCGTCGTAGAGAAAGAAGTTGTTGACCAGTTGAACATGAATGCCGTCGAGCGCCCCCAGGCGAACCTTTTGGGAGATGGCAAACCCCAGCTCCGCCCCGAACCCGCCCGTGTCACTGCCGCCGCTCTGGTAAGCGGTGGAGTTGATGGTGGTCGTGCCAAAACCAATGCCAACCTGAAAGGGCGTCGTGTCGTACGAGATGATCGCCGTGCCGATCACCGCCAGCAGGTTCGCCGCGCGCGAGAAGCCCACCGCCAGCGGGTCGATGAGCAGCTCGGCTGTCCACGGCCCCTCAAACTGATAGGCGGCAGACGCCTCGCTCAATGAGCCCGCGCCCACCGTACCCAGCGCCAGAAAGGGGCGCAGCGTAAAGCTCAGCCTCGCAAGCCCGGGGAGGCGAGGGGGTGTGAGCCGGCTGGTGGTCGACTCCTGTGGGGTCGGTCGGGCCAGCGCTCCGGTGGGCACCCGCTCATTGATACCGAGGTTGAGCTCGGCGCGGTTCTCACTGAGCGACTGGATTGGCGCAATCGCCAGCGTACGCACGCGCTCGGTGCTCTCAGATGTGTCGCCCAGCCGCACGCTCTTGACCTCATAAAGCTCAAGGTGTTGCCCGGGCTGAAGCCCCTGCGCGCTGCCCATATCGACGATGACGCTGCCGTGGTGGCTCTCCACAACTGTGGCGACCACCTCGCTCGTCGGGGTGGATGGCGAGGGTGCGGAGGGGCGCGGCGCAGCCGGGCCTTCTGGCGAGGTCGTGGGGCCGGAGGGAAGGGGCAAGCCCGAGAGCAACGTCGCTTCCTGGCGCCGTGTGATCACCCAGACATCATCCTCAGCGGGCAATAGCGCCTCAATGGGACCTGCCGCCCGGCGTACCTCCATCGAACCCTCACGCACCACGAGCACGCGTTGGTCGGCACACGCCAGCACCGGGCCTTGTTCCAGCATCAGGCTGGCGACGAGCTCGCAGTCTTCGGCCCGGGCGCGTGAGGCAATCACGTCTTCGGCATTCGCATCCTCGGCAACATCATCACCCGGGGGAGACGTTTGCTGCGGGAGCGCGTCGTCGTCCGAAGCCGGGGCCTCTTGAGCGGAGGCCTGGGGCAACGCGAGCAGGGCCGCAAAAAGCGCGGCGGTCAAACGAAGAGGTGCGGCGTGGCAAAGGGCGGGGCGCACAAACATAAGCAAGCTCCATCGGCAAGAAGACGGGCATCCAGCGAAACGGGTCGCGATGACGCGATGGTAATGACCGAATCTTTGAAAACAAAGGGCTCGCCCCTCTGCGTCACACACACCCGGCGACCCGACGTGCAAAAGCCCCGGCGCGCCATCATGGCTCGCCGGGGCTTTTACTCTCACACACATGTAAGCACGTCAGTCTTACCCGCGTTCCCGGTCGAGCTGCTGGGCATGCAGGCAGGTCACCACCGCCAGATGCACAATCGAGGGGACCGAGCACGCGAACTGCAGCACGTTCACCGGACGGCGCATCCCCAGCAAAATGGGGCCGATCACCTCCGCACCACCGAGTTGGTTGAGGAGCTTGTAGCCGATGTTACCCGCGTTGAGGTCCGGGAAGATCAAGACGTTGGCTTCCCCCTCCAGCGTGGAGAACGCAAACTTATCGGCGCGCAGCTCCGCCTCGGTGGCAAACTCCAGCTGCATCTCGCCATCGACGTTGAGCTCGGGGCGACGCTTCTTGATGATCCGTGTCGCCTCGGCCACGCGGCTGGCGTCCGCATGGCGGCTCGCCCCGAAGTTGGTGTAGCTGAGCATCGCGACGCGCGGCTCCAGGTCGAAGAGGCGCGCGGCGTCGGCGGTGGCGATGGCGATGTCGGCAAGGGTATCGGCGTCGGGATCGATGTTGACCGTGGTGTCGGCAAAGAGTTTGACGCCGCGCCGCGTGACGACCACGTGCATGCCCGCAACGCGACTCTGGCGCTCATCGACGCCGATGATCTGCAGCGCGGGCTTGAGTGACTCGCGGTAAGGCCGCGTCACCCCGGAGACGACCCCATCGGCCAGCCCCTCGTGCACCAGCAGCATCGCGTAAGGCTCCGGGCTGCGCAGGTGGTTGCGCGCATCTGCGATCGTCACGCCTTTGCGCTGGCGCATCCGGTAATACACGTGGGCCAACTCCTCAAAACGCGGGTCGCGCTCATTGTCGAGAAGTTCAATGCCGGTGAGGTCGATATCGAGATCCCGGGCCCGCTGGCGGATGACGTCTACCGGCCCCAGAAGGATCGGGCAGGCGATGCCTTCGTCGACGAGAATCTGCGCCGCCTTGATGATCTTATCCTCGGTCCCTTCGGGGAAGACGATGCGTTTAGGCTCGCGCTTGGCAACGTTGATCAACCGCCGCATCAGCCCCTTGGAGACGCCCTGGAGACGCTCAAGCTCCTCGACATACGCAGGCAGGTCGAGCGTCTGGCGCGCGACGCCTTCGGCCATCGCCGCCTCCGCGATGGCTGGCGAGAGGCGCAGCAGCACGCGGGGGTCGAAGGGTTTGGGGATGATGTACTCGGGCCCAAAACGAATATGGCTCTCATCGTAGGCTTCTGAGACCACCTCCGGGACTTCTTCGCGCGCAAGGGCGGCCAGCGCATGCACGGCGGCCAACTTCATCGACTCGGTGATGCGCCGCGCCCCCACATCGAGCGCGCCCCGGAAGATGAAGGGAAAGCCCAGCACGTTGTTGACCTGATTGGGGTAGTCGCTGCGCCCGGTGGCCATGATTGCGTCGTCGCGCACCGCCATCACGTCGGGATAGGCGATCTCCGGGTCGGGGTTGGCCAGCGCAAAGATGATGGGGCGTTCGGCCATTGAGGCGACCATCTCGCGTGAGACGATGCCCCCGGCGGCCAGCCCGACAAACACGTCGGCCCCGTCTATGGCTTCGGCCAGGGTGCGTCGGTCGGTCTCATGAGCGAAGTGTCCCTTGTAGGGATCCATAGCGATCTCGCGCCCCTGATAGATGACGCCGTGAATGTCGACCATGGTGATGTGCTCGTGTCTCACCCCGAGCGACTCGTAAAGGCGCGCGCAGGCCACCGCGCCGGCTCCGGCGCCGGCGAAGACCACGCGCACCTCTTCGATCTCTTTTTTCTGCAGCGCCAGCGCGTTGATCAGCGCCGCACCGGTGATGATCGCCGTGCCGTGCTGGTCGTCGTGAAAGACCGGGATGTCGAGCTCATCGCGCAGGCGCTCCTCGATGGCAAAGCAATGCGGCGCGGCAATATCTTCGAGGTTGATACCCCCGAAGGTAGGTTCCAACGCCTTAACGCAGCGCGCAAACGCGTCCGGGTCGCGCTCGTCGAGCTCAATATCGAACGCATCAATGCCGGCCAGAACCTTAAAGAGCACAGCTTTGCCCTCCATCACCGGTTTGCTGGCCAGCGCGCCGATATCGCCCAACCCCAGGGTGGCGGTGCCGTTGGTGATGATGCCCACCAGGTTTTTGCGATTGGTGTAGCGAAAGGCCGCCTGCGGATCGGCAGCGATCTCGCGGCAGGGCTCGGCCACCCCGGGGCTGTAGGCCAGCGCCAGATCGCGCTGCGTGGAGAGGGGTTTGGTGGGGAGGACCTCGACCTTACCGGGACGGGGAAACTCGTGGTAATCGAGGGCGTCTTTGCGGCGGATGGGGCCGTCGTGCTTGGAGTTGACGGTCATGGCTGAGGTACTCCGGGAGGGGGGATGGCAAGGCGGGTCAGGTGTCGGCCAGAAGCTCTTCGAGATCGGCCAGCGCCTGGGTGACGTCGAAGCGGGAGAGGCCGCGGCGCCGCAGCTCGGTGTCGTCGAGCGTCCGCAGACGTTGATAATAGCTTCGAGCGCGTTGGCCAAGGCGAGCGCGCTCCGTGGGGGAGTCGGCCAGAAGATGGAGGGCGTGAAAGAGGGTGTCTTCGGCCCGATCGTCGATGCGGTGCTCCGCATAGAAGTCGAAGAGCTCGGCGTAGGCGCCGGCCACCTCCCGGGGCGTCAACGCCAGGGCGGCGACCGGATGAACGAGCAGCCGGTGCAGATGGTGGGCCGCGTAGCGATCTTCGTCGGTGAGGCGCTCACGCAGGGTCTGCCGCAGCGCGCAGAACGCCAGCCCCGCGCTATGCGCCGCGGCCCCCTCCTGACCCAGATCGTGGAGCATGGCGGCGCGCAACGTAAAAAGCCGCCCCAGTGAGGCCAGAAGGGGCGCATCCAGCGCCCGAAGATCCTCATACGCCAGGGTATGCAAGAGCTCCTGGCGCGTGTGCAGATGCTCGGCCAGCGTCTGGTCGAGCGCCGCCAGCGCCATCGCATCGTCGGTGGTCTCACTGCGAGCCCCGGCGACGCGTTTGTAGGTTCTGGAGAGGGCCTCCAGCGCGCGCATCAGATGTTCATTTTTTACGATCATAAGTGAGGATCAAAACGCAGAGGGCGGATGCGACGCCGGAGGTCAGCGTGAGGCTTAGCTCTCGCGCGGGTCGTAGCCCAGAAGTTGGTCGGCGACCTCGCCAGCGCTCAGCTCATCGTCCTCGATGATGGTGAGCGCTTCGGCGTCGCTCATGGAGAGCTCCAGGCTGTTCACCAGGCGTTGAACTTCTCCCGGCTCCAGCTCCCCGCGGTCGAGCTCGTCGAGCATGATGATGAGTTGTTCACGGCTGAGGCGTCGTTTCATGGTGCGCTCCTTTGCATGAGGTTTGTAGGAGACTGCAATCACAGAGTGATAAGCACCACGATGCCCGCCGACAGCTCAGGGCGTTGCGGCAGGCTGCGGCAACGCCGCGCGCATGCAGGTCATGTAGACCTCGCGATCGTGATCGACGGCGAAATCACCGGCCTCGTTCATCACCATCGCCTCATTGAAGCAAGGGCGGTGGTGGCTTCCGATGGCGTCGGCGCACACGCTCTCATCGTGTTGCCCCACACAACGGCGCTCAAAGTAGTGGGCGAACTCGTGGGCGACCTCCGGATCGTAGGGAGGGCTCTCCACGAAGTTGACGTAGGACCAGGCGGCGACACCACCGACGATGATCAGGGCGATTGCGACAACGATGAGCTTGGAGCTTTGCACGGCACCCTCGGGACACCAGGGGGAGGCGACGATGGCCTCGGGGAAAGGAACTCGACATGTAGGCAATTTTACGGGTATGAACAACCAACATATCCGACGGCCCGATGGGCCTGACCTGGCGGTAAGATCGCACGACGCGCTGCGTCAACAGAAGACGTTGAAAGTTCGCGTTGGAGGTGTCATACTCCATCACGTTCATGGCAATTTGCTTACGCGAGTTCTTACCGAGCTTTCGGAGCCCCGGCGTGACGTCGAGGTCTGACAGCAGGGGGAGGGTTTCAAGGGGGCTGTTGGTATGAACACCAGAGCGATTTTTGTTTTGAGGTGAGGGCATGTAAGGCGCTCGCCGGTCGCTCGAGATCCACGTCGTCGACGCGTAGTACCCCCACCGGGGGCGTCGTTCGGATTTTCCCGCCACGGCATGGTGCGTGGTGGGTTAGTTAGGACCGGGGAGGTCCCGGGTTGTCTTTGTCAGGCGACGGTCAAAGGCAGCGCAGATCATGTTTCAGGAGTAAGGCAATGAAGATTCAAGGTACGGTCAAGTGGTTCAATGCGGACAAGGGCTACGGTTTCCTCACCCAGCCTGATGGCGAAGATGTTTTCTGCCACTTCAGCGCGATTCAGTCCTCGGGCTTCAAGACCCTTCGCGAAGATCAGCGCGTTGAGTTTGAAGTTGAGCAGGGCCCCAAGGGTCTCCAGGCGGTCAACGTTGTGCCGCTTGACTAAGGTCTCCACGACTTAGAACCAAACCCCGGCGTCGCGAGATGTCGGGGTTTTTTTATTTTCTCCAGGAGGTGGCGATGGACGCGCGCGCGGTGGTCGGGATGTTCAAAAGGTTCACCATGCTCGGGGTGGTCGGGGGCGTCGGAGCAGCCAGCATGCTCGGGGGATCGATGGGATGTGCCGCGGGAGGGGGAGCCGAGCCTACCCTGCGTTATGTGGAAGTGGAGGGAGGCCTGGGCGGGGCGGTCGCCGATGGGGATTGGGAGTGGGCAGAGAGCTCCCGGCACGTGCGCTGCGGCGCAGACGATATCCGCGTCGATGATCTCGGGGTGGAGGTGGTGGAGGGCGGGGAGGTCTCAAGCTGGTCGTCGGTCGTCGCCGATCGCGGCGATCGCTGTGGCGACGACTATGAGACGGCGCTCTTTCGCCTGGCCAACTGCGAGCGACGCCAACGGGGGATCAGCGAGCTCACCTGCGATATGCGCCTGGTGGTCCTGGGCCGGCAGCACAGCGCCGACATGCGCGATCGCGACTACTTCTCCCACATCAGCCCCCGGGGCCAGAGCCCCTTTGACCGCATGGACGCCGTGGGGCTGAGCTACCGCGCGGCGGCTGAGAATATCGGGCTGGCGCCCACCGTGGCACACGCGCACCGGGGGTGGATGGATTCGCAGGGGCATCGCGAGAACGTGCTGCGCGAGGAGGTGACCCATTATGGCGTGGGAGTTGTGGCCAGCGGGAAGGGGTATTTTAAAACGGCGCTTTTTATCGCGTTGCCCTGAAGACCAGCAGGGGGGGACTGGCGTGGGATCGAAAATATGCTGCGTGTAATTTACATAATAATAATTATCGACGTGTGGTCGATACACCAAAAAAAAACCGCGGGGCCGAAGCTCCGCGGTTGATAGACCGATACTTTCTAAGCCGGATCAGTCAAGGGGGATGACGTTCACAGCCTGCAGGCCTTTGGGGCCTTGCTCGACTTCGAACTCCACCTGCTGGTCTTCACGCAGGGTCTTGAATCCCGAGCTCTGGATGGCGCTGAAGTGACAGAACACATCTTCACCATTGGGCTGGCTGATGAAGCCAAAGCCTTTTTGTTCGCTGAACCACTTCACTGAACCGACGAGACGTTGTGCCATGTTGCTTTCTCCTGTGGTGGTGGCCTCAAAGTTTGGGAGGTCGCCACCTGTCGCGCTACCCCTGGCAACGCGTGCCCATCTAAAGATGTGGGCTGTGGGTATGAATCGAGCGACGATGAGCCGTGGACACCGCAATAAAAGCGATGACACATCCCTCCAGGGGAGGGGCGAAGCTACGAACAAGAGTAACTCCGAGGAGACACCACCGTCTGGGCCTTCCTACGTGAAGCCGGAGGGAAAGGCAAGGACGAACCTCAGAAGAGGTCAGGGTGTCAGGGGCGACGCACCGTCAGGTTGTCAATGAAGCGCAGGTAGTCCGGACACATCTCCTGCTCTTCGTCGTCAAAGCTAGACTCCGGACCGCTGCAGTCAATGCGACTTCTCGGGGAATTGCAGAGCGCGGGCAGATCCAGGGGGCGAGTCAGGCGCTGGCTGGCGCGGTTGTTTGTGGTGTCGAGTTCGGTGAGTTTTCCTCGTGGATCGACGCTGGCCTCGACAATGACAGCGGTGGGAAGCGCCTCCATCGCCTCGGCATCGCCGACGATGATGACCTGACCTTCGAGCAGGGCGTGGTAGACGTCTTTCCAGCCCGGGGAGAGCCCCTGCTCCACGCTGTCGCAGGTGGGGGGCTCGGGGTAGCGCTGATGGCCCTCATAATGCTCACGGATCTCGGCGTCGAAGGGCTCCAGATCCATGATGCAGAACGAGAGCTTGGTGCCGCTGGCCAGTTTGCAGCTCTCCGGCCGCTCGCCAGGGGTGTCGCACTCGGCGGTGGGCTCGATCAGGTTGAGCTCCAGCCAGTCTTTAAAATGGATGTGGTTATGACCCGGATGAAGCTCAAAGGTGTCCTGTCCCAGGTCGACCTCGTCCTGGCCTCCCTGGTTGCGATCGATCTTCTGAACCACCTGCGCAAGCTCCGGGTCATCCTCCACGCCAAAGCCTCGCCCCTCCAGATGCAGGGGGCCGGTGCCCACGTTGGCGGTGCTCGAGCCCACGCGCAGCCCGAAAATCGGAGGGCCTGAGGGCATCAGGGCGCATTGCCAGAGGTTGTCTTCAAACTCCCGCACATCGACGATGATGTCCGGCAAGAGCTGGTAGTCGCCTTCACGCGGCCAGAGCGCGAAGTCCTCTCTTCTGCAGGGCCCCTCGGCGCTCTCGATGCCTGCCGAGGAGCAGAGGTCGAAGGCGCAGGTCTCGTTAAAGCCGTCGTGGAAGCGGTAGAAGATCCCGGGGCGGTAGTCGGGATGATCGACGCGAACGCGGTACCACTGGCCCGGGATCAGCGTGGACTCCGGGTCGACCAGGCAGGGGCCAGCGCCGCCCAGGCCGAAGTTCGAGCCGTTAAAACGCGCGGCGGCGCTGCGCGTGAAGTGGTCCGGCTGCTCACGGCGAAGATCGCGGGGCCACTCCCAGCTGTAACCGGTCGACTCGGGCGGCGGCCAGCCGTAGAGCCGAACTTCCGCGTCGGCCACCGGCGCGGCGGTGATGGCGTCTTCGACGCTGCCGGAGGTGCACGCACTGAAATGCGTGGTGAACAGCGCCAGCGTGAGCGCTGCGCAGAAGAGCCTGGCTCGGATCGACGCGTTCATATTCGCCCCCTGGGTGTGCAGGAGGGGGATGCCGAAGGCTTCGGCCCTCCCTCCTGATTTCTTGGATCGCGTTGAGGTAGAGCGTAAACATAAAGTCGCCCGGGGCCAGGGCCTGGTCCTGAAATCCCGGCGTGCCTTCCATTTTGAGACGTCTCCCGGAGTCCGTGACGTGCGTGAAAACCTGCAGAGAAAAGCTCGACGAATCGCCTGGCCGCACCGGCTTGCGGGTGGTCGCACCTTGAGCGCGGCGCTGGCGCTGGTATGTGCCGCGGGCTGCGTGGCCTCAGAGCAGGGGCCGGTGCCCAACAGCGAGGCCGGGCACCTCTTCGTCGACCTCAACACCCCGCTGGCAGCCGGCTGGGACGCCACCATCCTCGTGCTCGGGCCCACTAACGGTGAGCAGATCTGCGATGAGGAGGTGGGCTGCTACTCCGACCACCGCGCGCTGGTCGCCCATGATGTCTCGGTCAGCGGCGATGAAGGGGCCGTGGAGATCGTGGGGTTTGAGGAGGTGGAGCTGATGGGCGTGGCCGGGGCGCGCGTGACGCTCAAAGCGCTTGAGCCCGGGCAGGCGCGCGTGGAGCTGACTTTTGATGTGGAGGGCCTGGAGCCCCCCGCCGACACAAGCTCGGAGGATGGCGACCAGGACGCGCCCGCAGACGATCATTTTGTCGACGCGTTCGAGGTCGAGGTTCGCGAGGTCGATCGGGTGGAGCTACGCCGCGTCACCGGCAGCGTCGATCCGCAGGGGCGCTACGGGAGCTGCCCGGCCACCGATGCCGGCGCGTACGTTTTTGAAGATCCCACCGAGCTCGCCATCACCATCGAGCAACGCAAGCTCGACGCTCAGGGCGAGCTCCTGCGGGGGGCGGGTCAGTTCGCCTTTGAGGTCGATCCGCCCGAGGCGATGGCGCTTTTTGAGGGGGAGGAGAGCCTCCATCAGATTCGCCTGGAGCCGGCGCAGAGCGGCGTGATCTCGCTCAACGATGACGATGGGCAATCTCTGATGAGCTTTCGTCTGGGGGGGCCGGAGGCGGTCGACGGGGCGCAGCCCCGCGTCGTCGAGGTGACCAACGAGGGGCAGCGCGGGTTTGTCGTCGATCGCATGGTCCAGGGGCGCTACTACGAGCTTCAGCTCGGCCCGACGCTTGGCCAGGCACCGCTCTGCGGAGGCGACGCGGTGGTGCAGAAGCAGGTGATGACGCCGGCGACCTGCGAGTTTCCCACCGCACCTACAGCCAACTCGGTGCAACTTGTGCGGGCGCTAAACCCGGGGGAGTGCTGGGTGCGTTTTGTCTCGCCACAGGCCAACGGCGGACGCGGCATCTCCGTCGATTTTCAACTCGACGTCGACCCCGGCTCGCCGACCCAACCCGGCCTTTGAGTGGCGAGCCAGGGCAGGGAGGATGACTTACTCGTGACGATCGAAGACGAGTGAGTCGCTCAGCGGATCGTCGCCGTTGAGCATCGCCTCGTAGCTGGTGTCGCCGTCGAGGTGCAGGCGTAAGAAGGCCATGCTGTAGGCATTGATCACCAGGTAGGCCTCTTCATACCCGATGTTCGTCGGGCTGCAGCCGTCGTCCTGGAGGTCTTCGACCGCGCCGCCGAGCAGCTCGCAGAGGTTCGAGAAGGTGAAGTGGCCGCCGTCGGTGATGTCGATGCGGCGGTGCTGCGAGCCTTGCATCGCCTCCCAGAGTGGGTCGCCTTCAACCTCATTGGGGAGCGTCAGATCGCGCCCGGCGGTCCACATCAGCGTGGGGATCTCGATGGCCGAGGTGCCCGGCACGTACACCTCGGCGCCGGCCGGGGTCATGGGAATGGAGGCCTTAAAACGATCATCGAGAAAGCCCTCGGCGAAGATGGCGTTCTGATCGTTTTCGAAGATCTGGCAGATGCGGTTGCTGATGGTGTTCGCGGCGCAGCCGGCGTCAACGGCTTCCATATCCAGCGTGGCGCCGGTGTTGGCCAGGGTGGTGAAGCCGCCCAGGCTGTGGCCGCTGATGGCGATCTTCGATGGCGAGATCTTGCCGTAGAGCGCATGATCTTCGGGGAGGGCTTCGACCCAGTCGAGGATCGCGCTGACGTCCTGAGGGCGGTAGACCGTGGACCCCAGCTGCACCGCACCGCCGGTATCACTGAAGGTGTTTCCTTTATGATCCGGCGCGATGACGACGTAGCCGTGACTGGTCAGGTATTCGGCAAAAAAGTAGCTCTGCACGCTGAAGCTGCCGTTGCCGTGGGAGAAGACCATCAGCGGGGCGGGCTCGGCCTGATCGATGGCCGGGGTCGGATCGCGCAGCACGCCCGCCGGAGCGTTGATGGCGTTGAGGTAGCGCGCCTCGTGGCCCTCGGTATCGAGCGTCGGATACCAGATGGAGATAAAGATCTCGCGCTCCTCCTCGCCATCGCCGCGGGGGAGGTAGGCGATCTTTGTGTAGGAGTAGCCGATGTTGAAGTGGCCGCGCTCCTCGATGGGCCAGGGGCCCTCGGGAAGTTCATCGAGGGGATTGACGTCGGCGTCGGCGGTGTCGCCGGCATCATGCGCGTCCGTGTCTCCGGGGTCGGCGTCGGCCAGGACGTCGGTATCTGGCGCGTTGGCGTCGGGGCTGTCGGTGACCTGATCATCGCCGCAGGCGACAAGAAGGAGGCTGGCGAGCCAGGCGGCGGCCAGGCGTGACCGGTGGTGGGTGAGCATCGGGCGTCCTTCAGGAATTGACCAGCGAGTTGACGAGCGTGATGTAGGCCTCTTTGGCCTCATCCTGCGACATGCCTTTTTTCTGCGCCCAGGCGTCGAACTTGGCCCGCTCGCGGATCTTCAGGCGCGAGGGCTGCTTGCCTTCGACATCGCCGGCGGTGGCCTGCTTAAAGAGGGCATAGAGATCGAGGAGGGTGGCGTTGTCGGGGGTGCTGCCCAGCGTTTGCACACGGCGGGTGGCAGATTCGAAGTCGTTTTGAAGGCTCATCTTGGCTCGACCCTGGGAGGAGGTTGGGGTAGTAGGAGCCTTCAAACTACCAGAGCTGATTACCGCGGCAAGGCATAAGCGCGCTTCACACAAGGGAAGGGCGCGTGTCGGGCTGGCGTTTGGACTTCCTCTAAGGACAGGATCGATGAAGACTCAAAACCCGCTGAAACGATGGACCGGGAGTGCGGCGCTGCGCGAGCGCGTGGGAGGGCATCTGCAGACGATCGCCCCGGCGCTGCGCCATGACTGGCTCCCACGCAAGGCGCCGCGCGCCAACCTCTGGCGCACCCGCGTCGACGACGGGCGCGATGGCGAGGTGACGCTCAGCGGGATGTTTGCCGATGTGGCCGGGGTCTCCGACCTGGTGATCGTGGTGCACGGGCTGGGCGGCTCGGTCGACCGCGGCTACTGCGTGGAGGCGGCGCGCGCCGCTCGCCAGGCCGGGCTTCCCTGTCTGCGGCTGGCGATGCGCGGCGCCGACGGGCTTGGCGAGGATATGCACCACGCCGGACTCACCGATGATCTTCGCGCGGTGTTGCAGCAGCCTTTTTTTGAGCGTTTTGAGCGCATCGCGTTGCTGGGCTACTCGATGGGCGGGCATGTCTGCCTGAAGGCCGCTGCGGAGGGCCTGGGGCCAAAGGTTAAGGCCGTGGCTGCGGTATGCCCGCCCCTGGATCTCGAAGCCACCCAGCGCTGTCTGGATGCGCCTGCGAACATCATCTACCGCCGCCACCTGCTCGGCGGGCTCAACCAGATGTATGCGGGCATCGCCGAGCGCGGCCAGGTGCCCACCCCGCCGGAGCGGGTGCGCCTGGCGACCACGATCCGCGAGTGGGATCAGCTCACGGTGGTGCCGCGCTTTAAGTTTCGCGATGTCGATGACTACTACCGCTCGCAGTCGGTGGGGCCTCTTCTCAAATCACTGGAGGTGCCGGCGCTGGTGGTGGCGAGCCCGGGCGATCCGATGATTCCGGCCGACTCCCTGCGCGGGCCGCTGGTGGCTGCGGCCACGCGCGTGGAGGCACGCTGGGTGGCCGGCGGGGGGCATGTGTTCTTTCGGCCCGACGTCGACCTGGGCTTTGGCAACGCGCCGGGGCTGGAGCAGCAGATCTTGAGCTGGTGCTTCGGCTAAATTGTTAAAAATCCCGGCAGTCAGACATCATCACCAACAACAAAAGCGCGCCCCCGAACAGGGGCGCGCTTTTGAGCTTTCCGCTAACATGTTGCCGGCTGTGCGGCTCGTTTAAAGCTGGGGGATGGAGCGCAAGAAGTTCTGATTATTCTTGGAGTCGTGCAGACGCTTGATCATCCACTGCATGCCCTCCACCGGGCTCTGATCCATGAGGCGTCGGCGCAGAAGCGGGGTCTGCTTGCGCTCGAGCTCATCGAGCATCATCTCTTCGCGGCGGGTGCCGCTGCTGGCGATGTCGATGGCCGGGAAGACCCGTCGCAGCACGAGCTCTTCGTCGAGGAGAAGCTCCATATTGCCGGTGCCTTTGAACTCCTGGAAGATCACCTCGTCCATGCGGCTTCCGGTCTCAATAAGCGCGGTGCCGATGATCGTGAGGCTTCCGCCGCCCTCCAGGTTGCGGGCCGCGCCGAAGAGCTGGCGGGGGATATCGAGCGCGCCGGCGGAGACGCCACCGCTCAACGTGCGACCGCCCGAGCCGGTGTGCTCGACGTTGTAGGCGCGGGCCAGACGCGTGATCGAGTCGAGCAGGATGAGCACATCCTTACCTTCGAGCACCTTCTCCAGCGCGATGGTAAACGCCTTCTCGGCCACCTTGATGTGGTTGCTTGAGGAGCGGTCGGAGGTCGAAGCGTGCACCTCGAAGGGCATCTTCCGGCGGAAGTCGGTGGCCTCTTCGGGGCGCTCGTCGATGAGGACGGCGAGTTGGAAGATGTCGGGGTGGTTCTTGTGGACGGCCTTGCCGATCGTCTTGAGGATCGTGGTCTTGCCGGCCTTGGGCGGGCTTGTGATCAGGCAACGCTGGCCCCGAGAGATCGGGGTGAACATGTCCATGATCCGCCCGATGTATTCGTAGCGGTCGGTCTCCAGCCGGATGCGCTCTTTGGGCTGGATGGGGGTGTAGTCGGAGAGCTTCGCGGTCAGCGTAGCCAGGTCGACTTTGGGCTTGGAGCTCTGGCGATTGCCGCTGCGGCGACGACCGCGGCTGCGATTTCTACTCATGACAGCATCGATGGGGTAGATTAAAGGAAGGGTCGAAAGAGTGCGTGGGCCCGGCGAATGATTGGGAAAAGCTGCTCAACACGAGTGGAGCTGCAGGCGCGGGCGTACGAAGTCACGACTCCATAGTCAAGAGAATATGCACATGGCGCGCGAAAATGAAAACGAAAATTCACATGGCGGGCTGCATCCGGCGCTGCTGACGGTGAGCTGGCCGGAGGGCAAGCGCTGGACGGCTGCGCTCTGGAAGAGCCAGGGCCGCTCGACGATGCGGGGGATCCGGGGGCTGTTGGAGGCGCGCTATCTGGCGCACCTGAGCATGCCGCCCTCGTCGTATCTGGAGCAGGTGGAGGAGGCACAGGTGCTCTCCTTTGATGTGGCCAGCTACGGGGATCTCAGCGAGAGCGATGAGGCGGGGTTGCGGGCGCTGGGTTTTGCGGAGGTGAATGAGGCGCTTGACGCCGAGCAGCTCGAGAGGCTCAGCGTCTTTCGCAACGAGGCTCGCCGAAGCGGTGGGGTGTCGGTTGGGGATCCGAGCGCGTTGTGGCGGCTGAGCTTCAGCAGGCCGCAGGGCATGCTTGATACGATGGTGAAGAGGGCGTGTGTGGCCAGCGCCCGGCGCCAGGGCGACCAGGTCTTTGGCGACCGCCCGGGCTGGCCGAGCAAATGGCTGGTGGAGGAGCTGAGCCGGGCGATGCAGCTTGAGCTCGGGCCCAACGTGGAAGGCCTGGAGCGCCTCTGCGCGCTTTTAATCGATGCCTCACCGGGGGAACTGGGCTGGGTGGAGCCGGTGGCCTTCCAGGCCATTTGCGATCTTCTGGCGGTGGTGCTGCAGGCCAGCGGCCGGGGGCAGGTGGAGTGGGCCTCAAGCCCGATGGACGCGCTGAGCGGGCTTGCGCCGCCGCCGATGGCCAGGATTCGCCGGGGCGGCTCATGGAGAGCGCTGGAGCTGGGCCGGGATGTGGCCGCGACGCTCCTGCTTCCCTTTGAGCGTCGGGAGACCGGTGAGGCGCTCAAGGGGCTTTTGAGCGCCTACCTGCGTTGAGGCAGTAGTGTCGGCTGTATTGTCGGGGGGGCGCCGGGGGTTAGCTTCAAAAGGAGAGTGGTCGAAGACCTGGGGCGGCGCGGCTGCGCGGCCCCGGTCGGCCTGATTTGCAAAACCAGGGGGAAAGGATGGCGAGCCTCAAAGGCTGGTGCGCCGCTGTGTGTGGCCGATTCCGGTGGGCGCAGAGCGGTGTGGCGCTGCTGATCGCGCTCGGGTGTTTTTGTGTTGCCGGGTGGGCCCACGCCGCAACGCCCGAGCAAAGCACTGGCCAGGCGCCCGGCGCAGAGAGCCGCGGAGAGGTGTTGATCTTCAGCGGGGTGGAGCGGCTGGGAAATCGCGACGCCACCGGTTCCCCGCTGGCCTACCGCGGGCAGGCTTACCCGCTGATTTTGCGCTGGGGACGCACCGCCTCCCGCTGGAGCCGCGCGCTGGAGCTGGGGGGCTTTACCCCCGGTTTCAACGGCGGTCGGCTCAGCTCGGCCATCGATGACGGGCAGGGGCACTGGGCCAACGCGAGCTTTGTGGACGCGTCCTTTCAGTGGCGCTTTGCCCTGCTCAACCGCGGGGGGCGACGCCTGGAACTGGGGCCCCGTTTAAGCCACTGGACGATGTACCGCTCCTACCAGTACGACCCGGCGCAGATCGGTTCTGTGGAGGTCTGGGATGCGTTTGTCTCGCTCGATGCCTCCGCCGGTTTTCGCCAGACGTTGGGGGGCTGGGGGGAGCTGCACCTGGGCATCAACGTGCCTCTCGGAGGCTATGTGATGCGACCCAGCTACGCGGTGCGTGGTGATGAGCGGGTGCGCCTGGTCCAGGAGCGCTGGCGCGCGTTGACCGACGGTCGTTTTGAGAGCTGGGGAAGTTTTCGCATGGTGCAGACCCGCGCCGAGCTCTGGTGGAAACCGGGCAAATACCTGGGGGTGGTGGGGGCCTACCGCGGGGGGGCGTTCAGCTATGAACTTCCCCTGGATACGCGCACCTACAGCCACCGCTTCAGCCTGGGGGTGGGGCTGCTCTACAGGTAGAGCCGACGACGCGCGACGCTAAAGGCAGGGACAACCGGGGGGATGTGATGACGATCAGAGCGCGGATGAGCGGGTGGTTTCGAGGAGCGCTGCTGGCAATGCTGGTAGTGATCGGCGGTTGCGGCGCCTTTCTGGGACCGGATCCGGCCAACACACCCGAGAGCAACTTCGAGATCTTCTGGGAGTCCTTCGACCGGCATTATGCGCATTTTGTGCATAAGGACGTCGACTGGGATGAGGTCTACCGGCGCTATCGCCCGAGGGTCGACTCCCAGACCACCGACGAGGAACTTCTGGAGATCTTTGGCGAAATGATCCGCTACCTGGAAGACGGCCACGTCTATGTCTCGGCCGGCGAGGTGGGGAGGGTGCAGAGTGATCTTCATCTGCGGGGCTCGCGGCGCAACTACGACCGCAACCTGATCAACCGGCGCTACATTCTGGGTAAGGAGCTAAGCGCCGGAGAGGGCAACTTCCGTTACGGCTGGGCCGGTCATTCCATCGGATATGTGCATCTGGCGACCTTAAGCGGCGCCGAAGGCATCGGCGATGATGTGCACGGGTGGATCGAAGATCTCGATGACATCCTCGCCTATTTTAAAGATGCCGAAGGGCTGGTGATCGATCTTCGTAACAACAGCGGGGGCAGGGCGTTTAACACGACCTTCTTCGCCAGTCGCTTTGCCACCGATACCCGCGACTTTGTGGTCACCCGCACCCGCAACGGCGCTCGCCATGACGCCTTCTCGTCCCCCACCGTCTGGAAGGTCTCGCCGGCGGGGCCGCGTCAGTTCACGCGTCCGGTGGTGGTGCTGACCAATCGCTACAGCTTCAGCGCCGCGGAGTGGCTCACGCTGGCGCTGCGCCAGTACGATCATGTCACGCATATCGGCACCAACAGCGGCGGAGGCCTGGCGATGTTTCTGCCGCGGGAGCTCCCCAACGGCTGGCACTACACCATCTCGGTGCAGGAGACGCGCGACGCTGACGGGGTGTTTTACGAGCGGGTCGGCGTGCCGCCCCATATCCATGTGGAGAATACGCCGGAAGACGTCAGCGAGAACCGCGACGCGATCCTCGAGCAGGCGATCCTGCACCTCAAAAAGCAGGCGGGTCTGCCCCAGCGTTGATGCTCGCCGGCTCAGTCGGGGCTGCGCACCGAGACGCCCAGGCCCACCGCCCAGCCCGCCGCGCTGTTGCGGGAGAAGGGGGTGAGGTAGCCGTCGGCCTCCAGCGCGATGCGCTCGGTGATGGGAAAGAAGATCGAGGGACCCACCGTCAGGTAGCTCTTCGAGATAAGATCGTCGCTCAGGGGAAAGACCGCCGAGGAGGTCAGCGCCACCGTCGCCGTATCGAAGAGGTTGTAGCCGACCTGGGCCTGGTAGACGAAGCCATCGGAGAAGTCGCCTACCTCGGTGCCGTCGAAGGTCCAAGAGCTGCGGTGCTGGTAGCCGATATCGGCGTAGAAGTAGATGCCCAACTCATGGAGGCCACCCCCGGCGGAGA
Organism: Lujinxingia vulgaris; assembly: GCF_007997015.1. Taxonomy (NCBI): domain Bacteria; class Deltaproteobacteria; order Bradymonadales; family Lujinxingiaceae; genus Lujinxingia; species Lujinxingia vulgaris. The sequence continues at coordinate 850,992 of NZ_VOSM01000001.1, forward strand.
GCCAGAGCGTGAGATCCACCTGCTGGTCACCGCGCGCCGGCGTAAGGTCACCATCGGGGCGCCCGTAGAGGGGAAGTTTGGCCTCCAGACGCAACGACGTGGGCACGCCCAGGTCGAGGGGGGACGCCTGAAGGGCCAGGTTCATATCCCCGGGACCGAAGTCGGAGTAGCTCTGCGTGCCAAAGCGGTTTCGAGCGAACATCACCGGCACATAGCTCTGCAGGTGCACCCCATCGAGCAGACCCAGCTCCGCGTAGAGGTAGGTCGTGGCGCTGAAGTAGTCGACGCCGGTGACCAGGAACCCCTCCGGGGTGCGAAAGGCGTTGGCCTGGTAGGCGGATTCGCCAATTTTGACGTAATACTCACCAGTGTCTTTGGTCCAGGGACCGGCGCTGGCAGTCGACGATACAAGAAGCGCCGCGCAGAAAAGCAGCGCGGCGCTGAGGCGGAACACGTTTCGCATGATTCTACGGCTCACATCGGCCGAGAATCATCCACTCGGCTCAAAAAGTCAGGGGCAAATCACAAGGTCGAGCAGCTCATCGCCGCGACCGTACTGTTCATCCTCCGGGTAGCCAGTGCCCTCGAGGATGTCAATCAGTTGCTGGCGGATGTCGGCATAAGTCTCATCGCGACGATCGCCGGCCGAGGGGCTGTCCTGGACACACAGAAACTTCGATGTGCCGCAGGTGGGGAAGGTTTCACAATATTCGTTTCGCGCGGCGGCTTCTTGCAGGGCGGCGTCGCCGAAGTAGACCTGGCCGTCGATGAGGCTCAGGCGCACGTCGTCGGCATCACTCTCGATCACCGCCCGATACGGGTCGTTGCCTTCGCGTCCGAAGACGACGATGTCGGCGGCGTAGCCGGGCTCAAGCTGCCCCACGCTATGCTCCAGGCCCACGGCGATGGCGCCGTCCCAGGTGGCCATCTCCCAGATGCGCTGTGGGGTGAGCGCGTCGATCTCTTGCTCCTGTCCGTAGCGATAAGCCACGCGCATCTCAGCGAGCATGTCGAACTCCCCGGAGACGGTCCAGTCAGGGCCGAGCGCGGTGATGATGCCTAAGTCGAGGATGGACTCGATGTCGGCGGTCACCCCGTAGAGTGCGAGGTTGCTCGAAGGCGACCACACGATCTTGGAGTCCGTCATGTAGGCTTCTTCAAGCTCGGCGTCGGTGAGCGCCACCGAGTGAATGAGCATCGCGGTGCCATTGTAGAGCAGGGAGGTGCCGGCGTGGCGGTTGTCGCGGGTGTCGCGGCCGGCAAAGGAGCTAAATTCGAGTTCGATGTTGTCGCCGCTGATGCCCTCGGCCATATGCACGGCCAGGCGAGTTTTGGGCTCATCCGGGTCGTTGAAGCTCTCGATGTAGCTCTGGGCGTCGGCATCGGTGATGTCGCGTGGCGAGCCGATGGTGGTGCGCATGTGGTTGTAGCCCAGGCCGTGGTAGTGGTCGGCGTTGCGGGTGCCCCAGTCGACGCAGCGTTGCTGAAAAGACTGCCCCATCACCGTGGTGGTGCCGTGAATCACCGAACGCAGCTCACCCCATTTGGCAGCCGGGCAGTAGTGGGTGCCGGTGCTGCGTCGGTTGGCGTAAGGCGCGACGTGGGCCTCGTAGGCGGGATCTTCGGCCCACTGGTAGCGGTTGCCGAAGAAGCCGACATCGCCGGGGATCCAGGGCATCAGGAAGTTGTAGGGGAGGTGGTTATGAGCGTCGACCAGCCCCGGTGAGATCACCCCGTGGGTGTTTATCACCGTGACCGTGGCCGCGCCTGGCTCGCCGGAGCAATCATCGGCGACGCAGGTGATGGCGCCGCCTTCGATCAGTACCTCGCCATCTTCAATGGGACCGTCCAGGGTGAGGACGGTGCCGCGGAGCAAAAAGCCACCGGCGCCCACGCGCTCAACTTCGGCGGGAGGAGAAGGTTGGGAGGCGTCTTCGTCGACCGGGCCGGTATCTTCGTCGACATCCGTGTCGGGATCTTCGCCGACGTCGGCGTCAGGCTGGCCGATGTCAGGTTGGCCGGCGTCGGGGGTGGTGATGGGCGGGTCGGCGCTGGAGCAGGCCGCGCTCAGAGCGACGACAAAAACAAGGCTAAAGCGCAACAGGTATCGCGAAGATCGCATGGTCTCTCCCGTGAAAGTCGGCGCCAGTGTAGCGACTTCGCCCTCCAGGTGAAACGATCTTCGCCAGTTCGTCACAATCCGACCTGCCGGGGCATGGGCTGACCGGTGAGTCGGTTGAGGATCTGCGGTGCGCGTGGCATGTTGGGCAGACGCGGTGTCGGCCGGTCTCGGTCGATCCTCTGGCGAGCAACCCCGGGCAGAGAAGATGGCCATCGAAAACAAGCAGCGAGCGCGAAAGCGCAAGAAGAGCAGCGCTTCGGCGACCAAGGTGTTTGCGGGGCGCTACGCCTACAAAAAGCCGCTGGGCCGGGGGGCGGGCGGGTCGGTCTATCTGGCCGAAGATCTGCGTGAGGGCGAGCGCGAGGTGGCGCTCAAGGTGCTCTCGGCCGATGCCTACAACAGCGTGCAGGGGAAGATGCTGCGCCGTGAGTTTGAGATCCTCTCCAAACTCGCGCACCCCAACCTTGTGCGGGTCTTCGACTACGGCAGCCTCCCGGACGGTGGCGTGTACCTGGCCGAGGAGTACATCGACGGGTTCAGTCTGCAGGATGCGCGCGCGCTGCTGGAGCCTGCGGCGCTCATCGATATCACCCTGCAACTTCTGCAGGGCTTAAGTTACCTGCATGCGATGGGCATGATTCACCGCGATATTAAGCCGGCCAACGTGATGTTGCTCTGGCTCGATGACGCCTCGGCGCTGCCGATGGCCAAGCTGGTGGACTTTGGCCTCTCCAGCATGGATCCCAAGCGCGACACGCTGCGCGGGGGCACGCGCTCCTACATGGCGCCCGAGGTTATTCGTGGGGAGAAGGGCGAGCAGCGCTCCGATCTCTACAGCCTGGGGGTGACGCTTTATTACGCGTTGTGCGGGGTACTTCCCTTTGGGCCGCGCAGCAAAGATGATCCGCCGCCTACCGAGGAGGATTTTCGGCCGCCGGAGCCGCATCGACTCAACGCGGAGGTTCCGCTGGAGCTGAGCCGCTTTACGATGGCGCTTTTGCGCCAGCTTCCCGACGTGGACTATGCCGACGCTGGCGAGGCGCTGCAGGCTCTGGCGCAGGATACAGGCGTGCTTGAGCAGTGGTCGGCGGGGCGGATGGCCAACTCGCTGGATGTGGCCGCCACGCCGGTGATTCGCGGCTACTTTGAGCGCGGGATTCTGGCGCGCCGTATCGATGAAGATGATCTTTTGCTGGAGTGGCTCTCGACCAATGAGAGCGAGGCCATGGGCCAGCTCTACCTGATCCGCGGTGCGGAGGGAGCGGGGAAGTCGCGCTTGCTTCATGATGTGCAGGCGTCCTCGAAGTTGGGCGGGCACGTGGTGCTCGAGAGCACCTGTTATGAGGGCATGGGCGCCTATGCGCTGCTGACCGATCTGGTGACGCAGACGATGGAGCTTGCGCTCAGCCAGGATCAGCTGGGGCTTGAGCCCTACCGCCCGGCGTTGCAGGCCCGGCACCTGATGACGGCGTTGGGCATTGTGACCGCTGGCGAGCGGGTGCAGCCCTTTGTAGAGCAGGCCTGGATGCGGGCGGCCCTGGAAGAAGCCGTAGGGTTGCTCAAGCCGCAGCAGCTGGTCTTCTTTATCGATGAGCTGCACCTGGCCGATGAGGCCAGCCTGGAGGTGATCGAAGACTGGTTCCGCGCGGTGAAAGTTCGAAACCGCCCCGACATCGTCGCCGCGCTCACCGAGGGGGAGGTGTGCACCCGGCTGCAAAAAGGGCAGGGCGTGCAGCTTTTGCCCATCGAAGGGGTGGTGCGCGAAGACGTGGCCGACTTCTTCGGGGAGCAGCTCGCCATCAGCGGGCTCTCGGATGTGTGGATCGAAGATGTGAACCGGGCTGCCCGCGGTCGGCCGGCCTATGTTGAGGAGCTGTGCCGCTATCTCATCGACGCCGGCCTGCTCAGGCGGCAGTCCGCCTCGCGCTGGGCTGCGCGCCTCGATGAGGTGGAGGCGCGCGGGGTTCCCGCATCCTTGCGCGAGTCGTTGCGGCGACGCGTGACCGCGGTGGGCGCGGCCGGTCGGGAGTGCCTGGAGTTGCTCTCCTTGATGGAGCGTCCGCTGCTCTGGGAGAGCGCCCGAAAACTTCTGGTCGCCGGTGGGGCGAGCGCCTCGGAGGCCGAGCGCACGCTGCAGACGGTGTTGTGGCGTAACCTCGTCGAGATCGATCTTCTGGCCGGCGGGCGTTTTGTGCGCCTGATCCATGAAGAGCTTGGCGAGGCGGTCTCTGACATGATCAGCCCGGAGTGGCGCCGGGCGCTGCACCGGCGCATCGGGCAGCAGCTCACCCGCGACTGGCGCCGGGGTGCGGCGCGCGCCTCCGAGGCGGCGCATCATCTGGCCGCCGGCGGCAACCTCGATGTGGCCGCGCATTACTTCATTATGGCCGCCGAAGAAGATCGCGCCGACGGCGATAGTGCGCAGGCCTACGCGCTCTTTCAGCGTGCCGATGAGGCGCTCTCCGCCGGCCCGGAGCGCGCGCTGGTGAGCCTGCATCTGGCCAATCTTGCGATCGCGCATTTCGACACAGAGAGCGCGCGGCGCTGGCTCTCGCGCGCCGACGAGGCATCGCGCGCCTGCGACTCGCGCTGGCTGCGCTGGCAGGTGCTTTTTCGCGGCGCCGAGTTGATGCTCTACGTCGGCGACGTGGCGCAGGCCGAGAGATGGCGCGCCCGAATCGACGAGGAGGGTGTCGCCGAGTACGGCGCCGTCGATCTGCTCACGCTGGATGCGCGATTGCTTCTGGGACGCGGCAAGCTGGAGCTTGCCAGTGAAATGTTGCAGCGCTGCGTGGAGCGCGCGTCCAACGGCGTAGTGCGCTACCGTCAGGCCAGCGCGCTGGGCAGCCTCGCCCACGTGCAGATCGTCTGCGGGCAGTCCGCGCTCGGGCTTAAGAGCTACCAGCAGGCCATCGAGATGGCCGACCGTCTCGGTGAGGAGGGGCTGCGCGCTGAGGTGCTTACCGGCTACGGCGCCGACCTGCGTCGCATCGGAAGTCCGGTGGAGTCGCGCGACGCGCTTTTGGAGGCGCTTGACCTGGCGTTGCAATCCGAGCGGGCCTGGGTGGCCATTGAGGCGCTCTTTCAGCTGGCCTGGACGCTGGCCACCCTCGGCAACCGCTCGGACGCACGCCGGCGCGCCTCGGAGGCTTATCGCCTCGCGCAGCAGCTGGGACACCGCGCCTCGGAGGAGAAGATCGCGCTCTTTCTGGGCGGGCTTGTTCTGCGCAGCCGCGCCGAGCAGGAGATTGGCGCCGAGCAGCTTGAACGCGTCGCGCTGGCCTTCGACGCCCGAGAGGATTATAGGGTCGAGCGCGCCGAGCTGCTGATGGCCACCGGCGATCTGATGATCGAGCTGCAGCTGGCCGAGGTCGGCGCGCGTCTTCTGCAACGGGGGCGAAATCAGGCCTTCCGAATGGGGGCCCACGGTCTCCTCCCCAGGCTTTAAGTCGGCGCTGAGCCGCCGGCCACCGCCTCCCAAACCACCTCGAAGTGACAGCGATGAACCAGTCGAAGAGCAAGCGTCTGCGCGTGGGCGATCTGCGCGTGGACTTTCAGTCCGATGAGAGTGAGCTTCGCGCTCAGGCCGCCAAAAAGTTGGGGGTGAGCCCCTCGGACATCGAGGAGGTTGAGATCCTTAAACGCAGCCTCGATGCACGTGGTCGGCCGCGCTACGTCTACAATGTGGAGGTGGCGCTCAGCGGGGCGCGCGCGTTGGGCAAGCTGCCCGAGGGGGTCAAAGAGGCGCCGGCGCCCGGGAGCCTTACGCCCGAGAAGTTCAATCCCCGCAAGAAGGAGCGGGTCATCGTCATCGGCGCCGGCCCCGCCGGGCTCTTCTGCGCCAACCGACTTGCGGACAGCGGCGTGGAGACGATCCTGCTCGACCGCGGGCAACCGGTCGAAGTTCGGGGGCGCGATGTCTCGGCGCTGATGCACCGGGGCGAACTCAAAGAAGACAGCAACATCTGCTTTGGTGAGGGCGGCGCCGGTACCTGGTCGGACGGCAAGCTCTACACGCGCGTCAACGATGTGCGCGTGCGCCATGTGCTTGAGACGATTGTGGCGCTCGGTGGCCCCGAAGAGATCCTCATCAACGGCAAACCGCACCTGGGCACCGACCGCCTGGTCGCGCTCTGCAAAGCCTTCCGCGCCCACCTGATTGGTGAGGGATGTCAGGTGCGTTTCGGGGCTTTTGTCAGCGAACTCATCGTCGAGGAGGAGCGCGGTGAGCGCGTGGTCAAGGGCGTGCGCCTGCGCGACGGGGAGCGCATCGACGCCGACCGCGTCGTGCTGGCCGTGGGTCACTCCGCCCGCGAGATGTACCGCCACCTGGCCGACCTAAAGGTCGCCATGGAGCCCAAACCCTTCGCGGTGGGTTTTCGGGTGGAGCATCGTCAGGAGCTCATCAACAGCATTCAGTACGGCAAGTACGCCGATCTTCCCGATCTTCCGGCGGCCGACTACCGCCTGGCCGAGAACCTGGGCAAAGGCGCAGAACGCCGGGGCATCTACAGCTTCTGCATGTGCCCGGGCGGTCAGGTCGTGCCCTCGCACACCCTTCCGGACGGCATCTGTGTCAACGGCATGAGCCACGCCAGCCGCAAAGGGCACTGGGCCAACTCGGCGCTGGTGGTCAGCGTGCGCCCCGAAGACTTTGGCGCCTTCGGCCCCATCGATGAGCTCGACGACTACGACGGGTTGCTCGCCGGGATGGCCTTTCAGCATGAAGCGGAGCGACGCGCCTACAAACTTGGCGGCGGCGGCTTTGTGGCGCCGGCCCAGCGCGTCAGCGACTTCAAGCAGGGCGTGGCCAGCACCTCGGTGCGCAAGACGACCTACAAGACGGGCATTGCGCCGGCCGATCTTTCGAGCTGCTATCCCGCCTTTGTGATCGACGCGCTGCGCGTGGCGCTGGATGGTTTTGAGCGACGTATGCGCGGGTTTGTGAGCGACGACGCGCTGCTCATCGGCGTGGAGACGCGCACCAGCGCGCCGGTGCAGATCGACCGCGACGCGACCTCCTACCAGTCGACCTCGGTGGCCAGGCTCTACCCCTGCGGCGAGGGCAGCGGCTATGGCGGCGGCATCGTCAGCGCGGCCATTGATGGGTTGAGGGTGGCCGAGACCATCCTGGAGACGCTCAGCGTCTGAGCGCGGTCGGCGGCGCGTGGGAAACTTGCGATCGCGGCGTCAAACTGCGAGGTTAGAGGCCGTGGTCGCCGCCTGAGCGACCGATGACGCGCCTCTGACTCGCCCTATGACGCAGACCTCTGTACCGACCATCTGGATTGTGGACGCGCTCGACGAGCGCGCCGCGGAGATCGCCGAGCTTCTGGCTCCGCTTCACGCGACGTTGCGTCTTTACGCCGACGCGCGAAAGGCGGTCTTCCACGCGCGCCGCTCCGCGCCCGACCTTGTGGTGCTCGGCGTCGAGGAGTGCACGATTCCGTCCGATGAGATCCTGGGCTGGACGCGGCAGTTCAATGAGACGGCGAACATGCCGGTGATTCTCGTCTACCAGGATGGTGAGAGCGCGGAAGTTGTCGATCGTGCGATGGCGCACGGTGCGACCGATGCGCTGGAGCGCGTCCGGCTGCACAAGGAGCTTCTGCGGCGGGTGCGCTGGCGCCTGCCGACATCGCGAAGCGAGAAGGGCCGGCGCGATGAGGCGACGCGATCCTTTGAGTTTTTGGAGCGCGTGATTCACGCCAGCCCCAACGCCATTGTGGCTGCGCGCCGCACTGGCGAGGTGGTGCTCTTTAACGCGGCGGCTCAGCGGGTGCTCGGCTGGAGCGAGAGCGAGGCGATGGAGCTCAACGTACGTGAGCTTTATCCGCCTCAGGGTGCCGAGCGCATCATGCATATGCTGCGTAGCCGGCAGCATGGCGGGCCGGGGCGCATCGAGTCGCTTCGCGAAGAGGTCGTCGATCGCCATGGCGAGCGCATCCCGGTGGAGATCTCGGCCGCCCTGGTGATGGAGGACGACCTGGAGGTGGCCACCGTGGGCATCTTCACCGATCTTCGCCAGCGTCTGGCCATGGAGGAGCGACTTCAGGAGGCCTTTGAGACCCTTGAGCGCACCCAGCGTCAGGCGGTGATCGCCGAGTTGGCCGGCGCTGCCGCGCACGAACTCAACCAACCTTTGACCAGCCTGATGGGGTATGCGGAGCTCTTGCAACGCCAGGGGCACAGCGCCGAGCAGGCGGAGCGCGCGGTCGATACGATCCACCAGGAGGCGCGTCGTATCAGTGAGATCGTGCGCAAGATCGGGCGTATCACACGCTACAAGACCAAAGAGTACGCGGGGGGAGAGCTGATTGTTGATCTGGATGAAGCAGGACCCTCCGAGGTGGTGCCCACACCCCCCTCGGAGCGAGGAGATGGCCTATGAGTGAGACCGTCGCAGCCGAGATGATCAACTTTGCGCGGGTGCTCGATGAGCTGCGTGAGCCAGTGGCCGTGTGTGACGCCACCGGGCAGCTGATCTATGTCAACCGCCTGGCGCGAGCCTTTCTGGGCATCGCGCAGGGGGCGGCGCTGCCCGGGTTGAACCTCACCCAGCGCGAGACCTTCTCGCAGATGCGCCTGCAGCCCGCTGAAGACGGGCGCGAGGAGTACTTTTTGGGCGGCGTCTCGCTCAAAGGATGTGAGCGCGAGACGGTCTCGGTGAGCCTCGCGCCGATGGGCGATGGCAACTACCGCGTGCTCTTTGAGCCGGAGACCGATGCGCGCCTGGCGCCCATCATCGACCAGATCGATGCGCTGGTGGCGATCTGCGACGGGCGCCGCCAGGTGCGACTGGCCAACGCCGCGCTCACCCGGGTGCTGGGGCTTGCGCCGGGCGAAGATCCCGACTGCGATCTTCTCGACATCTTCGCGCCGGAGGAGCGTCCGCTTTTGAGGGTGGCGGCTTCCCGTGCGCTGGCCGGTGCGACGCCGGAGCCGGTCTCCACGCGCCTGGTCGGCAGCGACCTGCCCGATGGCGGGGAGCTTGTGCAGGTGCGCATCCGCCCGATCGCGCCAGGGGAGGGCGCCCAGCGCCGCCCGATGCGCGGGCTTGTGGTGGTGGTACAACCCAGTCAGTCTTCGCTCGAAGAGCTCAAGCGCCGCTTTGCCCGCGCTGAGGAGCTGATGAGCCTCGGCCAGCTCGCCGCGGGCGTAGCCCACGAGCTCAAGAACCCGCTCACGAGCATCCTCAACTACGCCGACTACCTGCTGCGTAAGTACCGCGGGCAGCTCTTTGACCCGCGCGATGGTGAGCGCCTTCAGCACATCATTGAGGGGGTGGAGCGCATCGATCGTTTTGTACGTGACCTGCTCAATCTGGCCGGGACCGAGGGCGCGACGCTCGAAGAGATCGAACTTCACGGCTGCATTCGCACCGCCGTGGGGCTCTGTGAGGTTCCCCTGGAGCAGCACCAGGTAGAGGTATGCTACGAGCTTGCCGAGTCGCCCCTGGCGCTCCTGGGGCACGCTGGTGGCCTGCAGCAGATCTTTGTGAACCTGATCACCAACGCCGCCCGTGCGATGGACGGGCCGGGCGGGCGGATCGTCATCCGCACCCGCGTCGAAGACGACGAGGCCGTGGTGGAGGTCTCGGATAACGCCTGCGGGATGGCCCCCTCGGTGCTCGACCGGGCGTTTGAGCCTTTCTTTACGACCTCCACCAACGGCAGCGGCTCCGGGCTGGGGCTCTCGCTCGTTGGCCGCATCGTGGAGCAGCACGGGGGCAGCGTCAGCGCCCAGTCTGAGGAGGGCTCGGGCACGACCTTTACGGTGCGTCTTCCCGTTTTACCCACAGCGTGAACTCGTCGTTGATCGCCGGGTGCTCGCTGGCCAGAAAGGCGGTGGTGTTGGTGACTTCCGCGCGCAGCTCCACCCAGCCCTGGCTCTCCGCTCCTGTGAAGCTCGCGCCCCCCAGGCGCAGCCGGGCTCCCTGGCCAACCTCGCGCTCTCCCAGGTACCAGGTCACCGCGTAGCGTCCCGGTGCGTCGCGCCGCGGCACGCGCGCCTCAATGATGCCCGGTGAGATGCGCTCGACCTGAATCGCCTCATTGGGGGTGGGATCGACCCCGGAGTAAAAGCGGCGCACCATCTGCTCGGCGCACACCGGGCAGAAGTCGTCACCGCTGTCTTTCATCATGCACTCGTAGCTCGGGCGCACGAGAAACTCGCAGTTGTAGGCGCGCTCATAGGCCCCCACAGGGTGTGTGTTGGCCTGATTGGGCGGCGTGGGCAGCGGCGCATCTTCGCTCACCCAGGCCTCCCAGCTTAAGGGCTCGCCCTCATTGAGCTCGTCGATGTTGGCCGGCAGCGGGATGAAGGGCTCATTGAAGAAGCACGGGTCGCCGTCGACCATATACTCATCGCCCAGCATCCCCAGGGTGTGACCGAGCTCGTGCACGACCGTATCCGGGAAGCTCTGGCGGTTGTCGTAGGTGGTCACCAGCGAGACGTAGACGCCGGCAAAGCCCGAGACTTTGCGTGTGTTGGAGAGGAGCACGATCTCGTCGTACTGCGCCAGCGCCGCAGCCTCAAACATCCGGCCCACCTGAATGGGCAGCGCCACCCGATCGGAGACCTCGCCAATGTCGATGTTGAAGATGTCGGCCACCGCCGGGATCACAAAGGTCGTCTCAAAGACGGTGTCCCGAAGGCGCCCCTCGCATTCGGTCTGGCCGAAGCGGCAGTCGTAGCCGGCGCCCGACTCGCTGCTGGGCGTCCAGACGCTGTGCACGTTGAAAAGGTCGCGGTGCTCATTAAATGGCGAGGTCAGCAGGATGCGCTCGGCCACCGCCTGGGCGTCGCCTTCAAAGAGGGCACGCTCCTCTTCGGTGTAGCCGTCGGCCAGGATCACAATGTCCATGCGATCGTCGGCCGGGCCGCTCTCCACGATGGTGTCGACCTCGCCATCGACGCTGTTGGGCTCGGCCTGTTCCAGAAGCTCGTCGATGGGAAAACGCCCCAGCTCAACCCAGCTCCCGTCGGGCTGCGCAAGCTCCAGGATGTAGTCCTGTGCGCCCTCAACGCCGGTGGGAACGCGCGTGGCAAATTGCGTCAGCGGCGGATACTGCGCGCGCACCAGCGCGTAGACCTGGTTGGCGTTGAGGTCGACGGTGGCCTGCTGAGCGAGGAGCAGGTTTAAAAACTCCAGCAGTTGAAAGAGGCTGTTGACCCGCTCCGACCAGATCGAGGTTCCCTGCGCATCTTCGATGCGCGCGCGGGTGATCCAGTGGGTATCGGTATCGTGGGCGTCGTCATCGACAAAGAGTGGTGTATCGACCACCCGGGCGACCTCCACCGAGGGAGGCGATGCGGGGTTGCTCCCCAGGATGGCGTCGAAGATCACCACGCGCGCTTCGCGCGCCTCCGCGCTCAGCTCCACGGTGGCGCCTTCGTCCATGCCCAGCTCTTCGCCGGCCTCCGCGGGGGAGGCGCTGCGCACCTGGAGGGTGGAGCCATCGTCGATATCTTCGACACAGGCGTTGAGCGCCAGGGCGGCGAGGGCGATCAGGGGCCAGCGGTAAAGTCGATGCATGCGCGTTCCGCAGAAGAGGTTGTCCAGGGGGACTACCCGCGCAGGCTAGCGGAGTGTAAGTTAGCGCACAACGTAGGAGCGACGTCGGGCGATGCCCGGACTGAGGAGATGCGATGTGGACCTGGATCACGCTGGGAGTGTTGGTGGTGCTGATCGCCATGGTCGGCTGGTTTGGCTGGCGCCTGGCGAGGATGCGACGCGCCGGTGAGGCGCGCGCCGAGCGCTTAAGCGATCTGCGCACCATCAGCGAGCGCATGGGCATCGACGACCTCTGGGAGAGCTCGGTATTTCAGTCGCATGTCATCGGCATGCGCGGCGAACTCAACGGCTTTCGGGTGCGTGGTGAACTCTGGGAGGACCCCGCCCGGGAGGCCTACCGCCTCTCGGTGCGTTTTCCAAAAGTGTTGCGCCAGCCGATGAAGATCCGTCGCACAGGAAGCAACGGTCGTGTGCTCCCGGGGCGCGGGCTCGTGGCAGTGAGCACCGGCGATGCGGCCTTTGACGCGCGCTTTGCCACCATGGTCAGCGAGGCGGCCAGCGAGAAGATCGACGCGTTGCTCGACGCCAACCTGCGCGAGCGCATGGTGGCGCTCTCCGAGAAGGTCAGCTCGCTGCGGCTGGGAAATCGCTCCCTTTACGTCCTGGCCGATCGCGAGGTGGAGACCTCCGAGATCGACCGCCTGCTGCGCGAGACGCTGCGTGTGGCCGTCTTGCTCTACAACAGCTCGGTGGAGGTCGGGCCGCTGACCGCCGCGAAGTCCACGCAGTATGAGCAGGTCTCGCTCGACATCTTCGGCCGAGATACCGCGCGCGAGCCCGCGATCGATGCTCAGGAAGAAGGGGAGTCGGGGGAGTCTGAGCCCGAGGTCGCCGCCGAAGAGATGGAGTCCGGGGAGCCGCCCGAAGACGAGGGTTCATCATCCGAGGGCGAATCCTCGTCGCGAGGCGACCGGGCATCGGAGCGCTGAGCGGCGGCCACCTCGACCATCGCCGTGCGCAGCTGGCGATCCTGGTGGCGGTAGCCCGCGCGCAGGCAGCTGAGCACGCTTCCGGCGGGAACTTCATCGCTCTGGCGGGTGCCGATGGCCTCATGCCATTGAGGATCAAAAGCCTCACCCGGGGCAGGTTCTACGCGCTCAATCCCGTGACGCTGCAACGCTTGCACAAGCGACCCCCTCGCCAGCTTGAGCCCCTCATACAGCGCCTGCTCTTCTGTGTTCGGGGCACTGTGGCGCAGCCCCTCATCGAGGGCATCGAGGGCAGGGAGGATGTCGCGCACCACCGGGTGATGCGCATACTGCAGCTCCTGGCTGTGCTCGCGGCCCAGCCGTTCCACACGACGGCTATGATCGTCATCGGCCTGCGCCAGCTCGGCGCGGTGGTGGCTCTGCAGCCGGCGCAGCTCGCGGCGGTGGTAGGAAAAAAAGAGGGCCAGCGCCACCAGCGCCACCGCCAGCATGAGTATCATCAGTAGTGCAGTCGTCATCCCTGCAGTCCTTTCAAGGGGTTAGATGCGGTGGGGAGTCTGCACCCGGCACGCGCGTCGGGTCAACGCCGTGCACCGGTGCATTAGGACGTTGACATAAATGCGCGTTGAGGGCACAAACATCGTTGACAGCCCCCCGGGGCAGTGTTAGTTCAAATCCTGCGCTGGCGGCGTAGCCAAGTGGTAAGGCATGGGCCTGCAAAGCCTTGATCACCGGTTCGAATCCGGTCGCCGCCTCTGACAACTAAAGTTGTTATTTAGACCCCGATGAAGGCATCTTCATCGGGGTCTTTTTTGTTTTAAACCTTCGGTCACCGCGGGGAATCGGGTTGCGTTCGACGGGGAAGTGGCGATCATTGGCGGGTGCATTGCCCGGCTTGCGATTTCTTTGACGATCTCAGGGGGGCGGCTTAGGGTGTGGCCCGCAGTCGGCGTAACGATTCGTTGCGTCTCAGGTGTCGAATCAACGACGTGTCAGGAGGCAGCGATGGAGTCTCGTCGCAAAGTGATGATTCTCGATGAAAACATCCTCGACGTGATGGAGGTTGAGCAGAGCCTCCAGGGGGGCGGAGGATATGAGGTGGTGCATCTGGCCACCCCCAACGGAGCGCTCTCGAAGATCGAATACGAGCGCCCGGAGATTTTGTTGATCGACGTGGCGATGAATCGCCTTAACATCGACGACCTGCTCGGGACGCTGCGCGCTTCGGTGGACTACGATGAGATGGTGATCGTGGCCTACAGCGATATGGACGCCGACCGTCTTCAGCAGTTCTGTGTGGACAATGAGATCAACGGCTACTTCTGCAAGTCGATGGATGTCTCGCAGATCGGCGACTTCCTCGATAAGTTTTACGAGTACTGAGCGACGTCTTCTACTTACCTGATCCCTGAATGCGGCGACCGGGGGAGCGAGCAGGCCCGGCGCCTTGAGGAGCGATAGTATGACCGAGGTCATGGACGAGGCATCTTCTGGCGAAGCCGGGCGCGTCTGGATTCTTTCCGACCAGCGAGCGCGCGAGGGCGCCTACGAGGCGGTGGTTCAGGGGCTGAAGGGGCGAGGCGTTGACGCGGAGCTTGTCTCGATAAGCGAGGTGCTGGGCACGGCGGCGCGCGAGGCGTTGGCCGGGGGCGCCGAGCGCCTACTGCGCGGCATTCGGGTGGCCACCCGCGGGCATGCCGGCGACGAGGACTTTATCGGCGCGCTGCGCCGGGCGCGTCCCGATGTGCTGGTGCTCACAAGCCCGCGTTTTGTGCGGGCGCTCAGCGTGATCGAGAGCCTCACCGGGGTGGGCGCGGTACAGGTCGGCCTTGTGCACGAGCATGTGGCCGCGTCGGCCTGGTTTGCCGGCTCGGTGCACGGCTTTGTGGTGCCCGACACCAGGACCGCCGAGGCTTTTGAGGCCGAGGGCGCGGTCGCCGATCGCGTTCAGGTCGCCGGTCCGGTGGTGCGTCTGCAGAGTCTCAACGCGCCGGAGCGCGACGCCACGCGCAGCGAGCTCGGGCTCTCCGAGAGCCTTGTGGTGCTGGTGCGCGCCGAACATATCGATCACGCCACCCTGGAGAAGCTCGTCTTCCAGTGCACCCTGATGGATCGCCAGGCGCGAGTGATCTTCCATCACGGCGGCGACGGGGCCGTGGCTGCGACGCTGCGTCGGGCGGCCGATCAGTACGGTCTTGCGGCCTCGATGTTCGGGCAGGTCGCCGACCTGGAGCGTTATGTGGTGGCCGCCGATATGGTGATCGCCGCTGGCGATGACCCCTACCTGGCCGATGTGATGGTCTGCGGGACGCCGGCGTTGCTCCTGGGCACGAACGAGGGGGCGGACGCTGAGGCCGAAGCCTTGCAGCGCCGCGGTCTGGCCGGGCGCGTGCACGATGTGTTGCGCCTGGGCAGCGAGCTCGACCGCTTTACCGAGCCCCAGCGCCTCAAAGATCTTCGGGAGCACCTTGTGGAGGCGCGCGATGCGCAGGCTAACACCCGGGTGGTCGACGCGCTCATCGCCGCGCTGAAGTCGCGCGAGGCATGGCGTAAGCCGACCACCACCGATGCTCCTCCGGCCGGTGAGCAGGCTCCGGTTGCCGGTCCTTTCGAGAGCATCGGTCGTGGTGGGCCGGCCGGCGATGATCGCTCGAAGAGCGCGACTGGCCCCGCGACCAGCGGGGCGACGGGCGCAGAAAAGGCCGGTGGCGAGGCGGCGGAGAAGGGCGCGCTGGTCGTGCCCCCGCCGCGTGCGAAGCCGCAGGAGCCGCGCGCGACGATCAGCGCGGCGGAGGCCCGCGAGCAGCTCGCGCAGTTGATCTTGAGCGAGCGCGAGTGCGAGCGTCGCCTCGAAGAGCTTGAGAAGCACCAGGAGCGCTGGCGCGGCCGGCTGGAGCTGGCGCGCGAATGGAACGAGCAGGACCTCGAAGAAGAGGCCCGCGCGATTCTGCGCGGTTACCAGGACGAGGCCGGGCCGCTGGTGCAGGAGCTCGCCGACATTCGTCGTCAGAAAGAGAAGCTCAAGAGCGCCGCGCGTGGTGGGGCGCCGCAGACCGGCGATGAGGGTGGGGCGGGCGGCTCCGAGCGCAGCTCCCAGATCGAAGAGCGCTTCCAGCGCATGGAAGTCGACCGCGATCTCAAAGGTCTTAAAGACCGCATCAAACGCGAACTTGGTGAATGACACAGAACGGCTCGAAGACGTCCGGGGCGGCTCGCATCGCAGGCTCGTTTGCGGTCGCCTCGTTGATCGGTGCCTTCTTCCTCTGGCTCGCCGCGCGCGGTCTGCCCCTGGATGATGTGCGCGCCTACCTGGCCGGCGCAGACTACCGCCGGCTGGGCGTGGCGTCGCTGGCCTTTGTGGCCATCTACGCGGTCTGTCACGGCGCGCGCATCTGGCGCTGGAATTACCTGGTGCGCCCGCTGGGAGAGGTCTCCACCTCGATGGTCAACCAGGCCTGTACGCTGGGCTTTACCGCCATTGTGCTCTTTCCCTTGCGACTTGGCGAGTTTGTGCGCCCGGTGGTGCTCTCGCGCAGCTCTCGTCTGCCTGCCTCCGGGCTCCTGGCCACCGCGGTGGTGGAGCGCGTGATGGACGGCCTGATCATCACCGGGCTGCTCTTTCTGGCGCTCTCCACCTACCGCGGCGAGGCGCCCGTGGCGTTTGCCAGGGGCGCGGGGCTGATCTCGCTGATGATCTTTTTGCCGGCGATGATCATGTGCGTCATCGCGTACACGCGCCGCCACTGGGCCGAGGTCATCGTCGAGCAGACTCTGGGGCGCGTATCATCAAAGCTTGCCGCCGGCGTCTCGGGCCTGTTGATGGGTTTTGTGGAGGGGTTTAAGTCCCTGGTCGACGGCCAAAACCTGGGGCGCTTCCTGGCAGCGACCGCACTTTACTGGGGGACCAACGCGCTCTCAATGTGGGCGTTGCTCACCCTGGGCTTCGATCTGGAGGTCAACCTCTGGGAGATGGCCACGGTGATGGCCGTGCTCGTCATCGGTATTATGGTGCCGGCCGGCCCGGCGATGGCCGGCAACTTCGAGTTCTTTATGTCGCAGGGGCTCGGCCTCTTCGTCGATCTCGATGTGAGCCTTCTCGCCGCACAGGTGGCCGTCTTTGCTGTGCTCGTGCACGCGCTACAACTCCTCGTGATTGTTATCCCGGGGGCCTGGGTGATGGCCCGATCGCCATGGCTGTGGCGGCGCGATGCGCGCAGAGAGACGCTTACGGAGCAGGGCGCGGATTGACACGCCTTTGCCACTCCCCTTAGCGTCGAGGAATCCCCGCGCGCGCCTGCGGGTTTAGGGCTCATGAATGCGATGCGGCATCGCCGCCGCCCTGGTCGATTAAGCCCCGAGACGATGTCGTGACTCTGCTCAACGAACGGCAAATCAAGATTCTGGTGCAGGTGGTTGAGCTCTTCAACCGCACCGGTGAGCCTGTGGGCAGCGCGGCGGTCTCGCGCGCGGAGACCATCTCGGTGAGCTCGGCCACCGTCCGAAACGTCATGGCCGAGCTTGAAGGGCTGGGACTTCTTCATCAGCCCCACACCTCGGCCGGCCGCGTGCCCACGGCCAGCGGCATGCGCCTTTACGTCGACCACCTGGTGGCGACCGGCGCGGTGGTCACCGGCCCTCACGCCGACTGGCTGGTGACTCTTTCGGAGCTTGAGGCCGACGATGTGGGCCAGATGGCCCGCAGCGCCGGGTTGCTCGTCAGCCAGATATCCCACCTGACCAGCCTCGTCTCCACCCCTCGCCTCGCTGCTGCGCGACTTCGCGATGTGCAGCTCTCCTGGCTCTCGGAGCATCGCATCCTGGTGGTGCTGATCACCGAAGACGGACGCGTCTTCAACCGGGTGGTTCGGATGGAAGAGGCCGTGGAGCGCAACTCTATTGAGAGGATGCGCAACTACCTCTCCGAGCTGGTCGTCGGCCGAAGCCTCGTGGAAGTGCGACGGCGGGTGCGCCAGGAACTTGCCGCGAGCGAGTCGCGCTACCGCAGTTATGTGCGCCGCGCGCTCTCGCTCAGCCAGCAGGTCCTCGACCTCGCCACCGGTGCCGAACTCTATGTGGAGGGGCAACTCAACGTGCTCGATTTCGGGGAGTTGGCCCACGACATCGCCCGGGTGCGCGAGGTCCTGCGCACGCTCGAAGATAAGGAGCGCGTGCTTGATGTGCTCGACCGCATCTGCGAGGCGCGTAAGGTTCAGACGCTCATCGGCTCGGAGCTGGGGCTGGACCTGGGCGACGACCTCAGCCTGATCGCCTGCGGCTACTATCGCGAGGGTGAACAGGTGGGACTTGTCGGTGTGCTGGGACCGCTTCGCATGAACTACGCCCGGATCATTCCTCTAGTCGAGCATACGGCCCGTATGCTATCGAAAGAGCTTGATGAGCTGAGTTAAACGGCTACAACAACCCTTCCTTTTCAACCTGATCTGGGGCGAGCGCGCGCAGTGGCGCGGCTCGTCCAGCTTGTGTCTCAATGAGGAGCGCGCCTTGACTGAGAACGAGAAGCACGACGAATCGATGGATGAACCCACCGAAGTCAGCACGGATGCAGCGGCGTCCGAAGAACCCGCAGGCCACGAGGAGGAGAGCGAGAGCCTCGATGATGACCTCTTTCTGAGCCCGGACGACGACGAAGATGACGATGAAGAGGTCATTGTCGTGGGCGAAGAAGACTCCGATGCGGACGACGACGATGATGAGGATGATGACGATGACGCGTTGTCGGAGGCCAACGAGGCGCTGAAGTCCGAGTTGGAAGCTGCCCGCACCCAACTCGGGGAAGTCAGCGAAGAGCGCGATGAGCTTAAAAATAAGCTGATGCGTTCGGTGGCCGACCTTGAGAATTACCGTCGTCGCGCCGACCGTGAGAAGGATGACCTGCGCAAGTATGGCATCGACAAGGTCGTCTCCGACCTGATTCCGGCGGTCGACAACCTGGAGCGCGCTCTGCAGCACGCCGAGGGCAAAGAAGACCCCTCCTCGATCGTCGACGGTGTGACGATGGTCTACAAGCAGATCGTCAACGCGCTGGCCAAATACGGTGTGCAGGGGTTTGTGTCGAAGGGCGAGGCATTTGACCCGCAGCGTCACGAGGCCATTCAGCAGGTCGAGACGACTGAATACGACACCGGCACCGTCGTTGAAGAGTACCAGAAGGGCTACTTCCTCCACGACAGACTGCTGCGCCCGGCGCTGGTCGCTGTTGCAAAACGCATCGACGCCCCGCAGACTGAAGACTCCAGCGACGAAGAGCAGGCCGATGTGGCCGGCGAGCCCCAGGGCGACGCCGATGACGGCGCGGCCGCGCAGGACTGAGTCGCAGGCAGGCGAACTTCCTTGAATCTCGGATGAGGCGAGACGCATGGCATATACGATCGGCATCGACTTAGGGACGACCAACAGCTGCGTGTGTGTGATCGCCAATGGCGAACGCATCGTGATTCCCAACGCCGAGGGCACGCGCACCACGCCTTCGGTGGTGGCTTTTACCGACGACGGCCAGCGCATCGTCGGGCAGGTGGCCAAGCGCCAGGCGCAGACCAACCCTGAGAACACGATCTACGCGGTCAAACGGCTTATCGGGCGACGTTTTGATGCGCCCGACGTCGAGCAAGCCAAGCGCAGCTGCGCCTACCCGATCGTGGAAGGCCCCAACGGTGATGCCTGGGTACGCGCCCAGGACAAAGACTACTCGCCGGCCGAGATATCGGCGTTGATCCTCAAAGAGATGAAGTCGGTCGCCGAAGATCATCTTGGCGAGGAGGTCGAAGATGCGGTGATCACGGTGCCCGCGTATTTCAACGATGCTCAGCGTCAGGCGACCAAAGACGCCGGTCGCATCGCCGGGCTCAATGTGCTGCGTATCGTCAACGAGCCCACGGCCGCGGCGCTGGCTTACGGTCTGGCGCGCACCGAGACCAGCGACATGAAGGTGGCCGTCTACGACCTCGGCGGCGGCACCTTCGATATCTCGATTCTGGAGCTCTCCGACGGGGTCTTCAGCGTGCTCTCCACCTCAGGCGATACCTACCTGGGCGGCGAGGACTTCGATAACGCTATCATCGACTGGTTGGCCGACACCTTTGAAGATGAGCATGGCGTGGATCTTCGGGAGGTGTCCATGGCTCTGCAGCGCCTCAAAGAGGATGCCGAGCGGGTCAAGTGCGAGCTTTCGAGCACCGAAGAGGCCGAGATCAACATGCCCTTCATTCATATGAGTGATTCGGGCCCGCTGCACCTGGAAGCCACCCTGACCCGCGAGAAGCTCGAGGAGCTGGTCGACCACCTGGTGGAGCGCTCGCTCGACCCGTGTCGTACCGCGCTACAAGACGCGCAGGTGGGCCGTGAAGAGATCGACGTGGTGCTGCTCGTCGGTGGCATGACGCGCATGCCGCGCGTGCGCAAGCGCGTGGCGCAGTTCTTCAACAAGCGCCCCGACACCTCGGTCAACCCCGATGAGGTTGTGGCCATGGGCGCAGCGGTGCAGGGGAGCATCGTGCGCGGTGAACTCACCGACGTGCTGCTCCTCGACGTCACCCCGCTGACCCTGGGGGTGGAGACGGCCGGTGGGGTGTTTACGCCGATGATTCAGCGAAATACCACCGTGCCCTGCAGCTACAGCGAGGTCTTCAGCACGAGCATCAACAACCAGTCGATGGTGCGCGTACACGTGCTCCAGGGCGAGCGCGCGATGGCCGCCGACAACAAGAGCCTGGCCGTCTTTGAGCTCACCGGGATTCCGCCGGCGCCTCGCGGGGTGCCGCGTATTGAGGTGACCTTCAACATCGATGAGAACGGCATTGTTACCGCCTCGGCCCGCGACCAGGCCACCGGCCGGGAGCAGTCGGTCAACATCGTGGCCGATGGTGGCCTGAGCGATAACGATATCGAGCGGCTCATCGCCGAGGCGCAGGCCAACGAAGAGCAGGATAAGCTCACCAAAGAGCTCACCCAGCGCCGCGTTGAGGCTCAGGGGCTGCTCTACTCCACCGAGCGCAGCCTGGAGGAGTTCGGCAGCATGATGCCCGAGCAGGAGCGCAACGATTTGATGGCGGATATCACCACCATCAAAGAGCTCATTGAAGATGCGACGTTTGAGGAGCTCGACACCATTGTGGCGACCCTGGAAGCCGGCGCGTATCGCCTGGCTGAGCTGATGTACGCCTCGATGGACGACGGCGCCGCCGCGGTTGAAGAATAAGCACCCCGGCTCGCCCAGGGTGAGAATAGTTTGAGGGCCCCGGAGGTTGGCAACGCAGACCCCGGGGCCCTGTTGTTTCCGGCGGCAACCCACGTAGATTCGGTCTTATGAACGCAGATCTTTACCAGGTGCTGGGCGTGCGACGCGACGCCGATGGGGCCACGATCAAGGCGGCCTATCGCAAACTCGCGCTGCGCTACCACCCCGATCAGAACCCCGACGACGCAGGCGCCGAGGAGCGTTTCAAAGAGCTCGCGCACGCCTACGAGGTGCTCAGCGATCCGGCCAAGCGCGCCGCCTACGATCGTTCGGGGCGCATCGGCGGGGTGAACGCGATGGGCGGGCCTTCGTTTGAGGGGCTCAGCGACATCTTTGAGATATTCAACTCGGTCTTCGGCAGCGTCGGCCGCGCGCAGGCGCAGGCGCGGGCGCGGCGGGGGGCCGACGTGCGGGTGCGTCTGGAGCTGAGCCTGGAAGAGGCCCACGCCGGAGGTCGCCGCGCGGTGCGGGTTCCGCGGCGTCGCCGCTGCGCCCGTTGCGAGGGCAAGGGCGGTGAGCCCGGCACCCGCGTGCGCACCTGTGAGAGTTGCGAGGGCAGCGGTCAGGTGCGCTCCCAGCAGGGGTTTTTCTCGTTGATGCGCGAATGCAAACGCTGCCAGGGGCGCGGGCGCGTGGTGGAGACGCCGTGTCGGGTCTGCGGCGGGGAGGGCACCATTCAGAGCGCGGAGACGCTGGAGATGGTGGTGCCGGCCGGCGTCGACCAGGGGCAGACTCTGCGCTGGGAAGGCAAGGGCGAGCCGGGAGAGCCGGGCGCGCGCGCCGGAGATCTTCTGGTGGAGGTGCATCTTCGACCGCATCCGGTCTTTACGCGCGACGGGCTCGATGTGCATCGCGACCTGGAGGTGACCTACACCCAGGCCTCGCTCGGCGCGAAGATCGATGTGGCGACGCTTGAGGGCGAGGTGGTCATGAAGTTGCCGCCCGGCACCCAGGAGGGGCGCATCTTGAGGCTTCGCGGCAAGGGGTTCGCCGCCCGTCAGGGCGATGCCCGGGGCGACATGTACGTGCGCGTCCGCGTGGTCTCTCCGGAGGCCAGGGCCGACGGTGGCGGTGAGCGACGGGGAGGCTTGCGACAGGGGATTCTCGGGAAGGTTCGTGATCTCTTTCGCTAAGTGGATGCGCGGCGCGTTGATCTGGGCCGCGTTGATGGTGGTGGCCGCCGGCGTGGCGCACGCAGAGCCCGTGGGGAGCAACGATCCGGCGCAGGTGGTGGCCGTGGTGCCGCAGTCTGGGGAGTTGGCGGGCGTGGGTGCGCAGCTCGTGGAGGTGATGGTGTGGGCCGCCGAGGATGCGGGGGCGGAGCTCGTCGTCATCGACAGTGAGGCCGACCCCGGGGCGCTGGCCACGGAGCTGGAGCGTGCGCTGCGCTCCCCGACGGTGGTCGGCGTGGTGGGGCCGCTGCGGGCGAGCCCGGCGGGAGTGGTCGCAGCCCTGAGCGCGCGGGCCCAGGTGCCGGCGTTGCTTTTGAGCGGAGTCGAGGGCGTGGAGGCGCGCTCGCCATGGGCGTTTCGCGCGCGGATGAGCGTGGGAGAGCAGGCGGCGTTTGCGGCGCGCTGGGCGTTTGAGCGCTGGCCGCAGGGGCGCGTCGGGGTGATGGCGCCCCTGTCGGACTACGGCGATGAGGCGGCGCGGGCCTTTGTCGGCGCCTGGAATGAGCGGGGCGGTCGCGTCGCAGCATTGGCGCGCTATCGGAGTGGGGAGACGCAATTTACCCCGGTGGTGGAGACCCTGCTCGGGCAACGTATGCGCCTGGAGCGCGGTAGGGAGGTTGCCGGCCGGCGCCCCGATCGGTGGGAAACGCTGCGCGCGGGCCAGCCCCGGATTGAGGCGCTCGACGTGCTCTTACTGGCGGACTTCGACGACGCTGTCGCAAGGCAAGCTCCCTTCATCACCCGCGAGGATGCGCTGCAGCAAACCCAACTTCTGGGGCTGGCCGGGTGGCGGGGGCAGCGGCTGGAGCAGGCAGGACAGGAGCTGGCCGGAGCCATCTTTTTTGACACCTTCGGGGGGCTGGAGCAGGGCGGGGCGGCCGAGGGGTTTGTGCTGGCCTTTGAGGCGCGCTTTGAGCGTGCGCCCACCACGGTTGAGGTGGAAGTGTTTGATCTTGTTGTGTTTCTTGCCTTGCGTTCGCGTGCCGATGCGAATCGCGCGCTGCGTTCCCCGGAGGGTTTTGAGGGCATCACGGGCCGCTGGCGCTTCGATAGCCGTGGGGCACCCCTGCGCGAGCCCCTGGCACTCCGGGTGACCGAAGACGGCCGCTGGGTACCGCTGAGCAACGATGCCCCCCGGGAGACGCCATGACCCGTCAACCCCCAGGCGACGCGGCGCATGACGAGCGTTTGGAGCCCCGTGCGGCTGTGAGCGAAGCCTCTGCCACAACCCCACCGTCACCCTCCGACGATGACCGCGGCTCGCTGCGCAACCAGCTCGCCCTGGCTTTGCTCAGCCTCATGACGATGTTCTGCGCCGGACTCTACGCCCAGGGGTTAAGCCCCTTTGAGATGAGCGCGTGGGCCGAGAGCTCGGCCAGCATCGCGGCGGCATATATGGCCTGCCTCTTCGCCATCGTAGGCGCCCATGAGATGGGCCACTACCTCAGCGCGCGCCGCCGCGGTGTGCCGGCAAGCCGCCCCTACCTCTTGCCGGGCATCGGCCCGATTCCCGGGGTGGGCATGGTGCCTTTCTTCGGGACGTTTGGCGCGTTCATTCGGCTGAGCTGGACCCGCGTGTGCGCCCGCGACCTGATGGCGGTCGCAGGCTGGGGACCGGTCGCCGGGTTTGTCGTCACAGTCGGAGTGCTCGCCATCGGCGTGGGCATCTCAAATGTGGAGCCGCTGAGCGCCGGCGACGCCGAGGGCGTGATGCGCCTGGGCGATAGCCTGCTGATGCAGGCGATGATCGCCTGGCACCACGGCGCGCTTCCCGCCGATCATGAGGTCGCGCTGCACCCGGTGGCGCTCGCCGGCTGGGTGGGGTGCTTGCTGACCTCGCTCAACCTCTTGCCCATCGGGCAACTCGACGGCGGGCACCTGGTCTACGGGGTGCTTGGCGAGCGTGCGCGTTTTGTGAGCTATGCGGCGTTCGGACTTCTCGTCGGCATGGGACTTCTGGCGTTCCCGGGCTGGTTGCTCTTTGCGGGGCTTCTGTGGGCGATGGGGCTAAAACACCCGCCGATGCTGAGCGGTGAGCCCATAAAGCTACCAAAAGCGTGGATGCTCGGTGCCGGAATGGCGATGTTTGCGTTGACCTTTGTGCCCGCCCCGGTTGAGGTGGGCGGTCTTCTGGACGTACTGGGCGTGTTTGCCAGGGAGTGAGCGTGGAGATTCGTTGCGACGTTTGCAAAGAGGTGGGGCCGGCCTCCGAGGTTCGTGCCGCGGATCAGGGCATGGAGCTCGTATGCGCGAGTTGCGGCCACGCCAATGTGCTGAAGGTCGGCGGCACAACCGACGCCTCAGCCGACGCGCAGAGCCGCGATGGTGACGCCTCGCCGCACGCCGGGCCTATCGCCCGGGCCGCTTCCCGCAGCGACGCGGAGCAGGGGGTGGCGCCTCAAAAGAGGTCAGTCGCAACTCCCGGCGCGTCTCTGGCCGAGGGGGTCGTTGAGGCGGCGATGGCTCGCCTCATTCCGGTCTCCGGCGCCGGGCCTCGGTGCCCGAAATGCGCGCACCTTGTGGCCGGCGCCGACCACTGCGAGCGCTGCGGGTTGAGCCAGAGTGAGGCCAACCGCTACGCTCCGGGACACGCCCCCTGGGAGCAGGCGCCGCCGGGTAAGGACGACGCGTTTCTTCGCCTCAACGCCGCCTGGGCGCGCGCCGAAGACGGCGATCCGGAGGCAATGCGGTATGTTGCTGAGCTCGCCATCTCCGAAGGGCTTGTTGAGGCGGGGATCAGTCGGCTGCGGTTCTACCTGGTCGAGCGGCCGGATGACCCCCACGCGCTCGACGCGCTCCGGCGCCTCGCCATCGCCCTGCAGGCGCGCGTGACGGTGGCCGCCGGCCAGGCTGCGGCCAGCGCCGAGAACTTCGGCAAGGACGTACGGCGGCTACGCGGCCTGCTGATGACCATCACGCTGGGGCTGTGCGCCCTGATTTTACTTTTGTTATCGGCGGTCTTCTGGGATAAATGCTAGGCATCGCCACATGTCTTATCGATTCTTTGCCGCCTTTTTTTCGCCTCCTCCCGCACGTAGCCCGGGTCGCGTTCCATGACCACCGAATTTGAACTCATCGCCCGTATCGCCGAGCTTTTTGGTGCCCCTGAGGGGGTGGCCGTGGGGATCGGTGATGACGGCGCGGTGCTCGATCCGGGGCGCTTTGACCTGGTGACGATGGACACGATGGTCGAAGGCGTGCACTTCAAGCGCGACTGGAGCAGCCCGCAGGATGTGGGCTGGAAGTTGCTGGCGAGCAACCTGAGCGACATCGCGGCGATGGGCGGCGGTCCGGGAGCGTTCTTTCTCTCGATGGCGCTTCCCGCCGATCTGGACCCTCAGTGGCCGGAAGGGGTGCTCGAAGGCATCAAAGATGCGGCGCGCGCGTTGGTCCCAGAGAGCTTTGAGGTCTCCGCCGGCGGCGGGGATTTGAGCGCGACGCACGGTCCGATCGTGCTCACCATGACCTTAATGGGGGAGGCCTCTCCGGCCGGTCCGGTGCTGCGCCGCGGCGCGGTGCCCGGAGACCGCATCGTGCTGCTGGGGCAGACGGGCCTGGCGGCTGCGGGGGTGTCGATCTTAAGCGGTGAGGTCGAGGTGGAGGCGGGCCAGTTTGCCGAAGCGCTGCGCGCTCACCGTCGCCCGGGCGCCCAGGTGCGCGCCGGCGCGTTGCTGGGGCTCTACGGAGTGCCCTCGGCGATGATCGATGTCAGCGACGGCCTGGTCCAGGACCTGGGGCATATCCTCAAAGCCAGCGAAGTCGGCGCGCGCCTTGAGGCGTACAGCCTGCCGCACCATCCCGAGCTGGTGCTGCTGCGGGAAGAGCACGGTGTCGACATCCTCAAGTTGATGCTCACCGGCGGCGACGACTACGAGCTCCTTATGACCATCCCCCCGGCGCGCATGCCCAAGATCTGGGATATGGCCCGGCGCCACAGCTGGGATGTGCACGATATTGGCGAGGTCCGCTCCCCCGATGAGGGGATGGTGGTGCTGGGACCTGACGGGGAGCCGGTAACATTTGCGCAGGGCGGCTACCGCCACTTCGAGGCGAGATGAGTCAGACGCTGGAGAGCCCGCTTGTGCGCGCGCACCGCGAGGTGGTGGAGCGCCTCTATACGGTGCCGCTGCTCAACGCCTGCGCGGAGCTGCTCCCCCGGGTGGAGGATAAGACGGTCCTCTCGGCGGAGTCGCGTTGTGGCGAGGTGGTGAGCCGTTGGCTGGAGCGCCTCCCTGACGAGACGCGCATGATGGCGCTGGACTCTCACGCCCCGATGCTCGACTGCGCCCGCGAGCGCATCAGTGAGGCCGAGCAGCGCCGCATCTTCTTTGTGCAGCAGCGCGTCAACGCGCTCTCTTATGCCGATGAGGTCTTCGGCGCGTCTATCTGCCTGCATGGCCTGGTGACCCGTCGCCAGCTCGATGAGGGGTTGGGAGAGCTCGCGCGTGTGACCGCCAGCGGGGGCAGCGTGATGGCCGCGCTGCCGACGTCGGGAAGTTTTGCTGCCTTTTATGATCTTCTCGACGAGGCGCTGCGCGCCCAGGGGCTTCACGAGGCGCTGGATCGGCTGGGAGAGCTTCGCGACCGCACGCTCGTCGACGCCGGCGCGCTGGCCCGGAGCGCGCGCAGCGCCGGGCTCCACGACCTCACGCTGGAGCAGGTCCGCTGGGAACTCTCCTTTGCCAGCGGACGGGACTTTTTACAGTCGCCGCTGATCCAGGAGACCTTCTTTGCGCACTGGTCCGGGGCCATTCGAGGCGCCGAGCGCGAGGGTGTGCTGGGCTACATCGCCCGGGCCATCGACACCTACTGGCGCGATCGCACCTTCGACACGCAGGTTGAGGCAGCCCTGGTCGTCGGACGGCGGCTCTGAGGTTCAATCGTGAAAGGGGGGCAGATCGCGAAGCTCGGGGTCGATGGTATCGCGGGGATCCTCGTCGGATTGCTCATGCTTCTCTTTGGTGAGCACGGCGACAAAACCCAGCGCCAGGAGAATGACGGGGATGGCGATGAAGAGGACTGTGGCAATGTTCACTTCCATAACATCCTCGGTGCAGCCTGAACGTGAAGGGCACTCGCGCCGGGAGCGCCCCGAGAGTGGCTCGCCACTGAATATAGTCACCGCCAGGGCGGGCGTGGTTTAAATGGTTCGAAGGAGGTTGTGATGACGTTGCGCGAAGAGCTCACCGAGCAGGTTGTGCGCATTGAGGAGATGCTCGAAAAGGTGCCCGAGCCGATGGCGCGTAAGTTACGCGAGCACCTGGGGGAGCTGCGCGAACTTTTGTTAGAGCAACGCCCCCCGCGATTTGTGCTGGTGGGTCGACGCGGCGCCGGGAAGTCCTCGCTGGTCAACGCGATCTTCGGCGAGCCCGTCGCCGAGGTGGGCCACGAGAAGGCCACCACCGCCCGGGGCACCTGGTGGAGCTATGAGGGGGGCCTGGGCACCCTGGAGATGCTCGATACCCGCGGCCTGCAGGAGGGCAGCGCCCCGGAGGAGGCCAGCGCCGATGAGGACGCGCAGCAGAGCATCGCCCGTGCCATTGAAGAGAAGGCCCCCGACGCGCTGCTCTTTCTGATCAAAGCCAAGGAGATCGACGCCGCCGTCGACGGTGACCTCGACGGGCTGGAGGTGGTCAGCCAGCAGGTGCGCGAGCGCTATGGCTACCGCGTGCCCCTGGTGGCCGTGATCACCCACTGCGACGAGCTGGAGCCCAAGAACGTCAACCTCCACGCACCCGACGACGAGGATGCCGACGAGCTCCAGGAGAAGCTCGCCCGGGTGCGGCGCGTTGAGCAGGACCTGGCGCAGAAGATCCGCGGGCGCACCGCGTTGCGGGACCAGCTGGTGGGCGTGCACGGCGTCTCCGCCTACCAGTCCTGGCGGCGCGACGGCACTCGCCGCGCCGACGAGCGCTGGCGAGTTGAGGAGTTACTTGATTTTTTACTCGATGAGCTGCCCGAGCAGGCCCGGGTGGAGTTCGTGCGGCTCAGTCAGGTTCGAGGGTTACAGCACCGCATGGCGGATCGTCTGACCACGGTGGTCTCCGGGATCACCGCCGGGGTCGCGCTCACGCCGCTGCCTCTTGCGGATATCGGGCCCATCACCTCGCTGCAGGTCAGCCTGGTGGTGGGCATCGGCTATGTGGCCGGCCGCCGCATGGAGCTGCGCACGGCGGGGGAGTTTCTCGGTGCGCTGGGCGCAAACGTGGGCGCCGCGATGGCCCTTCGTGAGGTTGCGCGGGGGCTGGTCAAAGTCATGCCTGGCTTTGGCAGCGTGGTCTCGGCGGCAGTGGCTTTTGCCGGCACCCGCGGAGTGGGTCGAGCCTCGGCGGCATACTTTATCGACGGGGTGAGCACCGAGCAGGCAAAAGAGCTCTTTAAAAAGGCGCGCCGCGACGCCCGCGCCGAGTACGAACGCGAGCACGAGGAGTAAGGGCCATCGTCGGGCGCGTCCCGTCCGGTTGAAAGGGCAAATGGGGGGCAACCCGGCGGTCGACCCCCGACTCACCCTTTTGATATGCGGGTGATCGCGTGTTGCGATTCGAAGTTCGTCGAGGCGAGGTGCCCGGGCTAGAAGAAGTAACGAAGCCCGGCGCTGGTACCGATGTGAGTGGTGGTCACGCTCAGGGACGTGTCGCTCGTCGAGAGGCGCTCGCGGCCCCACAGCCAGGTCAGGTCCACCCCGAAACGCACCTGCAAGCCTTCGGAGACGCGGTAGCCCACGCCGAGCCCGGTGGAGGTAATTAGCCCCAGGGTGCGGGTGCGCTCTTCAGCGCGGCGCTGCTGATCGCCCTCAACGATGGTGATCTCCCGGGTGCTGCCCCCGAAGTAGGGGCCCAGCGAGACGTGCACATGGGTGGAGAAGCGGTCGGTCATCGGGAGGTGGTAGCGCGCCATCGGTTGGATGGTGAGCGCCGTCTCGGTGGCCGCGGCTTCTTCGTCGCGGTTTAGCCGACGGACCAGCAGGCCGATATTCGCGCCGACCTCCAGGCGTTTGACCACCATCACGCCGACTGAGCCATCGACCCGCAGAAAAAGGGTCGCGTCGCTCGCGACCTGACCTGAGGGGAGCTCATTCGATGCGCTGGTTCGCGCAAAACTCGCGTCGATGCCCGTGTTCCAGCGACCGGTGCGAAACGCTGATCCCAGACGTTTACTCTCGGCCACAGTGCCATTGGTGAAGGGGTTTTGCTGCTGAGCAGCAGCAGGGTTTGCCAAAACCAGGACAACAAAAAGGGCCAGTAAAACGCTGTGAACGGCGGTTTTCATCATCATGAGCGACCTCCAGGCGTGTGCGCGACACATTGAAGCCATCAAAAGAGGCGCGGCGCTCGGGCGCCACGCCTCTGCACATCATGACGTGTGAGACATCGCGATGCGAGCGATCGAGGTTCAGGGCGTGGCCGGGACCATCAGGCGCGCGCCTTCCGAAAGGGTGAAGCTATCGAGGTGCCCGCTGGGGCCGGCGCTCAGGATGACGTGAGCGTGCATCGGGGTTGTGTGGTCGACGACCACGCCGGTGTGGTCGGT
The DNA here is from genome assembly GCF_007997015.1 of Lujinxingia vulgaris. Taxonomy (NCBI): domain Bacteria; class Deltaproteobacteria; order Bradymonadales; family Lujinxingiaceae; genus Lujinxingia; species Lujinxingia vulgaris. The sequence goes on from NZ_VOSM01000001.1 coordinate 880,576, forward strand.
GGTGTAGATGCCGATGAGGGTGACCTCCACGCCGCTGTGATTGAACTTGTGGCTCAGCTCTTTGCGTTCTTCGCAGTTCGCGGCGCCACCCTCGGGGAAGCGGGTGGCGTCGACAACGTGCCAGTCGACGTTGGCCGCCGGGTCGACCACGCGGAAGGGGACCGGCTGGCCCGGCGCGTTGGCTTCACGCCAGCCCTCCAGCTTTGCAACAAGGGTATCGCGGTCGGTGCCTTCCTCCAGCGCCAGCTCCTGCCATTCATCGACCTTTGCGCCGAAGAGCAGCGTGGCGTCGAGATCGCCCAGAGCTTCGGCGTTTTCATAATGGTCAAAACCCACCTCGTCGCCACCCGAACGGGCCACGTAGATGTGCTCATCCATCACCGTGACCTCGCCGAGCAGCCCCCCGACGGCGCCGACCCCGTGGTTCATTTCGGACAGGGCGTCGGCAACTTTGACCGTGGCGCTGAGGTCTTTGTCGAGGTTCACCCGTTGCATCGCGCCATGGAGTTGAAGTTTCGCCCAGGCGGGCGCCTCCGCGGCGGGCTCTTCGGGAGCTTGGGGTTCTTCGGCGTTATCCACGCTGCTCTCCTCGGTGGCCGGGGAGGTCTGAGAGGCTTCGGTCTCGCTGCTCTCCTTGTCGCAGGCGGTGATGGCGAGGAGGAGCAGGCAGATCAGGATCTTGAGTTGGTTCATGGTCACATCAAGGCAGAAGGTTCACGGGGAGGGGTTCGTGAGGCGGAGTATGCGCGGGTGCTCCGTTGATGACAACCCCTGGGCCTTGATGTGTGCGGTGATTCGGGGATCCGGCGCGCGCGCCAGGCCGCGTGCCGGTAAGGTGCCCTGACGGTTAGTTGGCGAGATGCTCGTCGAGGAAGGCCATGGTCAGCTCCCAGGCTTTCTGTGCGCTCTCGGCGTCGTAGTTGTTGCCCGAGGGGTTGGCAAAGGCGTGGTCGACGCCGGGGAAGATATGCAGCTCAAGCTCGCGGTCGGCTTCATCCATGGCGGACTCAAAGCCGCGCACAAGCTCCATGGGGATGCCACCGTCTTCTTCGGCAAAAATACCCAGCACCGGGGCCTCAACCGGGGCGACCATGCTGGCTTCGGTGGGCACCCAGCCGTAATAGACGACCGCCGCGTCGACCTGATCACCAAGAGCGGCCGCCGCATTGAAGGCCTGACCGCCACCGAAGCACCACCCCAGCGTGGCGATCGAAGTGACGTTGAGCTCATCGCGCAAAAAGTTGACGGCGCTGGTCATGTTGGCGACGAGCGCATCCGAGTTCGCGCTGGCGCTCTCCATCAGGGCTTTGGCCTCATCGGGCGTCTGCGCGGAGCTGCCGTCGTAGAGATCGACGGCAAGCACAGCGTAGCCTTCCGCGGCGAGTTGTTCGGCCATGGCGCGGATGTTGTCATTAAGACCCCACCATTCGTGCACAATGACCACCCCGGAGATCGGTTCGAGATCTTCGGGGGTGGCCAGGTAGCCCTCAACGGCGCCATTGAGCCCCTGGTGGTAGGCGACGTTGATTGCCTCAACGCCCTCGACATGCTGAGGGCGGTTGGGGTCGGAGGGCGTCGGGGCGTCATCGTGATGCTCATGCGCCATGGCCTCGGAGTATTCGGTCGACTCTGCATCCGACGCTTCGCTCGTCTGGGACTCACTCGGAGCCTCATCGGGCGTCGAGGAGGATGAAGAACAGGCCAGGGTGGAGGCCAACGCAAAAGAGGTGATCAGCAACACCATCAAACGACGATTCATGCGGTACTCCTTTTGAACAACAGGTGGGTTGAAACGGCCTGTCGGGCAAAGTGAACACCGTCTTCGAGAAGTCACATCGCGAGGTTGTGTGGCTGCCTCACAGCTCAGCTGACAAACCCTTTCCAGTTGCGCATGTAGTCGACAAAGATCGGACCGAGCGCGCGTGCACGCAGCTCCTCGGGGCTCAGAGGCGGGCGGCGCGGCTCAAAGCCAGGCTGGCGGGCCTGTCGGGGCCAGTCGGGGTTGGCAATCGCCGAGCGGCCCAGGGCGACGGCGTCGGCGCCGTGCTCCAGCGTGACCAGCGCGTCGTTGAGGCTCCAGATGTGGCCGGCCGTGATGAGAGGAATGTCGGCGGGCAGGGCCTCGCGAAAGAGGGTGAGCGGATGGGTGTCCGGGTACTTTTTGGAGGGCTGGAAGACGTCCCATAATGAGATGTGAATGAACTGTGCGCCGTCCTCCACAAGCCACGTTGCGGTCTGAATGGACTCGTCGATGTCGATGCCGATGGTCGCGCCGAAGTCTTCTGGCGAGAGGCGCACGCCGATGATGAAGTCGTCGGGGACCTCGGCGCGGCAGGCCTTCATCACCTCGCGGATCAACCGTGAGCGCCCCTGCAGCGAGCCGCCCCAGCGGTCGGTGCGCTGGTTTCGGGTGTGGCTCAAAAACTGGCAGAGCAGGTAGCCGTGCGCGCCGTGCAGCTCCACGCCGTCGGCGCCGGCCTCGTACGCGCGGCGCGTGGCCCGGGCGAAGTCGTCGATGACGCGCGCGATGTCGGCCTCGGTGGCCGCACGCACGTCGCGCTCCTCGTGGGCGCTGGCCGACCAGGCCTGCTGGCCGGAGACCTCCGTGTTGGCGCGCTCGCCAGCATGAAAGATCTGCGGGATGAGCAGCGCGTCGTGCGCGTGCACCGCGTCTGCCACACGCCTCCAGTCGTCCACCAGGCGGTCATCGAAGATACCAAACTCGCCAGGCCACCCCTGACCGTCGCGTGAGACGTGGGTGGCGCAGGACTCGATGACCGAAAACCCGCCGGCGGCGCGGGCTTCGAGAAAGGCCAGCTCGTCGTCGGAGAGGGATCCATCTTCGTGGCTGGACTGGTTGGTCAGCGGCGCAAGCCACAGTCGGTTCTGAGCCTTGCGCCCGCCCCGAAAGTGCAGTGGCGAGAAGATGCGCTCGCGGGCGGCGTCGGAGATCTCGGGGTTGGGAAGAGGTGATGGCGAGGTCTGGGAGGTCATGGCAGCTCCATACAACGTGTGTTCGGCGGCAAGTGTGAGGTGGCGAGCGAGGGCTCGCCGCTGGCCTCAACGAACCGGCGCCCTCGCTTAGTCCTGCCGAACCCACGATGGCCTTCAGCCAGGGAGGGACTGGCGAGATGTCCGCCGCATCAGCGCCAGATAGACCGTGCTGGCCAGACCAAAGCTCACAAACCAGGCGTAGGTGTAGAGAGTCATGAAGATCGCGGGTACAGCGCTGGCCTCCACGATGCCCGCCGTGCCCAGAAAGCCCGGTACGCAGGGCAGGATGCCCGCGGCCAGGGCAACCATCGCCGCCGGGTTGTATCCACCGCGGTACCAGTAGGGACCCCGCGGCTGGTAGAGGCCGTTGAGGTCGAGCTCGGTTTTGCGCACCACGAAGTAGTCGATGATGATCACCCCGCCTATTGCGCCAAGAAGCGCCGAGTAGCCCACCAGCCAGACGAAGACATAGTTTCCGGCGCTCTCCAACAGCTTCCAGGGAAAGATCGCCATGCCCAACCCGGCGGTGACCATGCCGCCCATGCGAAAAGAGAAGCGCTGCGGGCGAAGGTTGATCACTGCGTTGGCCGGGCTGACCACGTTGGCGGCGATGTTGGTGGAGAGGGTCGCGAGCGTCAGGGCAATCAGCGCCACCACAATCGAAAGTCCGCCTCCCATGCGGCCCAGGAGCACGGTCGGATCGAAGATCGCCTCACCGTAGATCACGACTGTGGCCGACGTGACCGCCACGCCGATAAACGAAAAAAGTGTCATGAAGGTGGGAAGCCCGATGGCCTGACCGAGCATCTGGTCGCGCTGTGACTTCGCGTAGCGGGTGAAGTCCGGGATGTTCAGCGAGAGCGTGGCCCAGAAGCCCACCATGGCCGTCAGCGAGGGAAAGAAGACCGACCAGAACTGCCCCTCTTTCGGTTGGCCCGGGCCGAACTGCGAGGGGGCGGAGAGCATCGGTCCGAATCCCTCGGCTTTGACATAGGCCCAGCCGAGCAGCATCAGGCCCATGACCACCAGAAAGGGGGCGGCCCAGGTCTCCAGCACGCGAATCGACTCGATGCCGCGCCAGATCACGATGACCTGCAAGAGCCAGAAGGCCATGAAACACGCAAACTGCAGGGCGTTGATCCCCAGCACCGGCAGCGCCTCGCCACCGCCCCAGCCGAAGACCACATCGAGGAGCTGGTAGACCGCCGCGCCGCCGATCCAGGTCTGAATGCCGAACCATCCGCAGGCCACAAGCCCGCGCATCACCGCGGCGATGTTGGCGCCGTAGATGCCAAAACTCGCGCGGGAGAGCACCGGAAAGGGGATGCCGTATTTGGTGCCCGGGTGGCCGTTGAGCAGCATCGGGATGAGCACAATCAGGTTTCCCAACGACACGGTGAGCACGGCCTGCCACCAGTTCATCCCGTTTTGCACCAGACCGCCAGCCAGCATGTAAGTGGGCACGCAGACGACCATGCCGATCCACAACGCGGCCATGTTGAGCACCGACCAGGTGCGACCCTCGGGAGGCGTCGGCGCGATGTCCTCATTGATGAGTGTGGGATCAGGTGCGAACATAGGCGCTCCGAATGGGGGCCCGCCGCCAGAGCCGAGCCGAGTTTGACAGTGTGAGAGGCCTCGGATTAGGTTAGGCCCCTTGCACAACACGAAGGGTGTATTTCGACCTGTACGACGTACGCGATGACCGGCGAGCCTGGCCTGCGTTTGGGGGCTGGACGTGGGCCGACGCAGCAGCCGCGACGTTCCGAGCGCTCGCCAGTGATTCAGCGCAGGCAGAGGCCGAGCCGGCCCGGGATGTTGTAAGAACGTCTGAGGCTACCGCTGACGCGTGGCCCGGAGCAAGGCTGAGCTGGCAGAAGGCTTTTGGCCTGGACGGCCGGCAAGGCATACGATGGAAAGAGCGCTGAAAGTCTTCATGAACCCCAAGACGACGAGGCAACAACGATGACTGACGGAAGCGGGCTGAGTGCATCGCCCTTCGCGGATTACAAACCCCCGATGGAGCGCGGCGCGGCGATGGTGGAGGCGAACCGCTGCCTGAACTGCTACGACGCGCCCTGCATCCGGGAGTGCCCGACGAGCATCGACATCCCGGGGTTCATCAAGAAGATCGCCAGCGACAACCTCCGCGGCTCTGCGCGGGTGATTCTGGAGGCCAACATCCTTGGCGCCTCCTGTGCGCGGGTCTGCCCGACCGAGGAGCTCTGCGAGGGGGCGTGCGTGCTGCACGACCTGCACGAGGAGCCGATTCAGATCGGGAGGTTGCAGCGTTACGCCACCGATCCGGTGGTGCTTGGCGAGAAGGCTCTCTTTACGGCGGCGCCTTCCAACGGTCGTAAGGTGGCCTGCATCGGGGCCGGCCCGGCCAGCCTGGGCTGCGCCGCCGAGCTCGCGCAGCTGGGCTATGAGGTTGTGGTCTTTGAGAAGGCCGATCAGCCCGGCGGGCTCAACACCTACGGCATCGCCGATTACAAGATGGATTACGCCACGGCCCTGGCCGAGATCGAATGGGTGAAGCAGCTCGGTGTGACCATCCGCTGCAACACCGAGGTGGGCGTGGACGTCTCGGTGGCCTCGCTCTTTGAAGACTTCGACGCCGTCTTTATGGGCGTGGGCCTGGGCGGGGTCTCGCCAGTGGGCATCCCCGGCGAAGATCTCGAAGGCAGCGAGGATGCGCTCGACTTCATCGCCGAGCTCAAAACTCGCCCCAAAGACGACGTCTCTCTCGCAGGAAAGAGCGTGGCGGTGATCGGCGGGGGCAACACCGCGATTGACGCCGTGACCCAGGCCAGCCGTCTGGGCGCGGAGAAGGTCTATATGGTGTACCGCCGCACCCGAGAGCGCATGGGAGCCTACGCCCATGAGCAGGAACTCGCGCGTAAGGATGGCGGCATCTTCGTGCTCGAGTCGATGCCCGTGGAGATCCTCGGAGAGTACGGCCGTGTCATTGGTCTGAAGTGCCAGAAGACACGCAGCGACGCCGATGGACGGCTTGAGCCTGTGCCCGGCTCGGAGTTTGTGCTCGATGTCGATCGGGTCTTTCGTGCCACCGGCCAGGCCAAACGCGTGGGCTTCTTTGAGACCATCGACGGTCTGGAGTTCGACGCGCGGGGCAAAGTCATCGCCGATGAGGACGGCCGCACCAGCGTCAAAGGGCTGTGGACCGGAGGAGACTGCGTCAGCGGCGGCAAAGAAGTCGTTAACGCCGTTGCCGAAGGAAAACGCGCCGCATTGAGCATCCACCAAACCCTTGAAGGAGCCGAGTGATGGCCGATCTGAGCTGCAATATCGCGGGCATTAAGTCGCCCAACCCTTTCTGGTTGGCCTCGGCGCCGCCGACGAACACCGGTTACCAGGTGGCCAACGCCTTTGAAGCCGGATGGGGTGGGGCGGTCTGGAAGACCCTGGGTCAACCCATCGTCAACACCTGGTCGCGCTACGGGGCGATGGACCTCAACGGCCAGAAGATCGTGGGGCTCAATAATATTGAGCTCATCACCGACCGCCCGCTGGAGGTGAACCTCAAGGAGATCTACGAGGTTAAGAAGCGTTTTCCGAACAACGCTATCATCGTCAGCCTGATGGTGGAGTCGAAGCGCGAGGCCTGGCACGAGATCGTCAAAAAGGCCGAGGATGCCGGGGCGGACGGGCTGGAGCTGAACTTCGGCTGCCCGCACGGAATGTCCGAGCGCGGCATGGGCGCGGCGGTGGGGCAGGTGCCCGAGTACTGCCAGCAGATCACTGAGTGGGTCAAAGAGGTGGCCACAGTGCCGGTGCTGGTGAAGTTGACGCCCAACGTCACCGACATCCGCTATCCGGCGCGCGCGGCGAAGGCCGCCGGCGCTGACGGGGTCAGCCTCATTAACACCATCAACAGCGTTATCGGGCTCGATATCGACACGCTCGCTCCGCGCCCCACGGTCAACGGGTGGTCGTCGCACGGCGGGTACTGCGGGCCGGCGGTCAAGCCGATCGCGCTCAACATGCTCTCGCAAATCGCTACCGACCCGGAGACCCTGGGGCTGCCCATCAGCGGTATTGGTGGCGTGAGCAACTGGAAGGATGCGGTGGAGTTCATCGCGCTGGGCGCGACGTCGGTGCAGGTCTGCACCGCAGTGATGCACTACGGCTTCCGCATCATTGAAGACCTGTGTGACGGCCTCTCCAACTACCTCGATGAGCGTTCGATGACGCTCGATGAGCTCCGCGGCATCAGCCTGGAGCGCATCCACGATTGGAAAGAGCTCGATTTGAACTACGTGGTCAACGCGCGCATCGATCAGGATAAGTGCATCGGCTGCGGGCTTTGCTACACGGCGTGCGAAGACGGCGCGCACCAGGCGATCTTCTCGGAGCGCCGCGATGACGGCCGCACCTTTGTTGAGGTTAAGCCCGATGCTTGTGTCGGTTGCAACCTCTGCAGCCTGGTCTGCCCGGTCGATGGCTGCATCGAGATGGTCCAGATTCCCAACGATTTTGAGCCCTGCAGCTGGGAGGAGTACTCCAGTGGCGAAGGCGTCCTGGCCCCACGACCGACCTACGAGCGTTAATCCGGCTCGCCGCTCATCGCCCGACCTCCTCGTCGAATCGACGTGTGGCGGACGATGGCGCGGCCGCCGAAAGTCTGAAAAAAGATTCCCCCCCGAGATGAGGTTTGCATGTCGCAGCTTGTCATTCGTAACGGAGAGATCGTCACCGCCAGCCAGCGCTACGTGGCGGATATCTACTGTGAAGACGGCACCATCAAAGCCATCGGCCCCAACCTGGATGTTCCGGCCGGTGTTGAGGAGTACGATGCCCGGGGCAAGTATGTGTTCCCGGGCTTTATTGATCCGCACACCCACGTGCGCCTTCCCTTTATGGGCACGATGGCCGTCGACGATTATGAGTCGGCCACCGTCGCCGCGCTCTGCGGGGGCACGACCACGCTGATCGACTTCTGCATCCCGGAGCGCGATGAGTCGCCGCTTCACGCCTTCAACACCTGGCAGGAGGTCTCGCAGGGCAAAGCCTGCTCGGACTTCACATGGCATATGGCGGTGACGCGTTTTGACGAAGAGGTGGAGCGCGAGCTGCGCGAGATCGTCAGCCGTGGTGTGACCAGCTTCAAGGTCTTTCTGGCCTACGGCGGTGCGCTGGGTGTGGATGATGCAGCGTTGCTGGGGGTGATGAAGCTCGCAAAAGAGTTGGGCGTGGTGGTCACCGCGCACTGCGAAAACTCCGAGATGATCGACACCCTGCAGAAGAAGCTCGTCGCCGAGGGCAAGATCGGCCCCGAGTGGCATGAGCCCAGCCGCCCCACCTATGTGGAGGCCGAGGGCACACGGCACTTCTGCAACCTTGCGCGCACCACCGGGGCGGAGGGCTACATCGTGCACCTCTCGTGTGAGGAGGCGCTCAAGGAGGCCGTCGACGCGCAACTGGCCGGCGCCAACGTGTGGGTGGAGACCCTCATTCAGCATCTGGTGCTCGACCACACCGATGCGGAGCGCCCCAACTTCGAAGGGGCCAAATTCGTGATGAGCCCGCCCCTGCGCGACAAGAGCAACCAGGACCCGCTCTGGAACGGGTTTGCAAAAGGCATCATCGCCACACTTGGCAGCGACCACGCGCCCTTCGACATGGAGCAGAAGCGCATGGGGGAGGATAACTTCTGCCTGATCCCCAACGGCATCCCCTCGCTCGAAGATCGCGTGCGCGTCTTCTTCACCGAAGGCGTGCAAACTGGCCGCGTGGACATTCACCGCTTTGTGGATGCTGCCAGCACCCAGGCGGCCAAAATCTTCGGGCTCTTTCCGAAGAAGGGCACCATTCAGATCGGCAGTGACGCCGACCTGGTGGTCTATGACCCCGAGGTCAAAGAGAAGCTCAGCGTGGAGACCCACCACATGAACGTGGACTACAACCCCTTTGAGGGGCGCGAGGTTCAGGGGCGCTGCGAGCTTGTGACGGTGCGCGGCAACGTCCAGGTGCGCGACGGGGAATTCGTGGGCCAGAAGGGCATCGGGGAGTTTCTTAAGCGTAAGCCGAAGATGAGCTGACGCGCGGTCTGCGCCGGCTCGTCGCCGGAGTTCTTTATCACTACACATGTCAGGTCTGACGCTGCGCGCCGGCGCGCCAACGAGTCGATCCTCAGACTCACCGGGGCGCCAGCGCGCGCGGTGTCGGATGACCCACACAAAAGGAGCAAGGCGATGAGCGAGTTGAAACTTTCTTTTGCGACCCGGGGCTACGAGTTTACCCCCTATGTGCAGGCCAATAACTGGATCGGCGGTGCCTGGAAGCCCGCGAGCACCGGTGCGACGCAGAATGTGATCAACCCGCGCCATGGCAAGTCCATGGGCAAGGTGGTTGACTCCGGCGCGGCCGATGTCGCGGAGGCCTACGCGGCGGCGAAGGCGGCGCTGCCGGAGTGGAAGGCGCTTCCGATCCGTGAGCGCGCTCAGGTGCTCTACAAAGTGAAAGAGCTGATGGAGGCCAACCTCGAAGAGCTCTCCTGGCTGCTCTCGCACGAGAACGGCAAGACCATCGGGCAGGCGCGCGGCGAAGTGCTCAAGGGTATCGAGTGCGTGGAGATGGGCGCCTCCCTGCAGAATATGGCCGACGGCGGACAGCTCGATGTCAGCCGCGGGGTCAACTGCAAGGTGATCCACGAGGCGGTGGGTGTGGTCGCCGGCATCGTGCCTTTTAACTTCCCGACGATGGTGCCGCTGTGGATGCTTCCGCAGGCTCTGGTGGCTGGCAACACCTTCATTCTTAAGCCCTCGGAGAAGGTGCCCTACGGGGCGATGCGCCTGGCGGAGATCTTCAAAGAAGCCGGTCTTCCCGACGGGGTGCTCAACATCGTCAACGGCGGCAAAGAAGCTGTGGAGGCGATCATCGACCATGACGGCATTGGTGCGGTGGCCTTTGTGGGCTCCACGCCGATCGCGAAGCTGCTCTACGCCCGGGGCGCCGAGACCGGCAAAAAGGTGCTCGGCCTGGGCGGCGCGAAGAACCACCTGGTGGTCGTGCCCGACGCCTCTCCGGAGGTGACGTCGGCCAACGTTGTCGCCTCGTATACCGGCTGCGCCGGACAGCGCTGCATGGCAGCGTCTGTGCTCCTGGCAGTGGGTAATGTCGATCACATTCTTGACGATGTGGCCGAGAAGTCCCGCGCGCTCGTTGTCGGTCAGGACATCGGTGCGGTTGTCTCGAAAGAGTCGCGCGACCGCATCGTGCGCTACATCGATGAGGCTGAGGCTGCAGGCGCGACGATTCTCGTCGACGGGCGAGGCGCAAAGGTTGAGGGCTCGGAGGGCTACTGGGTCGGGCCGACCATCATCGATGGGTGCACCCCGGATATGGCGTGTGTGCGCGAAGAGATTTTTGGGCCGGTGCTCTCGGTGATTCGTGTCGATACGCTCGATAAGGCGCTCGACATTGAAAACGCCAGCCCCTTCGGCAACGCCGCATGCATTTACACGACCAGCGGCGCGGTGGCGGAGCGAGCCATCAACCGATTTGAGGCCGGGATGTGTGGCGTGAACATCGGCGTGCCCGTGCCGCGTGAGCCCTTCGCGTTTGGCGGCTGGAATGACAGCAAGTTCGGCCACGGCGATATGACCGGCATGGACGGGTTCCGCTTCTGGACGCGTCCGCGCAAGGTCACCGTGAAGTGGGAGCTTCAGTCCGATGAGACCTGGATGTCCTGAGTGAAGTCGCTGCCGTGCCTCGTGCGTGAGGCGCGGCAGCGTCGGGCAGGGTGTGGCACAAACTTTTTCTGCGACCCGAGGAATGCGATGGAATCTCAGGACATGATCGACCTCTGTAAGAAGCACACCATGTACACCTGGACGGCCGGTGAGAACGTCGAGCCGATCCCGGTGGAGCGCGCCGAGGGCGTGTACTTCTACACGCCCGAAGGAAAGCGTTTTCTCGACTTCAACAGTCAGCTGATGAGCGTGAACATCGGCCACAGTCACCCGCGGGTGATCGAGGCGATGCATCAGCAGCTTCAGCAGGTGGCCTACGTCTACCCGGGCACCGCCACCGCAGTGCGCGCGCGCGTCGCGAAGATGCTCTCGGAGCTCGTACCGGGCGACATCAACACCTTTTTCTTCACGCTGAGTGGGGCGGAGTCCAACGAGAACGCGATTAAGGCGGCACGCAGCTACACCGGCCGCTTTAAGATCCTTAGCCGTTACCGCAGCTACCACGGTGCGACCAACGCCACGATGCAGCTCACCGGCGATCCGCGACGCTGGGCCAACGAGCCCGGGAGCCCCGGGTTTATCAAGGTGATGGATCCTCGCCCTTACCACTACAGCTTCGGTGAGAGCGAAGAAGAGCAAACCGCGCGCAACCTCGAGTACCTCGAAGAAGTCATTATGTACGAGGGGCCCGACACGATCGCGGCAATGTTTGTGGAGACCATCACCGGGACCAACGGGATTCAGCCGCCGCCCAAAGGGTATCTCAAAGGTCTCAAAGCGCTTTTGGAGAAGTACGGCATCCTGATGGTGTGCGATGAGGTGATGTGCGGGTTCGGGCGCACCGGCAAGATGTTTGGCTTTGAGCATTACGACGTGGTGCCCGACATCGTCACGATGGCCAAAGGCCTGACCAGCTCTTACGCCCCGCTGGGCGCGATGGGCGTGAGTGATGCCATCGCCGAGCATTTTAAGAAAAACACCTTCTGGGGCGGTCTGACTTACAACTCGCACTGCCTTGCGCTCTCGGCGGCGGAGGCCTCGATTCAGGTGATGCTCGACGAGAAACTGGTCGAGAACGCCGCTCGCCTGGAGTCGGTGATGCGCGAGGAGATGGACCGCCTTAAGGAGCGTCACCCCTCCTTTAAAGAGGGCCGCGCGTTGGGGCTGTTCGGCATGATCGACGTGCAGAAGAACAGCGTTGGCGAGCGCATCGCGCCTTTTAACGGGAGCCATCCGGCGATGACGAAGCTCGGGCAGTTCTTCCGTGACAACGGGCTCTTTACCTTCGTGCGTTGGGGGAGCTTTATGTGCAACCCGCCGCTGTGCATCACCGAAGAGCAGCTTCGCGAAGGTTTTGCGATCATCGATCGCGGCATGGAGATCACCGACGCGGCGTTTGAGGGCTGAGGTAAGCCGTCGCAATCGTGTGGTGAGAGAACGCCGCGGGCCCGATGGGCCCGCGGTTTTTTTTGTGATGAAGCGTTGAAACCTGGGTTGGGGACCACGGGGCGTGGTCTTCATGCAGGCGTCGTCTCGTAGGTATTCTTAAGGTCCGTCAGGGAGCGTTGAATGAGCTCGCGCAGGGCGCCCTCATCGATGTCCGCGAGCTTGTTGATGTAGAGGCAGGATTTGCCCGTCTTGTGTTTGCCCAGGCGGCCCATAATGTCTTCTGCGCCCTCAAAGCCCGACATGATGTAGAGGGAGATGTTGCGTTTACGTGGCGAGAACCCCGCCAGCATCCAGTCGCCCTCGCGGCCGCTTTTGTAGACGTAGTGGTAGGTGCCAAAACCCACGATGGCGTCGCCCCACATCACCGCCGGGGCGCCGACTTCCTCTTCAAAGATTTCGAGCAGGCGCAGGCAATCCTCGCGGCGCTTCGGATCTTCGACGGCGTTGAGGACTTCGGCGGGGTTCTGGTCGGTGGGTTGTGTTTTCAGTGACATGGTTGCTCCAAAATTCTAGGGGTGATGCTTCAACGATGGGGCGGCTGAGGGCCGGAGAAGTCCACATGAGCTGCCGCGAACAGGCACCCATCGTAGCCGTTCAGGGAAGGGTAGCGAGCTTTTGCCAGAGATCCAGAAGGGCGCGGCGGTCGACTTTTCCGGCCGGGGTCAGGGGCAGGGTGTCGGTAAACCGAAGGTCGCGAGGGAGCTTGTACCCGGCGAGTTGCGGGCGCAGGTGGTCGATGATGGATGACGATTCGGGCGGCTGCGAGACGTTCGCAGGATGGAGGATCGCTACGACGCGTTGTCCCCAGTGGCTGTCATCGATACCCAGCACGGCGGCCTGAGCGATGTCGGGATGTTCCACCAGTAGCGCTTCGACTTCGGCGGGCGCGACGTTTTCGCCGCCGCTAATGATGACATCGTCGAGGCGTCCTTCCACATAGAGAAAGCCCTCGTCGTCGAGGTGACCGAAGTCGCCGGTGAGGTAGTCGCCGTCGCGAAAGGACTGCGTCGTGCCGTGCGCGTCACCCAGATAGGCGCTGGCGAGTTGGGGGCCACGCACCACAATCTGCCCGGAGTGACCCGTGGCGAGTCGATTGCCTTGAGGGTCTTCGATCCAGACTTCGACATCGGCAGGAGGGACGCCGGCTGAGGCTTGTCGAGGATCGCTGACGCCGAGGATGCCCGGGGGCATCAGCGTGACCATCGGGCCGGCTTCGGTCATCCCGTAGCCTTGCAAGAGATCAAGGCCCAGCTCGCGCGCCATCTCGACGTAGGAGGGCGGCATGGGGGCGCCGCCGCAGATGCCAAAACGCATCATGGCGAGTGAGGTCTGCTGGCGACGGGCAGCGTCGAAGAGGGCGCGCCACATGGTGGGGACCATCACCGCGGCGCGTGCACGACCGGAGGTGATGAGCGGGAGCAGGGCGTCGGGGGCAAATCGGGAGGCTATCTGCAAGGGGGCGCCCGTGGCGATCGCGGCGGCGCTAAGCGCGCTAAAACCGGCGACGTGGAAGTTGGGAGCGACCACAAGCACCGGCTCGTCGGCGCGAAGGTGCGTCATAGTGGCAAATTGCCGGGCGTTATGGGCGATGGTGCGACGGGTGTGGGCGACATGCTTCGGGCGGCCGGTGGTGCCGCCGGTGGTCATGATGAGCCAGGGACGATCTTCCGAATCGTCGTCGGGAGCGGCATCCGCCGGGTTGGAGACGAGGGGAGTGGGAGCAATGCCCGAGGCGCTCCACTCTAAGACATCACCCACGACGTCGGCCCACAGGGCGTCGCGCTCCATGACGCGCGCGCGATGTTCGGAAGACGTCTCGGACGCGCGCTCCAGGGCCTCTCGGGTCGTCTCTTCGAGGTTGTTTTCGACGACAAGGGCGCTGAGTTCAAAGGGCAGGGCGCCCAGCGCTGCGGCGAGCTCTCGTGAGCTCCAGCGGTAGTTCAGCGGCCAGAAGGATGCTCCTAAATGGGCGCAGGCCAGCGCCAGGCTCCAGGCAATGGGGTGATTTGTGCCGCAGTAGGCGACGGTAGTGCCGGCGCGAACCCCGGCGTCTGAGAGAAGGTGTCCGAGGCGATCGACGATGGTCGCCCACTCGCGCCAGGTCGCCGAGCCGCGCAGGTCGTCGGCGCGCCAGGCCGTGGCGTGGGGCCGCTCTTTGGCGTGGGCAGCGAGAGCCGCAGGCAGGTCGAAGTTGGGTTGGAGCTCGGTCATGGCGAATCTCAAGGGGGGCGTCATGAGGAGACGTCGAGGAACGTGTCACATCGGGTGGTGCGGGGACGACGCAACGATCAGATGGCAGTGGAAGGCGCGAGCGAGAAGTTCGGCGAAGCAGACAGCGTGCTCGTGGTCTGGCGAGGTGAACCCCTCCTCGTCATCCGGCAGCTCCGATGGTGCGCACCCGGGAGGTGGGGGCGAGCGAAAAACGGATCTTTTTTTCAGTACTTCTGAGCGCGATCTTCGAGGCGGGTGAAAAGGGCAGGTCGGGCCATTCAGCAACTCGGCGTGGCAACATCCTGAAATTCAAACGTTTATGGGTGGATTCGGCTTCTCGAGAGGGCGTCCTGAATAAAAAAAATCAAAAGTGCGTTGACACCGAAGAGAGCGTTGTGGCACATAATGCTCATCGCGGCGGCGCTGACCGCCAGAACAATCCGGCGTAGCTCAGGGGTAGAGCGAGCGGCTGTTAACCGCTTGGTCGTAGGTTCAAATCCTACCGCCGGAGCTTCATGAGGCCCAGGCTAGTCAGCCTGGGCCTTTCATTTAACAGGACCCTCGTCGGCGATGTCGGCGGGGGTCTTGTCGTTCTTGCCCTGCTGGCGCGGGTTTGCGGGCGGTCGTTGGTCGACGGGGGTGCTCTCTGGTCGGGGGGCGCCAGAGTACCTCTGCTCGTCGTCGGTCCGAGAACGGTGCTCTCTGAGTGCTTTTGGGCCTCAGAGACGCCTCCAGACGCCGAAAAGCCGGTTCACACCAGAGAGCCGATGGTTAGCCCGGTGAGAGTGGGACAGCCGGAGGCCACAAAATGCCTCCTTGACGCGGGCATCCTTTGTGCCCAATATACCCCTGCCCGGGTATGGGTACTATGCGCTGCCGAGGAAACGCCCCATGATGAGCCCTGACACGAAAGAGAAGGTCGAAGCCCGCCTCAAGCGGGTCGCCGGGCAGATGTCCGGCATCCAGAAGATGGTCGAGGACGACCGCTACTGCGTCGACGTGCTGATGCAGATCTCTGCGGCCCGCGCCGCCCTGGCGAAGGTCAGCAAGATGCTGCTCGAGTCCCACATTCAGACCTGCGTCACCGGCGCGTTCGAGAGCGACGACGAGGACGACCGGGCAGCGAAGATCGCGGAGCTCGTTCGGGTCTTCGAAAAGAACTGCAGCTGCTGACGAGGACCTCATGAGCCACGAACACCATCACGACCACGAACACGGCGGCTGCCACCACGATCACAAGCATGGCGACGGTGACGGCGCTGCGCTCCGAGATCCCGTCTGCGGGATGAAGGTCACCGAGGACAGCAAACACCGACACGAGCACGACGGCGAGACGTACCGCTTCTGCTCGGGACGCTGCCGAGAGAAGTTCGCCACCGACCCCGACCGCTACCTCAACCCGGACGACCACGAGGCCGACGCGGCACCTGCGGGCACGGTGTTTACCTGCCCGATGCACCCCGAGGTCGAGCAGATCGGCCCGGGCGACTGTCCGAAGTGCGGGATGGCGCTGGAGGCCAAGGGCGTGCCGGTGCTGGCGACGAAGACGGAGTGGACCTGCCCGATGCACCCCGAGATTGTTCGGGACGAGCCGGGTGACTGCCCGATCTGCGGCATGGCCCTCGAGCCGCGCACGGTGACGCTCGACGAGGAAGAGGACAACCCGGAGCTGCGCGACATGACGCGACGCTTCTGGTTCGCCGCCGCACTCTCGCTGCCGCTCGTGGCCATCGTCATGATCGACATGCTCCCGAGCCAGCCGATCTCCAGCGTCCTGCCCGGACGAACACGGGCGTTCATCGAGCTGGCGCTCGCCACCCCGGTCTGTCTCTGGTCGGCGTGGCCCTTCTACGTGCGCGCGGTTCGCTCGGTGAAGAACATGAGCCTCAACATGTTCACGCTGATCGGGCTCGGCGTCAGCGTCGCCTACGTCTATAGCCTCATCGCCACGCTCCTTCCAGGCATCTTCCCCGACTCGTTCCGCGGTCACGGCGGCGAGGTCGCCGTGTACTTCGAGGCGGCTGGCGTCATCGTGACGCTGATCCTGCTCGGCCAGGTCCTCGAGCTAAAGGCCCGAAGTCAGACCAGCGCCGCCATCAAGAAGCTGCTCGGCATGGCCGCGAAGACGGCTCGGCTCATTCGCGACGACGGCAGCGAGGAGGACGTCCCCCTCGACCAGGTGCGCGAAGGCGATCGTCTGCGCGTCCGCCCAGGCGAGAAGGTGCCCGTCGACGGCGAGGTGCTCGAGGGCACCAGCCACGTGGACGAGTCCATGGTGACCGGCGAGCCCATCCCGGTCGAGAAGGGCCCCGGCGCCAAGGTCATCGGGGCCACGGTCAACGGCACCGGGGGGCTGGTGATGCGCGCCAAGAAGGTCGGCGCCGAGACGCTGCTCTCTCGGATCGTGACCATGGTCGCCGAGGCGCAACGGAGCCGCGCGCCCATCCAGAAGCTGGCCGACGTCGTGTCGTCCTATTTCGTACCTGCGGTCATCATCACGGCCATCGTGACCTTCATCGTGTGGGCGCTCGTTGGCCCGGAGCCCCCGATGGCCTACGCCCTCATCAACGCGGTTGCGGTGCTGATCATCGCGTGCCCTTGCGCCCTCGGTCTGGCCACGCCGATGTCGATCATGGTGGCGACGGGCAAGGGCGCATCGCTTGGGGTGCTCTTCAAGAACGCCGAAGCGATCGAGGTGCTGCGGAAGGTCGACACGCTGGTCGTCGACAAGACGGGGACGCTGACCGAAGGCCGGCCTGCGCTGGTCGCGGTCGAACCCGCGGACGGCATGGATGAGGCGGAGCTGCTGCGTCTGGCCGCCGCCCTCGAGCGCGGCAGTGAGCATCCGCTGGCCGAGGCCATCGTCCGGGGTGCTGAGGAGCGCGGGCACGAGCTGCCCAAGGCCGACGACTTCGGCTCGGTGACGGGCAAAGGCGTACGCGGCACCGTCGACGGACACGACGTCGCGCTCGGCAACCTCGCGATGATGGCTGAAGTTGGGGTGGACCCAGGGCCGCTATCGCAGCGTGCCGAGGCGCTCCGGGGTGAAGGGCAGACGGTGATGTTCGTCGCCGTCGACGGCTCGCTCGCCGGCATCATCGGCGTGGCCGATCCCATCAAGGAGAGCACGCCAGAGGCCATCGCGGCGCTCCACGAGGAGGGGCTCCACGTGGTCATGCTCACCGGCGATAGCGAGACAACGGCCCGCGCGGTCGCCGCCAAGCTGGGCATCGATGAGGTCATCGCGGGTGTGCTTCCCGACGAAAAGGCGGCCAAGGTAGAGTCGCTGCAGGGCGAGGGCCGGGTTGTCGCCATGGCCGGCGACGGGATCAACGACGCGCCGGCGCTCGCGCTCGCCGACGTGGGCATCGCGATGGGCACCGGCACCGACGTCGCGATGGAGAGCGCGGGCGTGACGCTCGTCAAGGGCGACCTCCGCGGGATTGTCCGCGCACGCAAGCTGTCTCGACAGACGATGGCGAACATCCGCCAGAACCTCTTCTTCGCCTTCGCCTACAACACGGCCGGCGTGCCCATCGCCGCCGGGGTGCTCTACCCGTTCTTCGGGATCCTGCTCTCGCCGATGTTCGCGGCCGCCGCGATGAGCTTGAGCTCGGTTTCCGTGATTGGCAACGCGCTCCGTCTGAGAAGGTCAAACCTATGACGGATCGATCCGCCAAGTACGAGAAGGGAAGCCTGAGCCTCATCGCTACGGTCGCGATGGGCACCGGCGTGATGATCGGCGCCGGGATCTTTGCGCTGACCGGGCAAGTGGCCGAACTCGCCGGCGGGCTCTTCCCCGCAGCGTTCATCATCGCCGCGATCATCAGCGGCTTCAGCGCCTACAGCTACATCAAGGTGGCGGGCGCCCATCCGTCGGCCGGCGGCATCGCCATGATCCTGAAGAAGGCCTACGGGCCCTCGACGGTGACGGGGGCGGCGTCGTTGCTGATGGCCCTGTCCATGGTCATCAACGAGAGTCTCGTCGCCCGGACGTTCGGCGCCTATACGCTTCGGCTCTTCCCAGGCGAGGTGCCAGACTTTTGGGTGCCCGTCCTCGCGGTGGGCCTGATCGCCGTCGCGTTCGGGGTGAACGTCGCGGGGAACAAGGTCATCGGGACCGTCTCCAACGTGAGCGCATTCTTGAAGATCGGTGGGTTGCTCGTGTTCGCCGCAATCGCGGTCGCAGCCTCCGGCGTCGATCTTCAGATCCAGCCATGGCCACCATCCGGCGATCCGGCGGCGCCCGACTTCATCGGCGCGATCGCACTCGCCATCCTGGCGTTCAAAGGCTTCACGACCATTACCAACAGCGGAGACGAGATCGTCGAGCCCGAGAAGAACATCGGTCGAGCCATCGTCATCTCGCTCGCGATCTGCCTGGTCGTGTATCTTGCGGTCTGTTTCGCCGTCGCCTCCAGCCTATCCCTCGAGGAGTTGATCCGGGCGAAGGACTACGCCCTCGCTGAGGCTGCGCGTCCCGCCATCGGCGGGTACGGGACCACCTTCACCGTCATCATCGCGATCATCGCGACGGCATCGGGGCTTCTGGCGAGCGTCTTCGCAGTCTCCCGGATGCTCGCGATGTTGACTGACATGAACCTCATCCCGCACAGCCACTTCGGGATGCCTGGTGACATTCAGAAACACACACTGGTGTACACCGTGGTCATCGCCGCCGCGCTGGCCGCGCTCTTCGACCTGTCCAGGATCGCGTCGATGGGGGCGATCTTCTACCTCGTGATGGACATGGCGATTCACTGGGGCGTGCTGCGTCATCTCCGCGCCGAGGTCGAGGCGAGTGCCCCCGTGCTGGTCACTGCCATCGTGCTCGACGCCCTCGCCCTCGCCGCGTTCCTCTTCGTCAAAGGTTCGTCCGATCCCTTGATCGTGGGCGTGAGCCTCAGTGGTATCGCAATCGTGTTCGCGTTCGAACGGTTCTTCTTGCGACGCGTTCGAGGCCAGGGATCCGAGGACGGCCACACCCAACAACACAATGAAGACCATGACTCTTAAAACAAAATCTCCAAATTCCTTTTGTGCGGCCCTTTTCTCC